>JALVTF010000001.1 GCA_027024145.1 Campylobacterales bacterium
AAAATTTCGACGCCGTTTTCATCGGTATCGGCGCTACCAAAGCACGCCGTGCTGGGATCCCGGGAGAGGATGCCAAAGGTGCCATGATGGCGATGGAGTTTCTTACTAACATCCAACGCAAAGTTTTTGGCGACAGCTACGACAAAGACAAAGAGGTGAAGGACAAAACCGTCATCGTCATCGGTGGTGGCGATACGGCGATGGACTGCGTGCGTACCTCCATCCGTGAGGGCGCCAAAAAGGCGATCTGCGCCTATAGACGTGATGCAGCCAGTATGCCTGGTAGCCGTAAAGAGGTCAAAAACGCCCAAGAAGAGGGTGCAGAATTTGTCTACAACGTAGCTCCAACGAAGGTGTTGACTGACGATGAAGGGCGCGTCGTGGGCGTGGAGTTTGTCAAAACCATCTCCACTGTTACTAAAGAGGGCAAGAGAAAGCTTGAAATCGTCAAAAACAGTGAATTTACCATGGATGCGGATGTGGTGATCTTCGCGCTTGGATTTGAGAATACGCCGCTTGAATTTTTGGCAAAACATGGCATCGAGACCAACGACTGGGGTGCTATCAAGATCGATGCTAACTATGAAACTACTAAGCCTGGTGTCTTTGCAGGAGGTGACTGCTACCGCGGTGCTCACCTGGTTGTGACGGCGGCGTATGACGGCAGAGAGGCTGCAAAAGCGATTACAAGGAAGCTCTTAGAGTGATGCAAGAGATCTTTACGCGTATCAAGGAGTGTGCCGGTACCATCTATAAAACTATTAAATTCGATATGCAAGATAGTTTCTACGAGCACGTAGGGCAGGGGGCCGGAGGTGATCTTTCGGCTAAGATCGATATTTTTGCGGAGAAAATCTTTATCGAGGCTCTCGCCCCCTACGGACGCATTATCAGCGAAGAGGCCGGAAGCGTAGGAGTCGGCAAATACGACATCATCATCGATCCCATCGATGGAAGCGACAATCTTCTCTCATCATTTCCCTACTATGGTTCGAGTATAGCCGTACAAAAAGATGGGCAGACGCTTCTTTCGTTTATCGTCAATTACGCAAACGGCGACTACTACGTCAAATGGGAAGGGTTTTACAAAAAAGGTTCACTTCTGCACGAAAGACTCAAAGATGTGCGCTTCAATCGTTTTGCCCGTGTAGGACTTTTCGAAAAAGCCTATGCAAATCCTGCTATCGTGGCAGCACTCAAAGAGCAGGGCTTCAAATTTCGCAGTCCGGGAGCCGTAGCATTATCGCTGGCGTATGCGCATTATGTCAAGTTTGTTATTTTTATTGGTAAAATACGAACATATGACGTAGCAGCAGGTCTGCATCAATGTGCGGATCTCTATTTGCATCATGAAACTGATACGATCGTTGTTGCAAAAGAGCGAGACGTCTTTGATACTCTTGTGCAAATAGTTCAAAAGGAAGCCCATGGGGATAAGTGATCTGTTTAAAATCCGCCGGACGCAGCCAAGCAAAAATGATCAGCCAAGCCATTGGATCAAATGCCCTGAATGCAATGCTTTGATGTACTACAAAGAGGTGCAAAACCGCTACAACGTCTGCCCCAAGTGCGGCTATCACTTTCGTATAGGTGCTAAAGAGCGCATCGATATTTTGTGTGATGAGGGGACTTTTGAAGAGTACGACGCCAATCTCGAGCCAGTGGATCCGCTCAAATTCGTGGATAAAAAGAGCTACAAAAAGCGTATCGAAGAGGGTAAAAAGAAGACAGGACGCGCAAGTTCGGCCATTAGTGGTGCGTGTACGATAGAGGGTGTGCCTACTCAGATCGTGGTATTTGATTTTGCCTTCATGGGTGGCAGCCTTGGTTCGGTGGAGGGCGAAAAGATCGTGCGCGCTGTGCAGCGTGCCATACAAAAGCGTCAGCCACTGGTGATCGTGAGTGCCAGTGGGGGAGCGAGGATGCAAGAGAGCACCTTTAGTCTCATGCAGATGAGCAAGACCTGTGCGGCTCTATCTAAACTCGCCGAAGCCGGTCTTCCCTATATCTCCGTGCTTACAGATCCTACGATGGGTGGTGTGAGTGCATCTTTTGCCATGATAGGCGATATTATCATCGCCGAACCCGGAGCACTCATCGGCTTTGCGGGTCAGCGTGTTATCAAGCAAACTATCGGTGCGGATCTTCCTGAAGGGTTTCAGCGCAGCGAATTTTTACTCGAACACGGGCTCATCGATATGATCGTGGAACGTCCACAGATGAAAAAGACCATAGCTGATCTCTTGCGACTCATGATGCGAGAAAATAATGGCTGAGATCTATGCTCTGTGTGATAGAGGCCTTTTGGAGCGTTTTGGCATAGGTTTCGAAGATTTCGTGACCTTTGCCAAACACTATGGAGCGAAGATATTGCAGTATCGCGATAAAAAAGCGAGTATCCAAGAACGGCAGGAAAATCTCAAAAAACTTCGTAAACTTTGGGATGGGATCCTCATCGTCAACGATGAATTCGCTTTGGCGAGCTATTGTGATGGTGTCCATATAGGACAAGAGGATTTAGCAAATATCATAGAGAGTTTCGGAGCTCGCTCCAAGATGGAAGGGATCGCTATTGTACGAGGGCTCATCGGCAAGAAGATCATAGGCCTTTCGACGCATAACATAGAAGAGATCGAAGAGGCCAATCTGCTCGATATCGACTATGTGGGTCTGGGAGCCTATCGCACCAGCAGCACCAAAGAGGTGAGCAATCTTTTAGGCGATGAGCTCTCTGCCATCGCGGCGCACTCACGCCACAACGTAGCGGCCATAGGAGGTGTGTGTATCTACGACCATATCCCGAATGTCCGCTTCAAAGCGGTGGGAAGCGATCTTGTCATCAAAGCGCTCAGTTATGCATAGGATCACTATCAACTCCATCGGTAAGAAAGATGATCGATGTTATGCGTGTATCTATCAAGATCTCATAGATAATGCTAAAAAATATGCTACTATAAACATGAACAATATTTTCAATAAGAAAATCAATCAAGCGCACGAAAATGTCCAAAAAGCAAAACAAGCTTATACTGAAGTACTCGAACCATATAAGATAGCGGATGGACTCAATATAGCTTTGGATCCACGAGGTAAGCAGATGGATAGTTTCGCTTTTGCTAAGATGCTCGAAAATAATCCCAAAGTGGCCTTCTTCATAGGAGGGGCGTATGGTTTTGAGGAGCGTTTTGTACGTAGTTGCGATATAGCAGTAAGTCTGAGCGCTCTGACGATGAGTCATAAAATTGCAAAAGCCGTGCTTTTGGAACAGATTTTTCGTGCACTCACTATTATAC
>JALVTF010000002.1 GCA_027024145.1 Campylobacterales bacterium
TGGATGAGAATGCTTTTTGGGTGAATGAGGTTATAATTAGAGCCAAGTTGTGATTTGTTTGGTGCGGCTTGTGGTGACATTTTTTGATTTCGTCCGATATACGGGGCTTTGAAGAGGCTCTCATAACCCGAAGGTCGGAGGTTCAAATCCTCCCCCCGCAACCAAAATACTCATCTTCCATAAAACCTTTTACAATTTACAATAAAGTTATCACACCACGACCCAATCGCAAAAGTCCTTCTCGTTCCAATTTCTTCAGAGCTCGTGATACGACGACGCGATTTGTACCGAGAGCTTGTGCTATGTCGTCGTGGGTTATTGCGAGGGGGTTGCTCTTTTGTTGCACGAGATACTCATAGACACGCTCATCCATCTGTTTGAATTTGATACTCTCCAGTAAGCGTGCAAGTGCATCGAGACGGATAGTGAAGAGCGAGAAGATGTATGCCTGGTACTTTTCGTTCGATCGCATCAGTTCCAAAACTATCTCACGATCGAGCAGATATCCTTCGATATCGCTCAATGTGACGGCAGAGCCTATCGCAGGTGTGAGGTTTATTGCAGAAGTGGTGTTGATAATGCACTGTTCGGTAGGGTAGAGTACGTAAAGCTCGATCATATTGATATCTTCGCCTTGGATGTAGAGCCGTATCGTCCCTTTCGTAAGGAGAAGTATCTCTTTTGTGATGTCGCCTTGATAGAACAAAATCGTATCTTTCGGGGCTTGAATCGGTTTGAGGTGCTGACGAAGATATCTCCGTTCTTCTTCGTTGAGATCTTCGAAAAAATCGAATGCTCTAAGTTCTTGTGCCATACTCTCTCCTTTGGGAGAGTATAGCACACATGGACTACTCTTTGCGACATCCAGTATTGATTTTGAATGGCAGATAGAGTGGACAAAAACCGATCACTCCTGTAACAAGAGGGATGGCGCCTATGACCGCGATGATGTAGTTGTTATACGATAGTCCGTACACTATCAATGCGATTCCAAGAATAACACGAATGAGTCTATCGAGAACTCCGACATTGACACACATTGTTGCCTCCTTTTGTGGGATATTGTCTCTATCTATTCTACGAAAACAGTTCATCCAAGTCAGTAACCTAAGTTACATAGGAAAAAGTTATACATCAGTGGTGCGGGTTCAAAGCGTCGAAATGGTGCAAGTTATGTACTTTTAATGCTCTATGTAGTACAATCGTTGAAAAAAGGATTGGGATGATTCGTAAGTGTCTTTTCCCTGCAGCGGGATATGGGACGAGATTTTTACCTGCAACAAAAGCTATTCCCAAAGAGATGCTTCCCATCGTCAACAAACCTCTCATCCAATACGGCGTGGAAGAGGCGATAGAGGCCGGGATGGATACGATGGCCATCATCACGGGACGCGGTAAGCGTGCGATCGAGGATCATTTCGATATCAGCTACGAGTTAGAGCACCAGATCAAGGGGACTTCCAAAGAGCATCTACTAAGAGACATTCGCTCTTTGGTGGAAAACTACACTTTCACTTATACACGCCAAAAGCAGATGTTAGGACTCGGTCATGCCGTTTTGGTGGGGCAGACGCTGATCGGCAACGAACCCTTCGGCGTGGTGCTGGCAGATGACCTGTGCGAAGGAGAGGGCAAAGGGGTATTAGCACAGATGGTGGAGCTGTATAAAAAGTTTCGCACCTCCATCGTGGCGGTGATGGAAGTGGAAAAAGAAGATATCTCCAAATACGGCGTCATCCAAGGCAAGCAAATAGAGGAGGGGATCTATATGGTAGAGGATATGGTGGAAAAACCGGATCCCAAGGAAGCTCCCAGCAACCTCGCCGTCATCGGCCGCTATATCCTCACCCCCGATATATTCGAAATACTTCGCGCCACGAAACCCGGCAAGGGGGGCGAGATCCAGCTCACGGACGCTCTGAAGGTGCAAGCGAAGCAAAATATGGTCATCGCCTATCGCTTCAAGGGTAAGCGCTTTGACTGCGGAAGTGTGCAGGGCTTCGTGGAAGCGACCAATTACTTCTATGAAAAATACTTTAAGCAGTGAGACGGTATACTATAAAAAAATCTTATCGAGGTAGAGGATGAAAAAAGAGACGATAGCACTCCATGCAGGGTATGAAAAGGATGAGCAAAAGACGATGGCGGTGCCCATCTATATGACCACCGCCTACGCTTTTGATAGTGCCGAGCATGCGGCCAACCTCTTCGCGCTCAAAGAGCTTGGTAATATCTACACCCGCATCGGCAATCCCACTACCGACGTATTCGAAAAGCGTTTCGCCGCCCTCGAAGGAGGTGAAGCTGCGCTGGCTACGGCCAGCGGGATGGCTGCCATCACTTATAGTGTGCTCAATCTCTGTGAAGCGGGTGATAACATCGTCGCTGCCAATCAACTCTACGGCGGCACCGTCACGCTCTTTACCCATACGCTGAGGCGCTTGGGGATAGAAGCGCGGATGTTCGATGTGCACAAGCCTGAAAAAATAGAAGAGCTCATCGACGAAAAAACCAAGCTCATCTTCTTCGAATCCATCACGAACCCCAGCATCGATGTGCCCGATTTCGAAAAGATCACGGCCATCGCCAATCGTCACAACATCATCACCATCGTGGATAACACCGTAGCCACGCCGATTCTTTGCAATCCTATCGAGTATGGCGTGGATGTGGTGGTGCACAGCACCAGCAAGTACACCACCGGTCAGGGATTGGCGCTGGGCGGTATCATAGTCGAGGCAGCGAGTGCGGCCAAGAAACTGCGAGGCAATCCGCGCTACACCCACTTCAACGAACCGGATGCCAGCTACCACGGCCTCGTCTATACCGAGACGCCTTTCCCACCCTTTATTCTGCGCGCTCGCCTCAGCCTCCTGCGCGATATGGGTGCGGCACCCAGTCCCTTCAACAGCTGGCTCTTTATCCAGGGCCTCGAGCATCTGAGCCTGCGTATGCGTCAACACAGCCAGAGTGCACTGGAGATAGCCAAGTGGCTATCTAAGCATCCTAAAGTCAAAAAGGTCAACTACCCGCTCTTAGAAGGCGACAAGAACTACGAAAACGCCAAAAAATACCTAAAAGGCGGAGCCAGCGGGCTGCTGAGCTTCGAAGTGGAGAGCTTCGAAGAGGCCAAGAAAATCGCCGATAGCGTCAAGATCTTTAGCCGTGTGGTCAATATCGGCGATAGCAAGTCGATCATCACTCATCCAGCCTCCACTACCCATCAGCAGCTAAGTGCCGAGGAGTTGGAAGCAGCCGGTGTGAGCGAAGGGTTAATTCGGCTAAGTATTGGCTTGGAAGCCACCGAGGATCTCATCGCCGATCTGGATCAAGCGATGGCGTGAGTTTATGCACTTTGTAGTATCTTTTGAGTATAATATCCCCAAATACTCTTTTGGGGAACCTGATTGGAAATAACGACAAAGCGCGCGAAGTTTACGAGTCCTCTGTATCTCGAGAGCGGGAGGATCCTCGAGCCGTACGAAATCGTCTACGAAACCTATGGTGAGCTTAACGAAGACAAAAGCAACGTCATCGTAGTCTGCCATGCACTGAGCGGCTCGCACCACGCCGCGGGATGGTACGAGGGCGATCGCAAGCCGGGATGGTGGGATGCCCTCATAGGTGAGGGCAAGGCGATCGATACTACCAAATACTTCGTCATCTGTACCAACACCATCGGCAGCTGCTTCGGCTCCACAGGACCTATGAGTCCTATGTATCCCAGCGACGAACCCTATCGCTTCAAATTTCCCGTCATCACCATCAAGGATATGGTCAAAGCGCAGCGCATCCTCTTTGCTAAGCTTGGTATCGACAAAGTCCACGCAGTGGTGGGCGGCAGTATGGGCGGGATGCAAGCACTACGTTTTGCCGTGGATTTTCCCGGCTTTGCCGAAAAGATCATCGCACTCGCAGCCACCCACGCCACACGTCCTTGGGTGATCGCTTTTAACGAGATCGCGCGTGAGGCTATCGTCAAAGACCCCGATTTCAAAAAGGGCTACTACGACCCTGATGAGCTGCGCCAAAAGGGGCTTACGGGGCTAGCGATTGGCAGAATGGCGGGGCATATTAGTTTTCTCTCCCACTACTCGATGGACCGCAAATTCGGACGCGACTATGTGCCAAACGAGGGGCTCTACGAGCTATTCGGCCATTTCCAGGTGGAGCGCTACTTGGAATATAACGGCTACAACTTTAGTAAATGGTTCGATCCCCTCAGCTACCTCTACATCACCAAAGCGATCAATCTTTTCGATCTTTCTAACGGCTACGAAGGGCTCGAAGAGGCGCTAGAGCGCGTGCGATCGCGACTCTATTTAGTGGGATTTGAAAAGGATCTACTCTTTTTGCCAGAAGAGATGCGTGAAATCGATGAAGCGATGGAGCGCATCGGCAAAGGGGAACTCAGCGAATACTATGAAGTTCCAAGCGACTATGGCCACGACGCCTTTTTGGTGGAAGTGGACAAATTTAGCGACTATATCAACGACATCATAGAGGATAGGCGATGAAGGATTTTGAGAGCAAACTCAAAAAGGCAAAAGAGATACTCGACCAGCTCATGGAGCAAGATTTACCGCTTGCTAAGAGCGTGGAGCTCTACAAGGAGGGGATGAAGCTGCTCAAAGAGGCCGAAAAGCTCCTCGAAGAAGCGAAAGTGGAGATAGAAGAGATCCAAAAAGAGGAAGAGCGATGAAGATAGCGGCACTCCAGATATCCTCCGTGGGGCTGAGCCCCAATAGGCTCGATTACTACTGCAAGGCCGCACACAAGCAAGATGTGAAGCTCTTGGTGCTGCCAGAATATATCCTCAACGCATTTTTCCTAGAACTCACCAAGACTCCCGTGGATATGATCCGCCAGCAGACCAAGAAGCAGATGGAGACTCTCAAAGAGTTAGCGCTCAAGTATGAGCTGGCCATCGTCGCTCCCATCGTGCGGGTGCATAAAAAGGAGCTTTTCAAATCGATCGCGATCGTGCGCGGCAGCAAGACCACCCTCTACGATCAGCAGATCCTCATCAACTATCCCCACTGGAACGAGGAGAAGTTTTTCGCCAATGAAGTTGCACCGCTCCAAACGCCTCCCGTAGTGCGCATCGAGGGGTTCAAGGTAGCGGTGCTTGCAGGATTCGAGATCCACTTCGACTGGTTTTGGATGGAGCTACTCAAAAAAGATGTAGATGCGGTGGTGGTGCCAAGCTCTTCTACATTTAGCTCAGCCCAGCGCTGGAGAGAGGTGCTACGCACGCGCGCCTTTTGCAACCAGTGCTATGTGCTCAGAGCCAATCGCATCGGCGAGTGCAAGGATAGTGGTGGGCATACCTGGCACTTCTACGGCGATAGCGCGCTTATCGATCCAAACGGCAAGATTTTGATCGAGCTCGGTGACAAAGAGGAGCTGCTCATAGCGAGCCTCGAAAAAGAGACGCTCAAAAGAGCGCGCCGCGAATGGGGCTTTCGCAATCAGCTTAAAAAGAGGGGGATGGTGTGAAGGAGTATTTCAAACGCCAGATCCAGCTCTGGGGTGAGGAGGCGCAGGAGAGCTTGCAAGAAAAAAGTATCGCGATCATCGGTAGCGGCGGGCTTGGTAGTTCGTTGGCTCTAGCGCTTGGTGCCAGCGGTATCGGCAAGATGTACCTGGTGGATTTCGATGCGGTGAGCGTGCACAATATCCACCGTCAAATCACTTTTCGCATCGAAGATGCGGGTAAGAACAAGGCCGAAGTCAATCGCTGCGTGATCGAGAGCCGCTGTCCCTATGTGGAGGTGGAGAGTTTCGCCGAAGATTTCGACGCGTTTGCTAAGCGTGGTATCCAAGTCGATCTCATTCTCGATGCCACGGACAACCTCCCCACGCGTGCCAAGATCGATGCCTATGCCAAAGCTATGCAGACGCCCTGGATCTATGCGAGTGTGGAGGAATTTCAGGGGCAGGTCTGTTTTATGGAGCGTGCAAGCTTCGATGCCTTCAAAGTCACTGACCGCACGCCGGGCGGCATCGCCGCACCCATCGTGATGCTCATAGCCAGCATCGAAGCAAATTTGGCGCTGCGCTATTTAGTGGGACTGCCGATCCAAAAAGATACGCTTCACTACCTCTTTTTCGATGAAGCGGGAGAGTTCGTGGTGCAAAAGTTTGCAATGCCGCACTAAATATATAGAATGTGGTATAATCTATATAAAAGGAGGCGGCGATGGTGATATCTATCAGCGAACTGCAGCGCAACGTCTCGATCCTCAAAAATCTCAAAGAGCCGCTCATCGTAGTGGACAAGCGCACCAAAAAAGAGATCGCGAAGATCGAGCCGATAGGGAAAAGAAACGAACGCGAAAAGCTTGAAATTTTCAAAGAAAAACCGCATATACGCGAGGATATTTATGTTGATGATATCGACAAGGCTTTCGAAGAGGTGTATACCGAGCATTTGAGGAAAAAGTATGGCGTATCTGATTGATACCAATGTCATCATTAGACTTTTTACGCAAGATAATAAAGAGATGTATCGCGAGGCGCTTGCATTTTTCGAAAAGGTTGCAAATTTCGAAATAGAAGCGATAGTCAGTGAAGGTGTAGTATTGGAGAGCTGGTTTGTTTTGAAAAATATTTACAAGATGCCTAAAAATGAATTTGTAGAGCGTTTTTTGTCGATATTGACACTTTCGAATGTCATTAATCATGATAAACAGGTGCTTATCGAAACGCTCAAAATCTTGCAACGCCGTAACATCGATTTTATCGATGCTCTTCTGTGTGCACGCGCTGCAGTGCAGGGGCACAAAGTCTATAGTTTCGATACCGATATCCAAAAATGTCTCAAGGAAAACGATGCAGTTTGAAAAGTACCCTTTCGAAAAGCTGGGTGAACTTCTGGCAAACATAACGCCAAACGAGGATTGCAAACCTTTGACCCTCACTATCGGCGAGCCGCAGTTTGCCGCGCCGCAGTTTATCCAAGATGCGCTCTGCGAAGCCGCACCACTGCTCAATAAATACCCCAAAACCGCCGGTGAGGCCGAGCTCAAGGAGGCGGTGCTGGGTTTCGTGCAGCGCCGCTTCGATATTGAGATAGATGATGAGGAATTGGTGCTCAGTTTCGGGACGCGCGAAGTGCTTTTCAATTTCCCCCAATTTCTACTCTTCGATAGGCCAGATCCTGTGATGGCCTTTACCAATCCTTTCTATCAAATCTACGAGGGGGCGGCGATAGCGAGCCGTGCGAAGATAGTCTATCTCGATCTTACCGAAGAAAACGGCTTCAAACCCCAAATCGACGAGCGCCTCAAAGATGCTGACCTGGTCATCATCAACTCTCCCAACAACCCTACCGCCTCCGTGATGAATTTAGAGGAGCTGCAAGCGTGGGTGGAGGCGGCTTTGGAGTACGATTTTGTGCTGCTCAACGATGAGTGCTACAGCGAAATCTACATCGACGCGCCGCCGCCATCGCTCCTGCAAGCTAGCATCGCTGCCGGCAACGAAGAGTTTCGCAACATCCTCGTGGTCAACTCCATCTCCAAGCGCAGCTCCGCACCGGGTCTGCGTAGTGGATTTATCGCAGGTGATAGGCGTATCCTCGGCAAATATCAGCGCTACCGCACCTACGTAGGATGTGCGGCGCCGCTACCGTTGCAGCGAGCCGCCGCCAAAGCCTGGGCGGATGAGGTGCACGTGCGCCAAAACCGCGACCGCTACGCGGCCAATTTCAAAATAGCGCGCGAGATTTTGGGCATCACGCCGCCCGAAGCCACCTTCTATCTGTGGCTCAAGGTAGGTGATGACATTGCATTTACCGAGTACCTCTATCGTACGTACAATATCAAAGTCCTGCCAGGCAGCTTCTTGGGCCGCGAGGGAGCGGGCAGAGGGTATGTGCGCATTGCGCTGGTGTATGACGAGCATAAAACCAAAGAGGCGCTACAGCGCATCGCCGAGGCTTTAGAGGAGAGAGAATGGATATAGAAAAACTCAAAAACGACAAAGAGTTTTTGGCTGAGTTAGAAAGAACCAAAGAGGAGGCACTCAAAGCCAAAGATATCGTCAAGATGTACGATGTGCTCGATACGATGCTGGCACTCGATATGGAGGGTGAGGATATCGACGCGCTCTATGAGGAGATCTTGCGCACCGCATTCGATCGTCTGGCGGCTATGCTCACTGACGGTGAGAAGTTCGATTTTTCTAAAGAGTATGACGAATACGTGGCCAGAGCCGTGTATGAACATGCGCTGGAGCGCTGGGATAGGAGGGATTTCAAGGGGGCCAAGGAGCTCTTTTTGATTCTGAGCTTTCTCGTGCCCGAAAAATTCCAAGAAGCGATGTTCATCCCGATGGTAGCGGCTGCCAAGCAGATGGAGTTAGATAGATTTTTGGATGAATTTGTGGATAAAGAGGCTATCGAGGAGGAGAGCTTCTTTTTGGATCGCTTTACGCCAGAAGCTAAAAAATTTATCGAAAAGAACCGAAAACTAATAGAAGAAGAACTCAAAAACGTAGAAAAGTTGGTGTAATGAAGGTACATTTCATAGGAATAGGTGGAATCGGTCTGAGCGGTCTTGCGCGCTTTATGAAGCACGAAGGGTATGAAGTGAGCGGCTCTGATATTCGCTGGACGCCGCTTTTGCGAAAGCTCGCTAGTGAGGGCATCAAAGTGAGCGTCCCCCAGCGCGCCGAAAACATCGAAGACCCCGACTTCATCATCTACAGCGCGGCTATCAAGCCCTCCAACCCAGAGCTCCAAGAGGCCAAGCGCCGCGGTATCAAGACACTCTCTCGTCGCGAGGCGCTACCGCTGATACTGGGTGGCAAGAAGGTCTACGCCGTCGCCGGCGCACACGGCAAGAGCACCACCAGCGCCATCTTGGCTTCCATCCTCAAAGACGCCAATGCCATCATAGGTGCCGAGAGCAAGGATTTTGGCTCCAATGTGCGCTTTACCGGTTCTGAGACAGTGGTGTTCGAAGCCGACGAGAGCGATGCCAGCTTTCTCAATTCCAACCCCTACTGCGCCATCGTCACGAACGCAGAACCCGAGCATATGGAGTTTTACAATCATGATTTGGATCTTTTCTATGATACGTATAAAGAGTTTTTGAAGCTTGCCGATGTGCGCGTCATTAACGCAGAAGACGAGTTTTTGGGACGTGTCGATATCGATGCGATCCGTCTCTATCCTTCGCGCGATATTCGCATCATCGAGCATTTTTTGCACGAGGATGAGCCCTATATCCGTTTCGAGCTGCGCGATTTCGGGGAGTTCGAGGTGTGGGGATTTGGCCGCCACATTGCGCTGGATGCGAGTTTGGCGATTTTGGCTGCGATGCGCGAGATGGGTCTCGATGAGATTAGAACAAATCTTCGCAACT
The DNA here is from genome assembly GCA_027024145.1 of Campylobacterales bacterium. Lineage (GTDB taxonomy): Bacteria > Campylobacterota > Campylobacteria > Campylobacterales > Nitratiruptoraceae > Nitratiruptor. Next base: position 9,372 of record JALVTF010000002.1, read on the forward strand.
ACCGCGGCATCAAGAAGCGCTTCGATATCGTGCATAAAGAGGATGTCATCGTGATTGACGACTACGCGCACCATCCCACGGAGATCAGAGCCACCCTCGATTCGCTCATCGAGTATGCCAAGCTCAAAGGAATCGAGGATATCACCATCATTTGGCAGCCCCACAAATATTCGCGCGTGTTGGATAATCTCGAAGAGTTTACGCGTTGCTTCGACGACCGAGCGCGCCTGATTATCCTACCGGTCTGGGCGGCGGGCGAAGAGCCTGTGGAGATCGACTTTGCCAAGCATTTTGCCGCATATCGGCCGATTTTTGCGGATCGCATCAAAAAAAGCGGCAACGAGGTGGTGCTTCTTAAAGGCCAGCAACTCCTCGAAAAGATCGACAAAGGCTTAGTGATCGGTTTTGGAGCAGGGGATATTACCTATCAACTGCGAGGTTTGGAGTAGGTGGCATTTCTTTACTTTACGCTCTTTTTAGTACTGCTTTTTCTGCTCATAGGAGCAGTCATCTACTTTTTCACAAACTTCGCTTCTCGCATCAAGTACTTCTTTCTCGCTACGTTGTTTCTTGGCTGGGTGGCGATTTTTCTCTACTCCTACGTCCAAAATCAAAAGCGCATCGTGCGTGATAGGCTCCTTTATGAGTTTCGACACGATGTGCACTTGACCTGTGTCGATTCCTTTGGTAAAAGAGTGCAGGTAGACAAAGAACACTTCGACTATATAAGCGGCACGCAGGTTTTTATAGGAAAAGAGAAAACACCCTACGAAGGCCTCGTCGTGCCGATAGAGAGTTGCAAGGATGAGCGTGGAAGATAAACTCGACATAGCTGAATTTTTAGAGCGGTTTCGCTCCTTTTTCGCACGTCCCAAGCCTTTGGCCATCGAGGGAGACGCGAGCTTGCACTATGCCTATATGGAAGAATTAAAAAAACGCACTTTCAAAAACCCTCCCAAAGTGCCAAGTCTCGAAAATGCCTTGATGCATATCCAAAAGCAGGGAGTCTTGCGTCTTGAGGAGATTTTTTCTTTTGTCAAAATCATCCGCTACTTTCGCTACTTGCAAAGCTTGGAGTGGGAAGGAAAAGTCGGAGAGTGGGTAGCGAGTATCGAGATACCGGCCGAACTCCAAGAGGTGTGTGACTACTTCGACGATGAAGGCCAGATCAAAAGCGGCGTGGAGGAGCGGCTCGATGAGCTTATGGTGCTGCTCGAAAACAACAAACGCCGCATCAAAGAGCGGATGCAAGCCATCATTAACGCACGCAAGATGCAAAGCTATCTCGTCGATCGCCAGATCCACTACATCAACGGCGAAGAAGCACTGCTCGTGCGCGGTGGCTTCAACCACGTCCTCAAAGCCACAGTGATCGGACGCAGTAGTGCCGGGTACTTCTATGTAGTTCCCGAAGAGCTTGCGAAACTCAAAGAAAAAGAAGCCGATATACTCAGCCAAATCGAAGAGATCCGCTACACGATCGCCAAGCGCATCAGCACTCTCTTTGGCAAATGGCTCAAGTTTTTGCGCTACATCGACAAGCAGTTCGACCGCTTCGATCACTACCAGGCGCGCATCGCCTTTGCCAATGCGATCGACGGCCACATCATCTTGCCAAAAAGCGATCGTGCTATCATCCTCAAAAACTTTCGCCATCCCGCCATCGAAAATCCCAAGCCTGTCAGCATCGATTTTAGCAAGAAGGTGCTGCTCATCACCGGAGTCAACGCCGGCGGAAAGACGATGCTGCTCAAATCGATCCTTGCCGCAGCCTATTTAGCCAAATACCTGGTGCCGATGCAGTGTGACCCGAATAGCCACATCGGCCGATTTAAAGAGATTATCCCCATCATCGAAGATCCCCAAAACGTCAAGAACGACATCTCCACCTTCGCCGGACGGATGCTGGAATTTAGCCGCCTTTTCCAAAAAAGCGGCGTTTTGGTAGGTGTGGATGAGATAGAGCTGGGCACCGATAGCGACGAAGCGGCGACGCTGTTTAAGGTGATCATCGAAGAGCTGATGCAGCGCGATATCAAGATCGCCATCACTACCCACCATAAGCGTCTGGCGGCACTGTTGGCTGCGCACGATGATGTAGAACTGGTGGCGGCGATGTATGACGAGGAGCGAGGGGTGCCGACGTATGCATTCTTGCAAGGGATTATCGGCAAGAGCTACGCCTTCGAGACAGCCAAGCGCTACGGCATCCCTGCACACATCGTAGCGCATGCCGTGCGCGAATACGGCGAAGACCAAGCGAAGCTGAGCGAACTCATAGAGCGCGGAAGCGCACTGGAGAGGGAACTTCGCGCCAAAAACGAGGAGCTAACCAGAGAGCTGGAAGCCGTGCGCAAAAAAAGAGCGCTGCTCGAAGCCGAGCGCGCGAGAGAGTATGAGGAGCTGCTGGCCAAGAAGCGCGAGCTGGAGGCAATTTATAACGAAGCCATCCAAGAGGCTAAAGCCGCCATCAAAGCCAAGGAGACCAAAGAGGCGCACCGCCATCTCACGCGCGCTACCACCAAGGCCAAAAGCGCTAAAGTCGCTCCTCCCAAGCCACCCCAGCTGCAAATAGGCGACGCGGTACGCTACGGCAAGACCAAAGGCACCATCGTCGCTATCAAGGGCAAAGAGGCCACCATCGAGGCCGATGGGATAAAACTGCGTGTGCCTCTATCACAGCTGCGACCCACGACGCTTGCTAAGCCGAAGCAGAAAGTTCAGGCTAAAGTCTCCAAACCATCGCAGCTTGGTGTCAAGCTGGATCTGCATGGCCAGAGGGTGGATGAAGCGCTGGAAAATGTGGATAAGTTTCTTAGCGATGCGCTCCTTGCAGGCCTCGATGAGGTGCTTATCTTCCATGGAGTCGGCACAGGACGCCTGGCGCGCGCCGTGCGCGAGTTTTTGGCCAAGCACCCCCGCGTCAAATCCTATCACGACGCACCGCCGCAGATGGGCGGCATGGGCGCTACGGTAGTGGAGCTATGAAGACTGTTTTGAGTAAAATCAGCCGGCTTCTTACCAAGCGTGATAAGCAGATTCTCGCACTCTTGGTGCTCTTTTCTATCTTCGTCTCCATCATCGAGATGGTGGGGGTATCGGCCATTATGCCTTTTATGGCGGTGGCCGTGGATTTTAGCAAAATCGAGAGCGAGTGGTACTTTCGCGCTGTCTACGAAGCTTTTGGCTTCTCTTCACCCGTGCACTTCGTGGTGGCTTTCGGTGTGGTGCTGATACTCTTTTATATTTTTAGAAGCGTCATCAACCTCGTCTATTTCTATGCGCTCGCACGTTTTTCTCAGGGACGCTACTACCTCATCGCCTACAGGCTTTTTGAAAACTACATCGGCATGAGCTATCGAGCCTTTTTGGACAAAAACAGCTCCCAGATGATGAAGTCCATCATCAACGAAGCGCAAAACGTGGTGGAGATACTCTCGTTTTTGCTTCTCATGGTCAGCGAAATTTTCGTGACCCTTTTTATCTACGGAATGCTCTTGTATTTCAACTGGAAGATGACATTGCTTCTCACACTCTTTTTGGCGCTCAACGTAGCGCTTCTCAAGCTCACCGTCTCGCCCAAGGTCAAGCGAGCAGGCCAGGAACGCGCCAAATTTCAAGAGCGTTTCTACGAGATTCTCTCCTCGACTTTCGGTAATTTCAAAATCATCAAGCTCAAATCCAACGACCGTGATATTCTCCAAAGATTTCAAGAGGCGAGTCTGGGGTATGTACGCTCCAATATCAAAAACCAAACTCTCGCGCATTTCCCGCGGCTTTTCCTCGAAGCTATCGGCTTTTCTCTCATCGCCATCATCGTCATCTATCTGGTGCTTAAATACCAGACGGACATCCGCGCTGTCTTGCCGCTGCTCTCGGTTTTCATCTTAGGGCTCTATCGCCTGATGCCAAGTATCAATAGACTCCTGACATCCTACAACGAAATCCTCTTTCGCCTCCAGGCTCTGCATATCGTGCATAACGAACTCATCTACGAGCCCGAAGAGCTGGGTAATGAGGAGATAGCGTTTCGACGCCACATCCGTCTCGAAGATGTCTGGTTTGCCTATGTGGAGGATAAGCCTGTGCTTCGAGGCGTCAACCTCACCATCAAAAAGGGTGAACGCGTAGGGATAGTGGGTGAGAGCGGCAGCGGCAAATCGACGCTGGTGGATATCATAGCAGGGCTCTATCGTCCCAGTCGAGGCAGAGTCCTTATAGACGATGTGGAGCTGAGTGAAAAAAACGTTAAGAGCTGGCGCAAAAAAATCGGTTATATACCTCAGAGCATTTATCTTTTCGACGGCACGGTGGCCGAAAACGTGGCTTTTGGCGAAAAAATCGACGAAGAGAGGGTCAAAGAGGCGCTGCGCAAAGCAAATATCCTCGATTTTCTCGAAAAGCATTTCGAAGGCATCCATACGCGTGTAGGCGAGGGAGGTATTAAGCTGAGCGGCGGTCAGAAGCAGCGCATCGCCATAGCCAGAGCACTCTACGCAGATCCAGAGGTTTTGATACTTGATGAAGCCACCAGCGCGCTCGATAATGAAACGGAAGCGAAAATCATGGAAGAGATCTATAAAGTAGCACGTGACAAGACACTCGTTATCATAGCCCATAGACTCAGTACTCTCGATGGGTGTGACACAATTATTCGCGTCCATGCAGGAAAGGTAGAGAATGTTTGATATAGTCGTAGTAGGAGCGGGACTGAGCGGTGCCGTAATGGCTAGGGAATTTGCAGAGCAGGGCAAGAAGGTGCTCGTGATAGAAAAGCGCAGCCATATAGGCGGCAACTGCTATGACGAAAAGAATGCCTACGGCATATTGGTACACCGCTATGGACCGCATCTTTTTCATACAGACAACAAAGAGGTGGTGGAATATCTCTCTCATTTTTGCGAATGGGAGCTCTATCAGCATAGGGTTTTGGCATCTATCGACGGGATTAAAGTACCGCTGCCCTTTAGTTTCGCGTCTATCCGCAAGCTTTTTCCCGAAACGCTTGCGCGAAAAATTGAAGAGAAGCTACTTGC
>JALVTF010000003.1 GCA_027024145.1 Campylobacterales bacterium
ATAGGTTTTAGCTTCAGTTTCGATACCAAGCGGGCCTACTACGTCCCCATCGGCCATAACTATTTAGGTGTGGGTGAGCAGGTGGCTATGGAGGATGCCGTGAAGGCGCTGCAGCGATTGATGGGTTTTTTCATCGTGGGGCACAATCTCAAGTTCGATCTGGGATTGCTGCTGCGCTATGGCATCCAAAAGCGTAGCGATTTTGCCGATACGATGCTGCTTGCATGGCTTTTGGATCCTGAAAGTAGCGTAGGGCTCGATAGTGTGGCCAAGAGGATGCTGGGTCACGATATGATCGCTTATAAAGAGACCGTCAAGAAGGGTGAGGACTTTTCCAATGTCTCCATCGAGGCTGCGTGCAACTATGCCAGTGAGGATGCGTATATCACTTATTTACTCTACTTCAAACTACTCGATGCTCACAAAACCAAGAGTGGGCATCTCATCGAAGAGGCCAAAGAGGTGGAGTTTCCGATGGTCATTACGCTCATCCACATGGAGAGAGCCGGTATCAAATTGGATGTGGCCTTTTTCGAAGAACTTTTGCAAAGGAGTAAAGAGCGCTTGGAGGAGCTCACGCAGCGAATATATGCACTCGCTGGGAGTGAATTCAATATCAACTCCACAAAACAGTTGGCGGTGATACTCTTTGAAAAATTGGGCCTGCCGCCGGTAAAAAAGACAAAATCTGGCTACAGTACAAACGAGGCGACACTACAGGCACTACGTGACAAACATCCCATCATAGCGCTGATTTTGGAGTATCGCGAACTTTTCAAGCTCAAAAGTACCTATATCGAGCCGCTTTTAGAGCATGCCAAAAAAGATCCGCACCATCGCATCTACACGCATTTCATCCAAACAGGCACTGCAACAGGAAGGCTGGCCAGTAAAAATCCCAACCTGCAAAACATTCCCGTCAAGACTGAAGTGGGGCGCCAGATTCGCTATGGATTTATTGCTGAAAAAGGCTACAAGCTCGTAGGCATCGACTATTCGCAAATCGAGCTGCGCCTTTTGGCGCATTTTAGCAAAGACCCCGTACTCGTGGAGGCTTTTCGCTCGGGTCGCGATATCCATACCGAGACGGCTATCAAGCTCTTTGGCAAAAGCGAAGCTGCAGCCAAACGGAGTATCGCAAAAAGCATCAACTTCGGTCTGATATACGGCATGGGCAGCACGAAGTTAGCACAGACGTTAGGAATTAGCACCAAAGAGGCCAAAGCAATCATCCAAAGCTACTTCGAGAGCTTCCCCACCGTCAAGAGTTATCTCGAGAGCATCCAAAATTTCGCCAAGAGTCACGGCTATGTGGAGACGTTACTGGGGCGCAGGCGCTACTTCGATTTTGCCAGTGCCACGGGAGCGAGACTGGCGGCATTTTTACGCGAAGCGGTCAATACCGTCTTCCAAGGGAGTGCCGCTGATCTTATCAAGATGGCGATGAACGCTATAGACAGAGAACTATCCCACCAAAGTGATGCGAAAATGCTCTTGCAAATCCACGACGAGCTCATTTTCGAAGTGCCTGCGCACAATGCCGAAGTCTATGCGCAAAAATTCAAAAAAATTATGGAAGAGATCTATACGCTGGAAGTGCCTCTCGTATGTAGTGTAGGGGTTTCTGAGCGTTGGGGAAAATTAAAGTAATATAAAATTTGTTAATAAGATTTTGCATAAAGTGAAGAGTTTGCCAAGAGAGACTACAATAGCGTAATTCGCTGGAAAAGGATGGTGATGTTCAAAGCACTGCAAAGAGGGTTTTTCTCTATCAAATCGGCAGTGATAATGATGCTGATTTTTGCCGCAAGTATCGGCACGGCGACATTTATCGAAAACGACTACGGGACGCAGACCGCCTGGGCTATCGTCTATAGTGCCAAGTGGTTCGAGGTGCTTTTGGTGCTCTTGTCGCTCAATCTTGCATACAATATCTTTAAATTTCGCCTCTTTCGCAAAGAGAAGTTTTTCACGGGACTCTTTCACCTGGCCTTTTTGATCATTATCCTCGGAGCGGCCGTAACGCGATATTTCGGCTACGAAGGAATGATGCACATCCGTGAGGGCAGCACCTCCAATACGATGCTAAGTGCTCGCACCTACATCCAGGTGGATGTCAAAAGAGGCGACAAGATATTGAGCTACTACGAACCCATCTATCTTTCCAAACTCACCTCCAACCATTTCAAACGCTCCTTTACGCTTGACGGAAAAAAGATAACAGTCGAGCTACTGCACTACATCCCTAACGCCACTTTCAAACTGATCGACGATCCCAAAGGCAAGCCGGTCGTGCATCTGGTGCTCAGTGCCGGAGCCGGCCGCGTGGAAAAGGTGCTCAAACAAGGCGACACTCTCGATCTTGGTGCGGTGCTCATCGACTTCGATGCTCACAGCGATTCGCCAAAGCCGAAAATCATGATTCACTATGCAGACGGCAAGCTCACGCTCACCTCTCCGTATGCGGTCTCTACCATGTCTATGCTCGATCGCAGCAGACAGATGTACTTCGCGCACAAAACGATCCCTTTTACGACCAAAAAACTCTACTCCATGGCAGGCCTCAATATCGTTTTGAAAAACTTCAGTCCCCATGCGCGTATAGAAGTGGTCAGTAAAGATAGGCTCGCCAAAAAGTATCCCGGTAAAGACGCTGTGGTGCTCTCTATCAGTGACGGCGAGCATAAGAAGGTGGTCACGCTCTTTGGCAAGAACGGTGTCGAAGGCGAACCGGTACATGTGCGCCTGGGCGATACCGAGTTCGATATCGCTTATGGAGCGCGTCGTATTACGCTGCCGTTTGCTCTGAAGCTGCGTGATTTTGAGCTCAAGCGCTATCCCGGCTCCATGAGCCCCAGTTCGTATGCCAGCGAAGTGACCGTTATCGACGGGAACAAAAGTTTCGATTATAGGATCTACATGAACCATGTCCTCGATTACAAAGGCTATCGCTTCTTCCAAAGTTCATACGATATGGACGAAAAAGGGACCATTCTTTCAGTCAATCACGATCCCGGTGCGCTCATCACGTATCTTGGCTATTTTCTGTTGGCTTTGGGACTTTTGCTGCACTTTTTCTCTCCGCAAAGCCGTTTCCAAAAGCTTGCGCACGTGACGAAAAAGGTGCAAGAGCAGCGTAAAAACATGCTACTCAAAAATCTTGCTTTAGTAGCTGCGCTCTTTGTGGGATTGCATAGCTGGGCTGCACCTTTGGATGAAGCCAAGAAAATTTCCAAAGCGCATGCAGATAGATTCGGTAGCGAACTGCTCGTGCAAGATACGAACGGACGTATCGAACCCATCGATACGCTCTCACGCAAAGTCCTTGCGAAGATCGCACGCAAAGAGGAACTCTATGGCCTTGATGCGAATCAATATTTTTTGGGCATGACAGTACATCCCGAGACATTTCAAAAAATCAAGATGATCTATGTCTTCCATCCGGCCGTCAAGAAGCTTATCGGCTTGGCTCCCGATGAAAAATATGCGGCCTTTGACGATTTTTTTGATTTCAAGCATGGCGGTGCCTATAAATTAGAGCCCTACGTGCAAAAAGCTGCGGCCAAACGACCGGGAGCACGCGATAAGTTCGACAAAGAGATCATTAAAGTGGATGAACGTGTGAATGTGGCCTATATGGTCTATACGGGCATGCTTTTGCGCATCATCCCCAATCCTCATGACAAAAACAAGAAGTGGGTCAGTCCCATCGATGCGATAAAGAGTTTTCCACCCAAAGAGTCGGAATTCGTGCGCCTTATGATGGTGAGCTACTTCAATAGCGTCGATGAAGGCATCAAGAGCGGCAACTGGACCAAAGCCGACAAAGCCTTGGGCATTATCCGTGATTATCAGCGCTACTATGGCTCGGATATCATTCCACCCGAAAGCAAGATCAAAGCGGAACTCCTATACAACAAACTCGATATCTTCAACCGTCTCGTACCGTATTACATGCTCATCGGTTTCGTGCTGCTTATCATAATTATCATCAGTCTCATCAATCCCAAAATCGACGTCTCCAAAGTTGTCAAAGCGGGTGTAGTGCTGATATTTTTGGGATTTTTGGCCCAAACCTTCGGGATGGCTCTGCGCTGGTACGTAGCGGGACACGCTCCATGGAGTAATGGATATGAATCGATGGTCTACATCTCGTGGGCCACGATTTTAGCGGGCTTTTTCTTTGCCAAAAAGAGTCCCATCGCTTTTGCGGCTACCTCGCTTTTGGGTGGTTTGATCCTTTTCGTGGCGCACCTCAATTGGCTCGATCCCCAAATCACCAACCTCGTGCCGGTGCTCAAATCCTACTGGCTGATGGTGCATGTCTCTGTCATTACTGCGAGCTACGGATTTTTAGGACTTTCGGCACTTTTAGCCTTTATCGTGCTCGTGCTCTTTGTATTCCTCAGCGATAAGAACAAGGAGTTCATGATCCTCACATTTAAAGAGCTTACAGCCATCAACGAGATGAGCCTCATTATAGGTCTGGCGCTCGTGACGATCGGAAACTTCCTCGGTGGTGTCTGGGCAAACGAGAGCTGGGGGCGCTATTGGAGCTGGGACCCCAAAGAGGTGTGGGCGGCCGTGACCATTTTGGTATATGCGGCTATCGAACATGTGCGCTTGATCCCGAGAATGAATCGCCTCTTTTTGTACAATGTCCTCTCACTCGTGGGATATTCGAGTGTCTTGATGACCTATTTTGGCGTCAACTACTATCTCGGTGGGCTGCACTCCTATGCAAAAGGTGATCCTGTGCCGATTCCTGTGTGGGTCTACTGGGCTGTGGCGATCGTGTTCACTCTCATCGTCGCAGCATACTACAAGAAACGAAAATACCATATCGATCTCAAGATTTAAGTTCTCTTCTTCGGCCCTTTGGGGCCTTGTACTCTTTTTACTTATACAATTTGTGACCAAGACATTCGATAATATCAATCTATCATACAACTCGTAAATAGACTGTATTGCGCATCGGAGTGCTCTCAGGAAAATCGTCTTTTTAAGTAGAGTTGCAAAAATGAAGAGGGACTATTTTTCTCCCCAGAGCGGGGAGAAGAGGAATTTAGTAGTACAGATGTGCTTCGACGCGTCTGTTTTTCGCTCTGCCTTCCGGAGTGGTATTGGGAGCGATAGGATTGGCTTCTCCGTAGCCTTTGTATGTGAGTCGCTCTTTATCGATGCCAAGCTCGATAAGTTTTTCATAGACCGCTTTTGCACGACGTTCAGAGAGTTTGAGGTTGTATGCGGCTGAGCCTACATTGTCCGTATAGCCTTGTATTTCGGCTTTATAGGCGGGATTTTTCTTCAAGAATTCTGCGAAAGCTTCGATTTTCGGCATATATTCTGGTTTGATTTTTGCGCTGTTGAAATCGAAATTGACTTGGAAATTGTAAATGACGGGGCATCCTTTGTCATCCACTTGGAAGCCTTTTGGTGTGCCGGGACATTTGTCGAGATAGTCTGCTACACCGTCATGGTCGCTATCGAGTGCACATCCTTTGCTATCTACTTGGACGCCTGCAGGAGTGCCCGGGCATTTGTCCATGTAATCCGCTACACCGTCATGGTCACTATCGAGCGGGCAGCCATTGCTGTCGACTTGAACACCGGCAGGAGTGCCTGGACATTTGTCCATATTGTCGACGACACCGTCACCGTCGCTATCTTTTGGAGCGGGTTTCGGTGCAGGTGCTGCAGCAACTTCGTAGCCAAAAGGAATAGAGAGAAACGCACCGAGTGCGAAATCGTCGTTTGTATTTTTGAAATCTCTGATATAGCGCGCTTCTACGCCAACATTGAGATATTCAAGCAGTTTTTTCTTGAAACCTACGCCAAGCTGTGCGACGGCACCTTTTTCGAAGGTAGGAAGTTCGTCATGAACGTCTTGATAACCTACACCTGCAATGGCGTAAGGGACGAAACTGTTTTGTGGATTGACTTCGTAGATGGCGTTGAGGAAGTAGCGGTCGAGGTCTGTGTCATATCCCGCTACACGAGACTTGGGTGAGTTGAATCTCTGGTAACCGAGTCCCACCAGCCAGTTGTCTTCGAGGCGATAGTTGGCACGGGCACCGAAGCCGCCGAAATTATCCTTCAAAGCCGAATCTTGATCGGCGTTTTCGAGGATTCCTTGCAGACCCACTTCGTATTTGTTGAGTCCTTGCGCATTCGCTGCGCTTCCCATCATAAGGGCCGCGATCGCAGAGATGAGTATCGTTTTTTTCATCTCTTCTCCTTTTTCGTAAATTGTAACCATCTATTGTAGCATATTTAGGGAGTGAAAAGTAGACTACTCCTTATGCTTGAACCAGCTTTTGACTTTGTCGAATATACTTGAGAACTTCTCTTCGTGCGGTTTGGATTCGACTCCGAAACTCTCTTGGAGTTTTTCGAGAAGTTCGCGTTGTTCTGCGGTGAGTTTTTTGGGAAAGATAAGTTTCACTTGCGCGATGAGATCGCCATAACGTCCCGTATTGACGTTTTTGAAGCCTTCACCCTTGAAGACGAACTGCTCCTTGTCGGTGGTGCCGGGGTGGAGTTTGAGTTCGCGTTCGCCCCTGGGTGTGGGGATCGTAATGGTCTCACCCAAAGCGGCTTGGGTGAAGAAGATAGGAACTTCCATGTAGATGTCGTCGTTGTAGCGTACGAAGTGGTCGTCCTCTTGGACATGGACATAGATATACAGATCTCCGCGCAAGCCCGAAGCCGACATATTGCCTTTACCCTGGACGCGAATGCGATTGTCGCTGTTGATACCTTCGGGGATGTTGATCTTTATCGTTTCGTGTTTGGTGGTAAATCCTTTGCCGCCGCATGCATCACATCGCTCGGCGGCACTTTCACCGCTCCCGCCACAGCGCGGGCAGGTTTGCGAAAAGGTCATGAATCCTTGGCGATAGTAGATCTGGCCTCGTCCGTGACATTCGGGACATGCAGAGAGTTTGCCATCTTTTGCGCCTGTGCCTTTGCAGGCTTCACAAGGGACTTTGTAACTGTACTCTATCTCTTTTTGGGTACCAAAAAGCGCTTCTTGGAAACTGATTTCTATTTCGATGGAAAGATCGAGCGGATACTTGTCCTGGCGGCGCGATCTATGATGCGAACCAAATCCCCCGCCGAATGCCTGGCCGAAGACCGATTCGAAAAAGTCCATGATATCGTCGTAGCTGCTCTGTTCAAATCCGCTAAAGCCCTGATTTTCCAGACCCGCTTTGCCATAGCGATCATACAGGGCACGTTTCTCTTCATCACTGAGGACTTGGTAGGCTTCGTTGATGAGTTTGAATTTCTCTTCTGCTTCTTTGTTGCCGGGATTGCGATCGGGATGGTATTTGAGAGCTAATTTGCGATAGGCTTTTTTTATCTCTTCGAAGCTCGCGTTGCGATCCACTTCCAATACTTCATAGTAGTCGATATCTACCAATTCCTCATCCTTGTTTAAGATATTTTTAAGCTAATGGATTTTACCAAATTTTCGGTTAATTTTGCTATAATTGCGCCAAAAACGAGGTGTGCGTGAATAGAAAGCTGAGAAAATTTCAGCGCCTCATAGAAGCTCTCGAACTCCTTCCTTCCGTCGGCAAAAAGAGTGCGACGCGTATGGCGTTTCATATGGTGCTCAAAAACCCTATGGATGCCATGAAGATAGCGCACGCTATCGAAGATGCAGTGAGCTCTTTGCATCGCTGCAAGCAGTGTGGGGGACTCAGCGAAGATGAGTTGTGCTATATCTGCAGCGACGAGATGCGAGATAGAAGCCAGCTTTGTATCGTAGAAAACGCCAAAGATATCTACATCATCGAAGAGAGCGGAGAGTATCACGGTCTCTATTTCGTCTTCGAAGAGTTGGGGAGCACTGTGATAGACAATCTCAAAGCCCTTCTGGACAAGGAGCCCGTCGAGGAGATCATCTTCGCCTTTACGCCCTCCATCCAGCACGACGCTCTCATTCTCTACATCGAAGACCAGCTCCAAGACCGACAACTACGCTTTAGCAAAATCGCTCAGGGTGTCCCTACAGGTGTGGAGCTCGAAAATGTCGATACGCTCTCACTCTCCAAAGCCTTACATGAACGCGTTAAAATATAATAATAATTCTCCATTGATAAAATAGTGCTACAATAAAGATGTGAGCCTCTTTTTGGTATAATTGCACAATTTCTTAAAGAAGGTAGACAAATGAGCTGGAGTCCGAGTAGTTGGAGAGATTTTCCCATCAAACAGCAGCCGGTGTACGAAGATGTGGAGTCTCTTCGCCAAATAGAAGAACAACTCAAAACTTTCCCACCTCTCATATTTGCAGGTGAAGCGCGTGAGCTCAAAGCCAATCTGGCAAAAGTGGCACACGGTGAAGCGATACTGCTCCAAGGCGGTGACTGTGCCGAGAGTTTTGCCAATTTCAATGCCGCCAATATCCGCGACCTGTTTAAAGTCCTTTTGCAGATGAACATGGTGCTTATGTACGCTACCGGTAAGCCTGTGGTCAAAATCGGGCGCATCGCAGGGCAGTATGCCAAACCGCGCAGTAGCGACTACGAAGAGATCGGTGGTGTGAAGCTTCCCAGCTATCGCGGTGATATAGTCAACGATGTAGCATTTAGCGAAGAAGCACGCAAACCAAAACCCGAAAAACTGCTCGAAGCCTACTACAAATCGGCAGCTACCCTCAATCTCATACGTGCGTATGCCAGAGGCGGTTTCGCGGATCTGCGTGCGATTCACAAATGGAACCTCGAATTTTTGGCGGGCAACGAATTAGAGAGCAAATTCGAAGAGCTTGCGGACAAAATCACCCAAGCACTCAAATTCATGGAAGCGTGCGGCATCAATCCAGACAACACACCGCAGCTCAAGCAAACGACGCTTTACACCTCCCATGAAGCGCTTCTCCTTAACTATGAAGAGGCCCTGACACGCAAAGACAGCTTTACGGGTGATTGGTACGACTGCAGTGCGCACTTTTTGTGGATAGGGGACCGTACACGCGATGTGGATGGAGCGCATGTGGAGTTTTTCCGCGGTATCAAAAACCCCATCGGCTGCAAGGTAGGGCCGACGATGCAAAAAGATGAACTGCTTGCTCTTATCGACAAGCTCAATCCCGAAAACGAACCGGGACGTCTCACGCTCATCGTGCGCATGGGAGCGGAGAAAATCGCCGATATCTTCCCGCCGCTGCTTCGCGCGGTCAAAGAGGCCGGCAAAGAGGTGGTCTGGAGTATCGATCCGATGCATGGTAATACCTACAAAACCTCCGCGGGACTTAAAACACGCGATTTCGAAAAGATTCTTTCGGAAGTGAAGCAGTTTATCCAGATTCACCAGGCCGAAGGAACGATTCCAGGCGGTATGCATCTGGAGATGACAGGCGGGGATGTGACAGAGTGCACGGGAAGTATCAGCGCTTCCATCACCGAAGATCTTTTGCAGAGTCGCTACCATACTCAGTGCGATCCGCGCCTCAATGCCAATCAGGCCTTGGAACTGGCCTTCATGGTGGCAGAAACCTTCAAAGAGCTCAAGAAGTAAGGAGCTGCAAAGATCGTCGCATCAGTGCGGCGATCTGCTCTTTTTTATATGCAAAATCGGTAAAAATTTCAAAAGCGAGTACGCCTTGGTATAGCAGCATCTCCGTGCCATCTTTTGTAATGAGTCCATGCTTTTGGGCAAGAGTCAAGAAGGGCGTGTGTTTGTTATAGATCACATCGACAGCATACTTCGCGTGTTGCATGAGGGGTTCGAGCAACTCTTTAGGTGCAGGCAGTACCTCTTCGATGAGACCTGCGGAGGTGGTATTGATGAGGATGTCGAAGGCGCGGGGTGTGAACTCCTGCCACGTGGCACAGTCAAAACCTCGCTCCTTGAAATACGCAAGATGCCCCGCACTGCGATTGAGGATGAAGGGGGCGTAGCCTTTATGGCGCAGGTAGTGTGCGATGGCGCGAGCGGTTCCTCCAGCGCCGAGAATCAAAACAGATCGAAAATCAAACTCTTTGATACTCTCGTAAAAACCGGGAGCATCGGTATTGTATGCGTAGATTTTCCCCTCTTTTTCTATCCATGTGTTGACAGCACCTATCTCTTGTGCGATGCCGACGACTTCATCGGCTAATTTGTATGCCCACTCTTTGTGTGGCACGGTGATGTTGACACCTTTGAGCTTGTACTTCAAAAAAGTGTCACGCAGTCGTGCGCCATCTTCCACCAAAATTTTTGTGTAGCATCCATTAAAACCAAGTTTGCTAAAGGCGTAGTTGTGTATGGTAGGGGAGATGGAGTGGGCGACGGGATTGCCGAAAATCGCATAGAGCTTCACTGGGCCAGCTCCTCGAGGGCGCGCTTGAGAGCGCCCAATTTGTTATTGACTTCGAGGTATTCGAGTTCGGGTTTACTATCTGCTACGATACCGGCACCCGCTTGGAATATCACTTCATCGTTTTTCAAAAGAGCCGTACGGATGGTGATGGCGCTATCCATGTCGCCATTGAAGCCAAAATACCCTACGCTGCCGCTGTAGTATCCTCGCTTGAGCCCCTCAAACTCTGCGATGAGCTCCATCGCTCTAATTTTGGGGGCTCCCGTCATGGTGCCGGCTGTGAAAGTGGCCATAAAGAGATCGAACATATCGTATTTTTCATCAAGTATTCCAACTACATCGCTGACCATGTGCATTACATGACTATAGCGCTCCACGCGCATAATTTCTGGGACCTTCACGCTGCCCGCTTTGGCCACGCGTCCCACGTCGTTGCGCCCGAGATCTATGAGCATTACATGCTCGGCTACCTCTTTGGGGTCGTGAATCATTTCAAGCTCTAACTCTTTATCACGCTTAGGCGTAGCACCCCGTTTGCGCGTGCCAGCAATTGGGCGCAGGAGTATCTCACCATCTGTGAGGCGTACCATCACTTCGGGGCTGCTCCCAGCTATCGCGAAGTCGTCGAACTCGAGCAAAAAGAGATAGGGTGAAGGATTGAGACTGCGCAGTTTACGATAAAAGCTAAATCTATCGACGATCGCTTTTTGTTTGAGGCGGTTGGAGATGACGATCTGGAATACATCGCCGCTGCGAATCATCTTTTTGCTTTTGTCCACCATCGCAAAAAACTCCTCTTTGGAGTGGGCGAAGGTGGCTGGGCCCAAGAGTTTGGCTTTGGTAAGAGGCGTATAGTGATAACTATCCTGGATCGAAGCGATGAGGTTGGGAAAAACGTCGCTATGAATCACTGCAAGAGGGGTGATCAGCGTAAGTGTCGAAGTTTTATGTGAATATGCGATGATGAGTTTGGGGCGTATCATGTAAAAATCGGGTGTGTGGAGTTCGTCTTTGAGGTGCTGCATATACTTTTTGAGCACCGGTTCGAACTCCTGGACCATATCGTAGCCGATATAGCCGATGAATCCATCTACGAAGCCGACACCGAGCTTTTTGGAGATCTTTTTGTACTCGTCAAAATCGATATCGCGGTAATACTTTTTCAAAAAGTGCAGAGGATTGGCGTCGACCTCTTGGATGGTGCCCTCTTTTTTATAAAAGCTTTTGCCGCCTTCACTCCAGACACTTTCGTATTCACCGCAGACGATGTAGCTGAAATTCCCGTCGCTTGTGTTGACGACACTTTCGAAGAGATAGGAGATTTCGTCTTTAAAAAGCTCTTTCGCCTTTTCATAGATAGCGATAGGGGTAAATTCATCGAGTGTGAGCTGATGGTAGTACAGCATCAGCGCACCTTCGTAATGAATGCACCTTTTGCCACATGCGCTCGCACTTTAGCCAGTGCGCCGAGGGCTTGCGATCTGCTCGTAAACGGACCTACATAGACGCGTTTGATACGTTTGCCGTTGATGTGATACTCTTTGATGACGTAGTGCAGACCCAATTTTTCGATTTTTTTCAAAAAGGCTTTATCGGGATCGTACTTCAAAAACGCACCGGCTTGGATGTAGTAGTTGCCGTGTGCCACGGCAGCTGTTTTGCTGCTCGCTTTTTTGGCAGGGTGCACGCTCTTTTTCGGATGTGACGCTTTTTTGGTAGTGGCCACTTTATGAACTTTTGCAGGGCTATGGAGAGTTTTGTTGTGTGCCTGTTGCACGGCTTTGGGTGCTTCTTTCACTTTGGCTTGGGCATGTTTGATCGATTTGCTCTGTGGTGCCGCAGCGGTTTTTGGAGCCGTTTGTGCAGCGGCCGGTTTGTTTTGCTGTATGACCTCTTTGATAACCTGGTCTACTTCGGAACTGTTCGCAGCAGCCGTAGAGGTTGTTTGGGTATTGCTCGTTCCTTCATTGGTGATGGGTACCTCTTGGAAATTTTCATCCTGCGTCGCCTCTTGCGTGGAGGTTTGTGGTTGTACCTCTACCAGTTGGTCTTGGGGAGCGCTGGAAGAATCGGAGATCATTTTGACGATGCTGATGACGATGATAAAAATGAGCAAAATTGATCCGCCTATGAGCAGATACTTCTTTATCTTCTCTTTTTTGTCGAAATCTTCCAAAACGATATCGTCCAAATCGTTGTGCTGCAGCTCTTGCATCTCTTCAAAAGTCTCTTTGAGATTATCGTTTTCCATCGTGATAGCCTTTATTGAAGTGTATAGTGTCTCATAGTGTTATTATCGATAATTGTACTATATTTTTTACAGGGGAGGGGGATCGCCCCTCCGTATGGGGAAGTTAGTAGGTAGGTTGGGTGTAGATGACGAATTTGCGCGCAAGTGCCACCATCTCCTGGCGAATCTTTTCTTGGAGGTTGGTATCGTGGATGTTGTCGAGTACATCCGCGATGCGGTTTGCGATGAGCTCGAACTCGGCTTCTTTCATGCCGCGCGCAGTCAGAGCCGGACTTCCTATGCGGATACCGCTGGTGATGAAAGGACTTCTGGTCTCTCCCGGGACGGTATTTTTGTTTACAGTAATACCTGCGCGTCCCAACGCTTCGTCTGCATCTTTACCGCTAAAATCTTTGTCAAGAAAGCTGACAAGCACCAAATGGTTGTCCGTACCGCCGCTAACGACGTTGTAGCCGCGATTCATGAGCACGGTGGCGAGGGTTTCTGCGTTGCGGCGTACCTGTTTGGCGTACTCTTTCCACTCGGGCTTGAGATTTTCGCCAAAACCTACGGCTTTTGCGGCTATCACGTGGACGAGGGGACCTCCTTGAAGACCTGGGAAGATGGCGCTATTGACTTTTTTGGCGATTTCGGGGTCGTTGGTCATGATCATGCCGCCGCGAGGCCCGCGGAGTGTCTTGTGTGTGGTAGTGGTGACCACATCGCAGTACGGGAAGGGGCTCGGATGTTCGCCTGCCGCTACGAGCCCAGCGATATGGGCGATGTCGGCCATGAGGATCGCACCCACTTCGTCGGCGATTTCGCGAAATTTTTTAAAATCGATCACGCGTGGGTAGGCGCTGGCACCGCAGACGATCATTTTAGGGCGTACGATACGCGCGATATCGAGTACGCGGTCATAATCGATCCACCCTTCATCGTTGACACCGTAAAAGAAGCTCTGGTAGATTTTACCGCTGGCGTTGACTTTGGCGCCGTGGGTGAGGTGTCCGCCGTGGCTCAGATCCATGCCCAAGATTTTGTCATAGGGTTTGAGAAGCGCTAAGTAGACACCTTGGTTGGCTTGGCTGCCGGAGTGGGGCTGGACGTTGACATATTCGCAGCCAAAGAGCTTCTTGGCGCGCTCGATCGCCAGCTCTTCGATGGCATCTGCATTTTCGCAGCCACCGTAGTAGCGCTTGCCGGGATAGCCTTCTGCGTATTTGTTGGTAAAGATGCTGCCCATCGCTTCCATGACGGCGGGGCTTGTGAAGTTCTCGCTGGCTATCATTTCCAAATGATCGGTTTGGCGTTCAAGTTCTTTCTCCAAAATCGCGTACACATCTGGGTCTGTATTTTTCAAAAAATCCATCAATCGTCTCCTTTTTCTTCTTTTGGTAGTGGTCGCATCGCCGGAAAGAGAATGACGTCACGGATGGAGTGCTGATTCGTTAGCAGCATCACCAAACGGTCGATTCCTATCCCTTCGCCGGCCGTAGGTGGCATGCCGTATCCGAGGGCACGGACATAGTCTTCGTCCATGTGCATTGCCTCGTCATCCACATCTTTGGCCGCCACTTGGGCTTTGAAGCGCTCGTACTGATCGAGGGGATCGTTGAGCTCATTGAAGCCGTTTGCGATCTCTTTGCCGGCTATGAAGAGCTCGAATCGCTCGGCTATTTCTGGATTTTCGTCGTTTCTACGCGCCAGCGGGCTGATATCGATAGGAAAATGTGTGATGAAGGTGGGGTTGATGAGCTTTTCTTCGACGAAGTTATCGAAAAGTTCCGCTTGCAATGCTCCCAGACTCATCTTGTCGGCAAACTCCAATTCGATGCCGTTTTGTTTGAGGTAGTCGATGATTTTTTGCTTGTCTTCTACCACATCTTCGGGCACGCCGCCCACTTCGACGATGGCGTCTTTGTACTTAATCTTACTAAATGGAGTGGAAAAGTCGATAGTATGTTCGCCATAGGGGAGTTTCTTCTCAAGCCCCAACTCTTCGAAAAGATACTCGAAAAGCTCTTCTGTGAGTTTCATCAGATCTTCGTAGGTATGGTAGGCCCAGTAAAATTCGATCATAGTGAACTCAGGGTTGTGGGTGGCATCCATCCCTTCGTTGCGGAAGTTGCGGTTGATCTCGAAAACCGCTTCGAAACCGCCGACGATGAGACGCTTGAGATAGAGCTCGGGAGCGATGCGCAGGTATCTGTCGACTCCTAAAGCGTTGTGGTGCGTTACGAAAGGTCTGGCATTTGCACCACCGGGAATAGGGTGCATCATGGGAGTTTCCACTTCTAAAAAGCCGTGGCGCTCGAAAAAGTCGCGAATGAGGCTCACTATGCGTGAGCGCAGTACGAAGACTTTTTTGACCTCTGGATTCATAATGAGATCGAGGTAGCGCTGGCGGTAGCGTAGCTCCTTATCTTGCAAGCCGTGGTACTTTTCAGGTAGGGGGACAATAGCTTTGGTGACGAGGTTGAGCTCATCAGCATGCAGCGTCAGCTCACCCGTTTTAGTGACGAAAGGATGTCCTTTGGCTTCGATGATATCGCCCACTTCGATGAATTTTTTTACCTTTTTGAACCATTCGTCTCCGAGGCTGTCGCGATTGAAATAGATCTGCACGATGCCGCTTTCATCTTCGATCTTTGCAAAAGCGGCCTTACCCATGTGGCGCAAAAACTTGATACGTCCCGTAAGCTTGACGCACACCTTTTCGTCACGATGCTCTTCGCTCTCTTTGATATAGGCGAACTTTTGGAGAAATTCGCTGTTTTTCATCTCTTTGCAAAAGCCGTGTCCGTAGGGATTGATGCCCTCTTTACGGAGTTCCTCGGCTTTTTGGATACGTTGCTGTTCGTACTGGTTATCGAATATCAAATTCTCACTCCTTGCTATCGTTGGGATTTGTACTGAGATTGTGCTCTATCGCTTTTTGAATCTTTTGTTGAACATGCTCTTGGATTGTGTGCTGGGCCTCCTGGAGTGCCTTTTGCTTCGCTTCCTCGCTTTTGGTTTGCACATCACCGGCTATGAAATCGTCCGGCTTGAGCTTGATGATGTAAGCGCCGGTTTTGAGCAGATAGGGGTACAGAAGCGAATCTTTGGTGTATTTGTGGACGATCTTCTTGGTCGCTTCGATGCTGGAGATAGCGTAGACGAGCACCGAGGCGATGAGAAAGATCTTCGCCCAGCCAAAGAGGAGCCCCAAAAGTTTGTTGAGACTCCCCATGCCGCTCGCGTGGGTGATTTTGGTGACGAGGGAACCGAGAATGACCATGCCTATCCAGATGGCGAAAAGTCCTACGATGAATCCTACGAAGGTCATGACGGTATCGTTTTTGATCAGATAGATGTTTTGGCTTATCCAATGCCCCACGCTGTCTGCATAGCGAGAGCCGAAATAGATACCGCCTATGATACCGGCCAGGCCGAAAAACTCTTTGACAAATCCGTCGATGATGCCTTTGAGGCCCAAAAAGAGAATAATCGCACCGATGATGAGATCGAAACTGCTCAGTCCATGCATAGAAAATCCTTAGAGATTTTTCACAAAGTTCATAAGTTCTTCCGGTTTGTTGGAGTATTTGAGTGCCGTCTCCTTGTCGATGATACGATTGAGCAGCAGCTTTTGAAGCACTTTGGTCTGTGTCTGCATACCGGTTTGCTGCTGTCCCAGCTGCATTTGTGAATAGATTTGATGTACCTTGTTTTCGCGAATGAGGTTGGAGATGGCAGGGTTGGTGATGAGAATCTCGTGCACGGCTATACGCCCGCCGCCGATTTTTGGCAAGAGAGCTTGGGATATGACGGCCACGAGACTGGTGGAGAGCTGCGCGCGGATCTGGGGCTGCTCGTCACCTCCGAAAACATCGATGATACGGTTGATAGTACCGGGAGCCGAGTTGGTGTGGAGCGTTCCGAAGACCAGGTGTCCTGTCTCAGCTGCTGTGAGTGCCGCTTTGATCGTTTCTTGGTCGCGCATCTCACCGATGAGGATGACATCGGGGTCTTCGCGCAGCGCATATTTGAGCGCACGTGCGTAGCTTTTGGTATCGAGACCCAGCTCACGATGGGAAAAGAGCGACTTTTTATTTTCGTGGATGAACTCCACGGGATCTTCTATGGTGATGATATGTTTGCGCTCTTTTTCGTTGATTTCGTTGAGCATCGCCGCGAGTGTCGTCGATTTACCGCTTCCCGTGGGACCCGTGACGAGGATGAGCCCTTTTTCTCGCTTGATGATCTCTTTGAAGACTTGGGGAGCTCCCAGTTCGTCGATACTCGGCACTTCTGTAGGGATGATACGAAACGCGGCTGCCATTTCGTCGAGGACTTTGTAGTAGTTGGCACGGAAGCGCCCAATATTGGGCAGACCGAAAGAAAAATCGAGCTCGAATTCCTCCTCAAATGTCTTTTTTTGCTTATCGGTAATGAGCGTGTAGCAGAGCTCTTGGATTTCGTCGCCCGTGAGTTTGGGCAAATTGAGCGGTACGAGCGAACCGTCTATACGTACTTGCGGTTCGCTACGGGGTACCAGGTGCAAGTCCGAAGCGTTGTGCGCTACGACCGTTTTGAAAAGCGAGTTGATATCGAGTTGCATACAATGCCTTTAAAGATTATTCGATGATTTTAGGAACGATGAAGAAGTCCTCTTCGCTTTTGGGAGCGTGTGATAGGATTTTTTGTGCCACGGTCGGATCGCTTTGGGGTACATCTTGGCGCAGGGGTGCTTGGCTATCGATGACGTTGAATGTAGGAGGGACGTTGTCGAGGTCAAGTTCGTTGAGAATCTCTACAAAATCCAAAAATTTATTGAGTTCGTCCAAGATAGCATCTTTGTTGGATGCATCGATTTGGAGTTGACTGAGGGTTTCGAGTCGATGGAGAAGTGTTGCATCGATTCTTTGCATCGTCCACCTTTAATTTTTTTAGCATTTTACCATAAAATAAAGATTTGTTTGCTATGATTTGCAAAATCATCAAGAGAGGGAAAATTTGGGAACGAAAGAGAATATCGAGTACATAAAAAATGAGCTCAGCGGCGATGAGAAGCTGCTGGGTGAGCTCATCAAAACAGAGCGTTTTTTCAAAAAGTATAAAAAGCCTATCATGGGAGCGCTCACCGTTTTGGTTATAGGTCTGGTAGGGTACGGGGTCTATGACTGGAAACGGTCGATGGATTTGCAAAAAGCCAATGCAGTCTATCTGAAATTGCTGCAAACCCCCAATAAAGCTTTGGAACAAGAGCTTGCCGAAAAAGATAGGCATCTGTATGAGCTCTACCTCTACCAAAAAGCCGTGCGTCAAAAAGATGCGAAGCTTTTGGAGGATTTGACAAAAAGCCAAGACCCCCTCATCGCGGATCTGGCGCGCTACCATCTATCGGCACTCGCTCGCGATCCACAAAAGCTGCGTTCTGTGATCCTGGCACACAATATGATGCAAGATCTGGCCATCGTGGATGAGGCCTATTTGTTGGATACGAAAGGGCAGAGCGAGAAAGCGCGCAAGGAGCTTGCGAAGATACAAAAAAACTCTCCCGTGTATGAGGTGGCGAAACTTCTAAGACACTACGGAATGAAGGTGACGCAATGAAAAAATATATAGCACTTTTTTTTATGACGCTTCTTTTTTTGGGGTGTAGCAGCAGACACTATTTCGAACCGCAAGAGGTAGCGGGTGCGGTGGATTTCGACGGTTCTTTGCCGGCACCCATCGTAGATGTCTTGCGTGACGGTGCCACACTAGCCAACGGACAGTTCATCTCCCAAGACGGTTTGGAAAACTATAGATTTCCCAAAGGCTTTCTCTTTTTGCACAAAAGCGGCGGCTACTATATCGGTGCTTCCAAATGCGGTGAAGTGCAAGTGGTGGATGTGGATACCAAAAAGGTGGTGTATGACAAAAAATTTGCTATGAAATCGCCCATCGCCGCATCTGCAAAAGGGAATCTCCTCGCACTCGTCTTCGATGACGACTCTTTGGCCATCTATAATATGGACAACGACTATCTCATCTACTCTTCCAAACAAAAACCGGGCATAGCCAACGACACCAAAATCGCCAATCCCTTTTTCCTCGATCGTCTCGTGATCTTCCCCACCCTCGACGGCAAGCTCGTGGTGGTCGATCCCGTTACCGCCAAGGAGGTGCGTACCATCATCATCGGAACGCACAAACATTTCAACAATGTCATCTATCTGGGCGTCATCGACGAAAAACTCATAGCCGCCACGCCTAATCGTATCATCTCTGTCTCTCCCGCGGTATCCAACTCTCTCGATCTGGATCTAAGCGACGTGATCTATGTGAAAGGACGTGTCTATCTTCTGACAAAAGATGGTCAGATCATCCTCACCGATCCGGCTCTCAACGTGCTCAAGCGTCGCAAATACGCCTTTGCGCACTTTACAGGTGCGATTTACGGCGAGTATATCTATCTCATCGAGCAGGGCGGCTACATCATCGCAACGGATAAAGATCTGCGTGTGACCAATATTTTCGAGTTCCCAAGCGAGATAGACGACTATATCTTCACTTCCAAAGACAAAGTCTTCTACGACGATAAGTATTTCAAACTCAATAAACTATGATTCAAAAGCTTTGCAAAGAGGCGGGTCTTGGGGCGTGTAGGCCCTGTGATCCAAAAGCGTGGGGCATTCGCAAACGTATAGAAATCGCTCGCTGCGGCGAGAGGTGCGCCCTGTATGTGGCGCGAAAGAGTAGATTTTTGCGCAAGGACGCTCTCGAGCTCATAGAGCTTGTGCAACCGCACTGTGCGAAAAGTGTGGTCCTCTTCATCGCAGCACCTTTATGCTCGAAAGCAAGAGAGCTTCTCCAAAACGAGGGCTGGGATGTGCGACTGGTTGGCTGATATCGGAAACAGCAGTGCCAAGCTTTTCGATGGAGAAAATATCGTGCACCTTGCCAAAGAGGAGCTCATGCGTTACAAGGATGCACGTATAGCCTATGTCTGCGTGGATACGCAGCTTATCCCACAGCTCCGTCATTTTCGAGGATGGATAGATGTGGCGGCGCATGCAGAGGTGGCTGGTGGTTATGAAACGATGGGAGAAGATAGAAAGGTGCTGTGTAGTTACATCAAAGATGGCGTCATCGTCGATGCAGGCAGCGCCATCACCATCGATGTGATGCGAAATGGCGTCTATCAAGGCGGATTTCTCTATCCCGGTGTGCGCGCCATGGAGCGAGCCTATGCTTTCATCTCTCCTCGCTTGAAGTGCGAGATAAAGCATGTGCAGCCAAAGCTTGCCAAGGATACCTGCGCGCAGATACGCTACGGCGCTTTGGTACCGCTGGCACGCCACATCGCCACGCTGGGAGAACCTGTGTTTCTTACGGGAGGAGATGCGAATCTTCTATCAAAGCTTTTGCCCCAAGCAAGAGTGGATCAAAAGCTACTCTTTACGGCGATGCAACACATTATCACAAGGAAGGGTCTATGCTAACAATCGCTCTGCCCAAAGGGCGCATCGGAGACGATGCCCTGGGGATATTCGAAAAAATCTTTTCCAAGCCGTTCGCATTCGAAGAGCGCAAGCTCATTTTGCAGATGGAAGGGTTTCGCTTCTTGCGTGTGCGCAGTCAAGACGTCCCTACCTATGTCTATCACCAGGCTGCAGACCTTGGTGTAGTGGGTCTCGATGTTTTGGAAGAGAAGGGGCTCGATCTGGTGCGCCTTTTGGATTTGGGGTTTGGCAGATGTAGTGTCAGTATCGGTATCAAAGCCGACGAAGAGCTGCGCTTTGACAAACCCAGCTACAAAGTGGCCACGAAGATGGAAAACATCACGCGCCGCTTTTTTAGCCAGAAGGCTATCCCCGTGGAGATCATCAAGCTCTACGGCTCCATAGAGCTTGCACCGCTTGTGGGACTGGCCGATATGATCGTCGATATCGTCGAGACGGGTGAAACCATGAAGCAAAACGGCCTCAAACCGGCCCTGGATATCATGGAGAGCTCTGCCTATCTCATAGCAAATACCAATAGCTTCTATGCCAAAAAAGAGGAGATTTTGCGCCTGCGCCAAAGAATCCAAGAGGTGCTTTGATGGGGCTCGATCTCTATGCGAAAGTCGAGCCTCTTTTGGGGTTCGAAGAGCAAAAAAACGAGCTCTATGAGATATTTTTGCATAAACTCGCAAGTCTTGGCATCAAGCGATTCTTGGATATCGGCGCCGGCAGTGGCACATTCATGCAGCGCGCTTTAAAGCGGGGATTTCGTCCCAAAGGCATCGACATCAGCTGCGAGATGGTACGGCGCGCACGCCAACAGGGACTCGATGTGGCGTGCAAAGATATATGCGATGTGGATGATCGTTTCGAGGCGGCCGTGGCGGTATTCGATGTGATCAATTATCTCTCTTTTCCGGAGTTGCAGCGCTTTTTTGCCTGTGTGCGCAATGTTTTGGACGATGGCGGCTACTTTTTGTGCGATATCAATACCCTCTATGGTTTTAGCGAAATCGCACAAGGCACTCTCGTAGTCGATAACGACAGGGAGTGTGTCGCGATCGATGCGAATTTTGCCGATAATAGATTACAAACGGATATAATATATTTTTATAATGAATCTGGATGCTACAAAAAAGAAAAAGATAGTATAATCCAGTATTACCACGATATAACGGATTTGAAACGCTTGGGGCTCGAACTCGTGGATATCGATTTGGTTGCGCTCTTTGGCGACGAAGCAGACAAAGCACTTCTTACATGGCAAAAAGGAAAGTAATGGCGCTCTTTGGATTCGGTAAGAAAAAAGAGACGAAGCAAACCCCTGAAAAGGCGCAATCTTCTACCAAACTCAATAGACGCCGCTGGATACGATACAAAGCCGAAGGACTTCAGAGCAGCCTCGGCGAAGTGGTGGATATCGCAAAAAGAAGTCTCAGTGTGGCCCTGGACAAAAATCTCGAAGTGGGTGAGAGTGTCAGTGTGGAGTTGGAGGGCACGACCTATGAGGCAGAGGTTGTGGCGCTCTATAAAAACAGAGCCGCCCTCGTAGTGCAAAGCGACATTCGTGCCGATGTGGTGGCAAAAGCTTTGAAGCGATTGCCCGCGTGCGAGATAGCGCCGCGCAAAAGATTCGATTTCGCAACGATCGAGAGTGACGAGACCGTTCGCATCAATAAAGCGATCGTCAATCTCATGCTCGAGATAGAAGACCCCAATACCACGATCGACAAGCTCGAGAAGAATATTCTGGCTGTGCCCAAACTCGAAGAGACGATACTCAAACGTGCCAACTCTATCGAAAAGGCGCGCGCCGCTCGCATAAAAACGGTGCACGAGGCCATCACGCGGCTCGGTTTCGATGAGATCAAACTCATGATATATGATTACATCAACTACGATCTCAATCTCAGCAACAACGATTTGAAACACTTCAAGAATTTCGACCTCTACAACCTTTTGATCAATGCGCTTTTTAAGCATTTCGCGCCGCTCTTTGGTTTCAATGATGTTAAAGGCGAGGGGCAGTCGCTCATGGGCATGAGCTATATCGGCGCTATGTATCTGGCGCAGCAAAGCGCAAAACTCCAAGAGCGCTACAAAGATGTGGACACGCTTTTTGATTACGAGATGCGTCTATTAGAACGTCTCGAGCTTGGTGAAGATATTTTTACACTATCGAGACACTACTTTTTGGATGTACTGGATGTTTTTCGCTATCTTTTCGATGGGTACGTCCTTGCATACATGGCGCATCAGCCACACTATAAGCCGAGATTTCCTATGACTCTCAGCGAACGAAAGCTCAAATTTTCCTATATTGCCTATCTTACAATCCTTGCCATGCGCTACATCCTCGGCAATGACAAACATAGCGGATATGTACTTTTTAATAGATTGAAACGATTCGGACTGGATCTTGTGGAGGCGAAAAATTTTCTCAATCGCATCATCGACGAAGTCAATGCGCGTCTGCGTGATATCGATGCGAAAAATCACCTGCGCCACTGTCAAACGCCGACGATTCTCTATTCACTCGAGAACTATCTGGGAAGCGGCATCTACTATGATTACATACGACGCGTCTTCGACGATGTGGAAAAAGGCCACTCCAGGGTGGCGATATGCTACGGCGACGAAGCCTATACGCATCTTGTGTTGGAAAAGATCCTCAATTACGACGAATATCGCTTCAATAAGCTCCCCTTCGCCGTGGTGGATTGCAGCGTGATAGCGGACGATGATATGCCTCTGAGCCAATTGAGCAGTTTCGATCTCGTCGTCTTTAAAAATATCCATGAACTTCCCGCCTCGCTCATGCAAGATTTCGTAAAAATCTATAAAGATTTCGAAGGGACGCTGATCGCTACATTCGATCAAAGTGCCATGCTCGATTTTACAAACGAAAAGCTCTACGATCTCATTCGTGATGATATAGTGCAGATGCCAAGCTACGAAGAGAGTGCCCTCTATTACATGAAGATGGTGCACAATGCACTTGCACATCTTAAAGATTTTGCCGGTGTGGAAGTCTGTGATATCGCGGATTTTAAAGAGAAGACGAAACGTTACGACTGCATAGAAACGGAGTGTATCGAGAAGTTGTAAGGGCGTAAGCCCTTACGAGGTTTACTTGTAGATGGGTTCGAGCTCTTCCCAAGGATTGGGGACGACTCTTTTTCTATCTACGATATATGGAACGAGCGCTGCATGGCGAGCTCTTTTGATGGCTTCTTCTACCATCTCTTGGTGTTTTTTACAGTTTCCAGTGAGGCGGCGAGGCATGATTTTGTAGCGCTCACTGAGGGTGTGCTTGATGAGGTCGATGTCTTTGTAGTCGATGAATTCGACTTTTTGTTCGCAATATTTACATGTTCTTTTTTTGAATCTTCTCTTTTCAGCCATTGGTATCCTTTCTAAAATGGAATATCATCGTCGTCGATGTCGATTTCGGGGATTTCAGGCGCACTCTGCGGTTTCGGTGCGCTTGTGTTTTCACGTGCCGCTGGAGGCTCGATAGGCGCTTCATAGCGCGCATTGGCAGCTTCTGCCTTGCTGTCGAGCATCTGGAGGTTGTCCACCGCGATGGAGTGTTTGGAGCGTCTGTTGCCGCTCTGGTCCGTCCACTGCTCGAATACCAGGCGTCCCTCGATGAGGACACGTCTGCCTTTATGCAGATACTGGTTGGCTATCTCTGCCGCGCGTCCAAAGATGGTGATATCGATAAAACAGACCTCCTCTTTTTGTTCGCCCGTTTGGGTCTTGAAGCGTCTGTTTGTAGCGATTGCCGTTTTTGCGATGGCGGTACCCGAAGGTGTGTAGCGCAGTTCGATATCGCGCGTGAGATTGCCGACCATGATGACTCTATTGTACATGTTACGCTTCTTGTGTTTCTTCTTGTTTTTCTTCTTTTGATCCCAGTTTTTTTGCGCGCTCTACCATCTTTTCCCAAGCGCTGATATCTTTTTTCGTTTCATATTTGATGGTGAGGAATCTGATGACATCTTCCGTGATGCGGTAGATTCTCTCTAATTCACGGACTGCTTGCGCAGGTGCCTTGAAGTAGATGATGTAGTAGTGACCGCGTTCGAATTTTTCAATTGGATACGCGAGTTTGCGCATGCCTACGTTTTCCGTGGCGACGATTTCACCGCCATTGTTTTGGATGACCTCTTTGATGAAGTCGAATCGTGCCTGCTTCTCTTCGTCGGTGAGAGTTGGCTTGAGCACGA
The DNA here is from genome assembly GCA_027024145.1 of Campylobacterales bacterium. GTDB lineage: Bacteria > Campylobacterota > Campylobacteria > Campylobacterales > Nitratiruptoraceae > Nitratiruptor. The sequence goes on from JALVTF010000003.1 coordinate 24,259, forward strand.
AGAGTGTCTCGTAATGACGCATTGTTTCTCCTTTTGGCTATATATCCGGCAAAACCGGCAAGGACTTTTTAGGTGTCTAAAAAGCGCCCTAATACTATCAAAACAAAGCTTGAACTTTTATTAAATATGAGAGCAGCAGCGCGCTCTTGTCACTGTGGGTAGCCGTTTTGAGTTTGTATTCACACTCTTGCAAGAGCATGAAGATTTGGGGATACTTCTTGATACGTAGTGCCAACTGAACGCGCTGCTGCTCGATATGCTTGGGCAGTTTGTAGCCTAGCACCTCCTTCGAGTCGCCGCTGCCGTAGAGTCGGATATGGGCGTGGAACATAAAAAGCTGCTGTACAAATCCCAAAAATCCCAGCAAAATCTTCGTCTCGTTTTGCTCCTCTTCGATGAGCTTGGCGAATAGTTCGTGAATCGGTTCTTTTTTTATAAGGGCGATGTAGAACTTTTCGAGATTGAGTGGATTGATGGCAAAGACGAGTCTATCGAGATCTTTGGGCTCGACTCGTCCTTCAATGAGGCGAAGCTTTTCAAGCTCGTTTGCCGCGATATCGAGGTTGTTTTCTACCAGCATCAAGAGATGCTCTATGACATATCCGTCGATATCAAGCTCCATTTTCTGTGCAAGCTGTATCAGTTCTGATTTCGCTTCGCTTGCATAGGGCTTGAAAAAGCGTACATGCACGGCATCGTGTTTATCGCTAAAGAGCGATTCAATTTTTTTGCCATCATTTGAGTAGCATTCGTATATGATGTAGCTATTGTCCATCTTTTGAGCGATGGCCAGAAGCTCTTGTAATTCCTTTTTGGCTATGGCTTTGTCGCGCTTGATGATGAGCAGATTGGTATCGCCAAAGAGCGAAGCCTGGGAGAGATAGGTTTTGGCCGTCTCGAAATCATACTCGTCGTAGTAGAGCACCATTTTGCTCTCGGCCGCATCTATCTCTTCAGCTATTTTTTGGCCATACTTTTTGATGTAGTAGGGCTCTTCACCCCAAAAAAGATAGCTTGAAAAGCGCTTATCCAGCTTGTCGAACTGCTGTTTGTACATCGATTCTCTCTATCACTTTGGCGTAGATCTTGGTGGTGGCAATATTGACATCGATGATCTCGGCGATGATAGTATCGAAAAGCTCCACCTCCGCACGTGGCAAGAAGATGCGCGGACCCACGATCTCTTCGTCGTCGATATTGGCGATGGGAGTCGATTCGGGATCGACCACGATGGCTTTGAAGCGACGGCCTATGTTTTTGGCAGCCCAGCGCGCGAATTTGCGATCCATGAAGTCCCACTCCACCTTCGCTGCTTCGCGCTCGAGCTCGCTGATGCGAACAGTCAGAGGCTCTATATTTTTGAGGATGTAATCGAGCTGCTTTTTGTTGTTTTTTATAATCGCTTTGAGCAGGCGATGAAGTGTCAGGTCGCTATAGCGCCTGATGGGGCTTGTAAAGTGGGTGTACTTTTCGAAACCCAGCCCAAAATGGCCGATATTCTCGGCAGTGTAGCCCGCTTGCTTTTGGGTGCGAATGAGGAGCCTATCCACCTGTTCTTTGATTCCCAGCCGCTCGGCTTCGGACTGGATGTGCAAAAAGAGTTCGTGAATGGTGTTGTACTCTTTGGTAAATATTCCCACGTTGGCAAGTTCCGCCACGAGCTCTTCGATCTTCTCCATCGCCGGCTCTTCGTGGGTACGAAAGATGCCGTAGTCGAACATCTTGGCTGTGGCTTTGTTGGCTAAGAGCATACAGTCTTCGATGAGGGCGTGGCTGGGAGTTTCGTGCTCGATCTCTGTGCGCACTAATTCGCCTTTTTCATCCAGCACGAGGCGGATTTCGGGATTGGAAAACTCGAAGCCTTTTTGCAAACGGCGCGCGCGCAGCTTCTTGGTCACTTCATACAGCGGCAGCAGATACTCCAAGATCTCCTTGTCCGTTTCGTCGATATTTTCAAAGCGCCCCGCTAAAAACTCGTCCACTCGGTCGTAGCTGTATTTGCGCCTGCTTTTGATGATGGCTTCGATGAGCTCTTCCTTGATAGGCTCAAGATTCTCATCCAGCGTGATCTTGCTCACAAAGGCCAGGCGCGGAACGTTTTCTTTGAGCGAGCAGATACCTTCGCTGAGCTTCCTTGGCAGCATCGGGATCGATTTGTGAGGCAGATAGATGCTAAAGCCCCGCTCCTTGGCCTCCTTGTCGATGGGACCCATGGGAGGTACATATTCGCTCACATCCGCTATGGCCACGTAGAGGGTGCGCGATTCTTTGTCGTAGTAGATGGCATCGTCATGGTCTTTTGCGGTGACGGGGTCGATGGTGCAAAAGAGAAGATGCGAAAGATCCTCACGCTCGGGATAGAGTTCGGGATAGATCTCATCTGGATATACACTGGCTTCGAGCTCCGCAGCGTCGCTAAACTCCTCTTTTTTATTATAGAGCGCCAGCGATATCTTCTCATCCACCGCCGGATCGTCCAAAACGCCTAAGACTTCTGTAATAAACTGCGCTTCGTTGTCCACTTTGACCACCGTTTTGTCGGGTAGGTCGCGCAGCGACTTTTTGCTGGCTTTCACAGCTAATGGCATCTCGTTTTTGACATTGAGAAAGAGGCCGCTCTTTTTATCGAAGTAGGCCACACTGAAGCGAAAGGCTTTTTCTAAGATGTAGACCACTTTCGCTTTGGGTCTGCCGCCCCTTTTGAAGATGCGCTTGGCCACGACGATATCGCCCCGGCTGGCACCGTCGAGATGCTCTGGTTCGATGAGCAGATCTTTCGCTTTTATCCCGAAAACCTCCAAAAATCCCGTGCCGTTGCGAGCTATATCGATCTTGCCGATGCGATATTTGGAGCTAAGCTTGAGGATCTTGCCGTCGACTTTCAGGATCTTGTGGCGTAGCAGGTCATCCACGAGAGGGATGTAGTCGCGAGGCACATCCTTTTTGTCGATACCGCGTATCAGTTTGAGTAAAAACTCTTTCAAAAAATATCCTTAAATTTTTTTAAGAATTATACCATATCGGACGTTAGGCGAGAAATTTATACAAAACTAATGAACTGTGCAGTACAATTAGCCAAAATTTTTACAAAGGACAGGGTATGGCACTACCTATCTATTACGACAAAGATTGTGATCTGAACCTCATCAAGAGCAAAAAAGTGGCCATCATCGGCTTCGGTAGCCAAGGACACGCACATGCAGAGAACCTGCGCGATAGCGGCGTGGAAGTAAAAGTGGGTCTGTATCCCGGCGGACGCAGCTGGAAAAAAGCCGAAGCCAAAGGCTTCGAGGTTCTCGAAGTGGCAGATGCAGCCAAGTGGGCGGATGTGGTGATGATCCTCATCCCCGATGAGATCCAAAGCGAAGTCTACTACCGCGATATCGAGCCCAATCTCAATGCCGGCGACACCATCGCTTTTGGGCACGGCTTCAACATCCACTATGGCCGCATCAAGCCAAAAGCGGATATCAACGTCATGATGATCGCTCCCAAAGCGCCCGGTCACACTGTGCGCAGCGAGTTTGTCAAAGGCGGCGGTATTCCCGATCTCATCGCGGTGGCGCAAGATCCAAGCGGCAATACATTGGAACTCGCAAAAAGCTACGCCAGCGCCATCGGTGGTGGTCGCACGGGTATCATCCACACTACTTTCAAAGATGAGACCGAAACGGACCTTTTTGGAGAACAAGCGGTGCTTTGCGGCGGCGTGAGCTCCTTGATCCAAGCAGGTTTCGAGACACTTGTGGAAGCGGGATATCCAGAAGAGATGGCGTACTTCGAGTGTCTGCACGAGCTCAAACTCATTGTGGACCTCATCTACGAAGGGGGTCTGGCGAATATGCGCTACTCCATCAGTAACACTGCTGAGTACGGCGACTATGTCAGCGGCCCACGCGTCATCAATGAAGCGAGCCGCCAAGCGATGAAGCAGATCCTCAAAGAGATCCAAAACGGCAAGTTCGCTAAAGATTTCATCCTCGAAGGCATGGCCGGCTATCCACGCATGACCGCTGAGCGCAGAAATTGCGAAAACCATCCTATCGAAAAAGTGGGCAAACGCCTGCGCGCTATGATGCCTTGGATCAGTGCCAACAAAATCGTCGACCAAGAGAAAAACTAAGGAGAGGGCTGCGGCCCTCGCGCTATGGCCAAAAAGAAAAAGAGCAGACGCACCTCTCGCCGTTTTCCCATTCTTTTCGCCGCGATCGTCACGCTTCTTGTCATCATCGCTGCACTGGGCTACTATCTCTATACGCTGGGGTATTCAAAAGGCTACGAAAAAGCCAAGATCTCCCATCATATCGATATCGCAAAAATACGCAAACAAGAACGAGCGAAACTCGAAAAGATTTATGAACATAAAAGCGAGCCCAGTGAGATCATCGATCTGAGCACCTCACAAAAAATCGTTACTAAACAGCATGCACAACAGTACGCAGAACAAAACAGAACCAAACCGAAACCAAAAAAAAGCTATCGCCATACTACGATCGCGCTCCACTCCAAAAAACCCGTTTTGGCTATCATCATAGACGATGTGGCTTTCGGGTATCAGGTACGTGCTATCAAGCGTCTGGGTTTGCCTATCAACGTCTCCTTTTTCCCGCCCAACTGGCGCCATCCCAATACTCCACGCTATGCGAAAACGTTGCGCCACTATATGATCCATCTACCAATGGAAGCGATGCACTATGCGCACCCAGAGGCCAACACGCTTCTTACCACCTCGAGCGATGCGTTTATGGAGCGAACCATAGCAAAGATTCGCCGTGAATTTCCCCGTGCGCGCTACGTGAACAATCACACCGGCAGCAAGTTTACCTCCAACTACGATGCGATGCTGCGCCTCATTCCCATTCTCGCGAAATATCACTTTCGCTTCGTCGATAGCCGCACCACGCCGGATTCAAAAGTAAAAGAGGCGCTAGCGTTTTATGGACTGCCATACATCCATCGCGACATCTTCCTCGACAATAAGCAAAATGTGGCAGCCATCAAAAAGCAGTTGGCAAAGGCGATTCGCATAGCCAGACGCAAAGGATTTGCCATCGCCATAGGCCATCCGCATCCAGCTACACTCAAAGCTTTGGCCGAGTCTAAAGGAGTTTTAAAGCAAGTTCATCTAATATATTTAGATGAGCTACGCTTTAGGAGCAGATAATGAAAAAACTCCTCATAGGGCTCGTGGTGGCCCTCATCGTCTATGCGCTTGGCAGCCTCGCTTTTTCGCCGGTGCAAGCGCGGCTTTTGGCTGTGGTGAGTATGCTTGTGTATTATTGGAGCAGTGAGGCGCTGCCCCTTGGGGTGGTGTCGATGCTACCGCTCATCCTTTTTCCCGCTTTGCATATCCTTTCGCTCAAAACCACCGCACCCAACTACTCCAAAGGCATTATTTTTCTCTTCATCGGTGGTTTTTTGCTAGCTATAGCCATGCAAAAGAGCAAACTGCATGAATATATAGCCGCTAAGCTGATGAGCTTTTTCCCAAAAAGTGCGCGCGGCGTCATCTATGCTCTGGCCATCACCTCCGCTACGCTCAGCGCCTTTTTATCCAATACCACCGTCACTATCATGCTCATGCCCATCGCGCTCTTTTTGACAAACAATGTGCGTCTCAAGGTCCGCTACCTCATCGCCACGGCCTATGGCGCCAGCATCGGTGGGATCTTCACTCCCATCGGCACGCCGCCGAACCTCATACTCTTGGGATTTTTGGATGATGTGAAGGTGGCTGCGCCAAGCTTTATGGAGTGGATGATGCTTACAGCCCCTGTGGTGGTGAGTATGATCATCATCATCCCCTGGCTCCTTTCGCGCGATGTGCGCGATATTCCCATCGCGTGCGAGAGCGATATTGCGCCGCTCAACGCAGAGCAAAAACGCTTGGCATCCATTCTCCTTTTGCTCGTAGCGCTCCTTTTTCTCAACGCCATCATCAAGCCTTTTTTCCCGCACTACGCCCTTAATGAAAAGCTTTTGCTTCTTGGATTTGGACTTTTACTTTTTGTGCCGGGGATCGATCTACTTGCGTGGGAAGATACCAAAGAGATGCCCTATGAGATCATTTTCCTCTTTGGTGCTGGTTTTGCCATCGCCAAAGCTTTCATCGATACGGGGCTTGCTAAGGCGCTGGCGGGATACTTTAGCTTCTTTGCCGATTTTCCGCTCTGGGCGATTATCTTTATGGTGGCGCTCTTTGTCTCCTTTGCTACCGAAATCACCAGCAACACAGCGCTCACTTCCGTAGCCGTACCGATCTTTTACGAATTTGCCAAAGGTGCACACCTGCCTACCGAGATGATCCTTTTCGTAGCCACCATCGCAGCCAGCTACGCATTTATGCTACCCATCGCCACACCGCCCAATGCCATCATCATGAGTAGCCGCGTCATCAAAATAAAAGAGATGGCCAAAATCGGTTTCATCGTCGATATCATAGGCGTAGCGATCGTCACAATCACGGCAGTGAGCTTTTGGAGGCTCTTTTTTGGTTGAGATAGCAGGTGTAGCACATCACTACAGGGGTGATCTTGAGCTTTTACAAAGACCGAAAGTCTCCATCGTGGGATCGCGCAGACCCCTCAACTACACGAAAGCCAAAACCCTCGAGCTCGCAGCCAAGCTGGCCCAAAAGGGCTACGTCATCGTCAGTGGCGGTGCGATGGGTGTGGATGCCCTGGCACACCGAGGTGCCGGAGCGGCCAACACCATAGCGGTGCTTGGCGGCGGGATCGATATCTACTATCCGGCTACCAACAAAGAGCTTCTCGCGTCCATCGCCGAGGAGGGATTGCTGCTGAGCCGCTTCGAGCCGGGATTTCGCCCCACGCGCTGGAGCTTCGTGGTACGCAATGAAACGGTGGTGGATTTAGGTGAATACCTCATCGTCACCCAGGCCGATCGCAACAGCGGCAGCATGCGCAGCGCAGAAATAGCTATCGAAAAGGGCAAAAAGATCTACGTGCTTCCCCATCGCTTGGGTGAGAGTGAGGGGACGAACGATTTGGTGCAAAGAGGACTTGCCGAGGTGATTTGGGATATCGACGCGTTTGTGGGTGTAGAAAAAGATGACCCTTTTACGCGCTATCTCAAATCCTCGCCGCTCTACCAAGAAGCGGTGCAGCGCTACGGAGCGCAAATCTTCGAAGCGGAGCTTGCAGGCATCATCGCAGTGCACAACGGACGCATCGTCTATAAAGGAGAGGCGTGAAATTTCGAGACTTTTTGCTCACACTCATTATCGTCATCACTGGAGTGCTGCTCTATCGGAGCATCCCCCTCATCGAGGTGATGATAGCATCCCATCCCAAGCCCGTCACACCGCGGGGCGATTTGATGCAGCTCGAAAAGAGCAATATCGCCATCTTCGAGGCGGCCAAACCCAGCGTAGTCTACATCTCCACGCTCCAGCGCGTCGTGGACTTTTGGCATATGAGCGTGATGGACGTGCCCAGAGGCACGGGAAGCGGCTTTGTGTGGGATAAGTTTGGCCATATCGTCACCAACTACCATGTGATAGAGGGTGCCAGTGAAGCGGTGGTGACGCTGAGCAACGGTTTAGGCTACAAGGCGGTGCTGGTGGGCGCCGATCCTACGCACGATCTGGCGGTGCTCAAAATCCGTCCCATCCCCGGCGTGATGAAGCCGGTCATCATAGGCGATAGCAGCAAGCTCAAAGTAGGGCAAGTTGTCTATGCCATCGGCAATCCTTTCGGGCTGGACTGGACGATGACCATGGGGATCATCTCGGCGCTCAATCGGGTACTGGAAGAAAAGGAAGGCGCACGCATCAAAGGTGCCATCCAAACGGATGCTGCCATCAATCCCGGCAACTCTGGCGGACCGCTGCTCGATAGCGCCGGTCGCGTCATCGGCGTCAATACCGCCATCTATAGCCCCAATGGTGCCAATGCAGGCATCGGCTTCGCCATCCCTATCAATCTCGTCAATCGCGTAGTCAGCTCCATCATCGCCTACGGCAAATACGTACCGCCGCGCTTAGGGATCGAGAGTGACGATCGCTTCAACGCGATGCTGGCACGCCGCTTCGGCATCGAAGGTGTGGCGGTGCTCGGTATCGAGCCTTCGTCGCCTGCCGCGGCTGCGGGTCTGAGACCCACTATCGTAGCACCTGACGGATCTGTGCAGATCGGCGATATCATCGTGGCGGTAGATGGCCATACAGTGCGCAGCTTCGAAGAGCTCCAAGAGCAGATCCAAAAGCACAACCACGGTGAGAGTGTGACGTTAACGATTTTACGCAATAATAGATATATACAGCGCACCATTCCACTGGCATAGGAGGCGAAGATGGTCAAAAAACTGCTCTATTTAGGACTTGGCGGAGCGCTGCTTGCCAAGGAAAAAATCGAAGAGGAGATCGAAAAACTCTCCGAAAAGGGGCGCCTGAGTAAAGAGGAGGTCAAAAAGATCATCGACGAAGCGTATAAAAAAGGCGAAGAGGAGGAGAAGCGCGCAAAAGCGGAGCTCAAGAAACTCCTTAAAGAGGTGATCAAGGAAAGCGGCCTCGCTACCAAAAAGGATATTCAAGAACTCAAAGAAGAGATAGCTAAACTTGCTCGCTAACTATTCGCCGCTGCGCATCTACAAGATTTTTTTACTGCTGCTGAGCTTCTTTTTGCTCATAAAAAGGCGCGAGAGCTTTTTAGGCATCCGACCGATGCGGCCTCGCCAGATGCGCCAAAGCATCGTGGAATTAGGTGCCAGCTTCATCAAGCTTGCGCAAGTCCTGGCTACCAGAGCCGACTTCTTCTCTCCCGAGTACCTCGAAGAGCTAAAAACTCTCCACGACGAGCTGCCGCCTATGAGCGAGCGCGAGCTCGCCATCGTGCGCCGGCGCGCCTTTGGTGAAGATCCCTTCGCTTCTTTCGATCCCGAGCCCATCGCCAGCGCATCGATAGGGCAGGTGCACATAGCCTATCTCGCTGACGGTACCAAGGTAGCCGTGAAACTGCGCCGCTACGGCATCGAAGAGCGGGTGCTAAGCGACATACGCATCCTGCGGTTTCTGAGCTTTCTCTTTCGCCCCCTCTTTAGCGAATATACCAAGAACTCCATCGAAGCGGTGATCACCGAGTTTTCCGATATGATCGTGCAAGAGATCAATCTCGCCAAGGAACTGGCCAACCTTAAGAAATTCGCCAAGACCTACGCGCACTGCCAAATCCTTTTTCCCAAGCCCTTCGAAGAGTTTTGCAGTGAAGATGCACTGGTGATGAGCTTCATGGAGGGGGTGCGCTTCGACGACAAGGAAGCATTAGCAAAAATGGGGATCGATTTTCATCCCCTCATCGAGCGGCTGGTGCACTTTTATGCAGAGCAGATGCTTGTAGTGGGGCTCTTCCACGCCGATCCGCATCCTGGCAATCTGTTGGTCACTAGCGAGGGAGAGCTGGTGCTTCTCGATTTTGGGATGGTCAAGCGCATCGATAACGAGACGCGCATCGCCATCATCCAGCTCATCAAATCGGCCTACGAAAAGGATTTCGAAACCTACATCACGAATGCCAAGAAGCTTGGCATCATCGCATATGAAGCGCCAAAAGCGGCGATGGCCGAGATGGTGGAGGAGATGTTTTCTATCTTTAGCGACGAGCATTTGAGTGCGGTGAATATGCAGCGCCTGGCTTTCGAGCTGTTGGAGTCCTTTCGTGATCTGCCTTTCAAGCTACCCCAAGAAGCGATCTATATCCTGCGCGCCAGCGCCATCATCGAAGGACTGGGCACCACCTACATCGAAAATTTCAACGGCGTCAAGGATATCTTGCCCATACTGCAAGAAAACATCCCCAGGGCTCTAGGCTACAAAGACTCTCTCATCGAAATGCTCCTGGGCGAGCTGAGAGCCGCTCCCCACGTGGCACAAGATTTCAAAGAGACTCTCAAAAAGGCCGTAGCCGGCGAGATGGAAGTGCAGATGTCGCCCCAGCAGCTAGAATTTCTTCGCAAAGAGACCAAAGAGTACCTGCGCTCTATGACTCTTGGTTTTTCTACGATGCTGCTCGCTATGTTTTTGGCGCAGTTTGGGGAAGGGTGGCAGATAGTGGCGGTCGTGCTCTTTATGGCTGCCTTTTTGCGGGTCATTTTTCGATCATAAGCTCTTTTTCTATTTTTTCCTCAAGTTTTTCTATCTGCTTTTGATACGCGAAAATTCTCTCGACTCTCTCTTTGCAGTTTCTGCCGAGATTTTTGGGGATTTTGAGGGTTTGCAGGAGTGCAGGGCTGAGCGTTTTGTTCGGGGCGGTATCGTAGAGCTTTTGCAGCTCTTGCTGCCCTTTGGCCGATCGCAGATAGAGATAGAGGCAGTAGGCCTCTTCGCTCTTTTTCGTACGTATCACTATGATGCCGGCATTGGGGATGAGCAGATGGGACGTTTTGATGATGCCGATGCTTGAGGGGGAGCCTCGCAGCGGCAGGAGGATATCGAGGCTTTGGAGGCGAAAATTCGCCGCTTTGTTGGGATCGGCTCTTTTGATGGTCTGGCTTTTTGAGGTGTAGCCATTTGGGACTATATCTTTGATGGCGATCTCTTGGTAGGGAATGCCGTTTGTGGCTGCTACGCGTTGCGCCCGAAAGATCGTCGCTATCTTCCCAAGATTTCGATCGTGCCCTGCGGCTTTGAGATAGTATGTTGGAGATAAAGACACAGCGCTTATCTCTTGCAAAGGCACCAGCGTGCTGTATTCGCTCTTTTGCCTTTTTAGCACGATTTCTACCAACTCCTCGACTCTGTAGATGGTATTTCTCTTCCCCTGTCTTTTACTGAAATATGGCCTGTTGGCATCGACGAAGAGGATATTTTTGTTTTCTTTGGATAGCACGATGAGAGATAGATCCTCTTTGGTGTGCGGCACTATCCCTTTTGGCAAGCTAACAATTGCCTCTATCGAGCCCTCCAAGGCGATTTTCGTCCTTATTTTCGCCTCTTGGCCTCTTTTGAGCAGCGACTCTCTTACAAGCACCACGGCGCGCTTTTTGAATGAGTGAAAAATGCAAAGAAAAGCTCGAAGCGCTGCAAGAAAAGGGGCTGGAGGAGTTTTTGAAATCATACACGTATGACTTTGTCAATTCTTCAGAGGAGTTCGTGAAGAAGCTATCGAAAATTCTTGGTATCGAGGATGAGGTGCGAAAAGAGCTGCAAGCCATCCAAGACAAAGAACGTAAAATAGCAGAGCAATTCCCCGCATTCATCTACGTAGATACCGACTTTAGGCGCAAAAACGAGCCGATATTCGTCTTGGCTTTTTTAGAGGGGCAAAGGCGCATATTCCTTGACAAAGAGTGGCTAGCCTTCACACCATTAAATGAACAGATAGAAACGGTGCGCGAAATCATCAAAAAGCACTACAAAGAGCATGATGGCAAACTCCCTGTCTGGGGAGCGATTAAGCGATATGTCTATTTTTATGACAAATCCAAAAAGCCCATAGTTTTCGATCCAAAGGGCAATATCGTCAGTGAGCCGATTAAGTACTCCGAGGCGCGGTTGGAGGTGAAGTGAGAGGAATATTCTTTGAGATATGTGAAATTGGCAGGTAATTAAGTATAATACATTCAGTTATTTATTATAACGATTTGCTCAGAATGCACCAAAGGTTATTGATGGTAAAAACAATAGAGAGAGATATTTATTTTCGTCCATTTATCAAATGGGTTGGAGGCAAAAAGGGATTAATTCCCCAGCTATTACCCTTGATTCCAAAAAATTTTAATAACTATTTTGAGCCATTTGTAGGGGGAGGTGCACTCTTTTTTGAGCTCTATCGTTTGGGTTTGTTACAAAATAAAAAAATATTTTTATTTGATATTAATGAAGAGTTGATAAATGCATATAAAGTAGTCCAACAATTTCCCTCAAAACTTTTAGATGAATTAAAACAATTTCAGCAAAAGCATTCAAGAGAGTTTTATTATGAAGTAAGAGAGTGGGACAGAGATAAGAATTTTAAAAATATTGATAAGGTTTTAAGAGCAGCTAGGTTTATCTATCTTAATAAAACTTGCTTTAATGGGCTATATAGAGTCAATAAAAATGGGTATTTCAATGTTCCAATAGGAAGATATAAGAACCCAAAAATTTATGATGAAGAGCTCATTTTAAATGCCTCATATGCTTTAAAAGATGCTACCATTGAAGTAGCAGATTTTAGCAAGGTAGTGGAGTTTGCTAAAAAGAATGACTTTATCTACTTTGATCCTCCCTACTATCCCTTGAGTGATACCTCAAATTTTACCTCCTATACCGACTCAGCATTTTTAGAAGATGAGCAAAAAAGATTGTATCAAGTCTTTAAAAAGTTAGATAAAAAAGGCTGTTTTGTAATGGAGAGTAATTCTGATACAAATTTTATTAAAACTCTTTATAAAGACTATAAGATTGATATTGTTTACATGCATAGGTTTATTAATAGTAAAAAAGATGGTAGAGGAAAGATTAGTGAAGTTGTGATAAGGAACTATAATGGCAAATAACGAAGCGTGGAAAGCAATTTTTGAAAAATATAACTTGTTTAAATATGATTTTGACAAAAAACCTTTTAAAATTACAGCTACTATGATAAAAGAAGCTACTAAACATTTTAAAAAAACTAATCAAAGAGAAGTTAGAATATTATGTAAACAAGATAGTAGAGAGGATAGACCAGATGTATTTAAGAAATTAGGTTTATTTATTTTACCTATAAAAAACGGGGTTTATAAAATTATAAAGGGAGAAGGATATTTAGATATTCCCTATATTTGTTCTGTAGAAAAAAGATATTTATCTAAACTCGATTTTTGCTTAGATACCGCAAAAGTTGGAAATTCTGAAATGCAACATTTAGATTATGCTTATGCGTCAAGCATAATAAGAGATTTCATGGAAGATGATAGTTTAGTTTTAACGATTAGAGGAAGGAAATATACTCCAAAATTTTCTTTTTATGTAAATAAATTTTTCATTGAAGTTGAAAGTGTTCAGACAGAGGTAGATGCAGGATATGAAGGTAGAGATAAAGTTGTATTGATTGAAGCGAAAAATTCAAAAACCAAAAATATTATAATAAGACAGATTTTTTATCCATTTAAACAATGGAAAACCTACACAGATAAAAATATTTATACAATTTTTTTTGAGAAACAAGGAAAATATTATAATTTATGGCAATTTAAGTTTGATGATGAAAATGATTATAATAGTGTTAAATTTGTAAAATTTAAAAAATATGAAATTATTTGTAATGAAAAATAATCAACCTAAAAATTTTGAGATTGAATGCACTACAGTTTGGTCTTTCCCTCGTCGTGGCAATTGGGCAACGCACAATGCAAAATATAGAGGCAACTGGGCTCCCGAAATAGCAAGAAATTTAATTTTGCGATACTCTAAAGAAGGTGATTTACTTTTAGATCCTATGGTTGGTGGTGGAACAACTGCTATTGAGTGTAAACTATTAAACAGGAATCTTATTGCCTGCGATATTAATGATGAAGCGCTTGAAATTACGAAAAATGCGTTGCAATTTGAATGTATTAACAGTCCAATAATTGAGATATTTAGAAACGATGCAAGAGATTTATCATTTATAGAAGAAGAATCGATTGATTTTATTTTAACTCATCCGCCATATGCTAATATTATTCGGTATTCTGACAATATTGATGGCGATTTGTCACAAATTAAAGATTTGGATAAATTTTGTGATGAAATAGAAAAGATTGCGAAAGAATTTTATAGAGTATTAAAAAGGGAAAAATATTGCGCTATATTAATTGGTGATACAAGAAGAAATAAATTATATCAGCCATTAGCATATAAAGTAATGGAGAGATTTTTAAAAGTCGGTTTTTTACTAAAGGAGGATATTATTAAGCACCAACACAATTGTAAAGCAACGGGCTTTTGGAAAAAAAGAAGCCAAGAATATAATTTTTTATTAATTATGCATGAGCATTTATTTGTATTTAAAAAATTGTGATTATCTATTAATCTAGATGCCGCCAGGAGGCGGCTTTTACATCATAGATTTTATCTGCTCTATCGTGTCGCGCGCTTTTTGTGCCGGAGTTTGTTCACTTATAATGAAGCGCAGCTCCACGTCGTTCCAGGTTTTTCCCTGATGCTTGGCATAGCAGGCTTTGTTGATGCTATGCAATGCCTCTGAGCTGCTAAAATCGAAAAGATCGATCACACCTTTGGCCGTGATAGTAGAGCCCTTCTTTTCATAGGAAAAAGGTACATCTTTTGTCACGCCGTTGAGGGTGATGGCGACGGTGAGGGTTTTGTCGCCGACGCTTTGTATCTTGGCGCTGATGTCACCCTTGAGTTTGGAGAAAAAGAAGCTATCCAGCGTCTTGTCGCGCCCCGGGTTATTGGTGTCGACGCTGTGCTTGTTGATGATGACTTCTGCGCCTTCGAGGCAGTTTTTGCCGGGCGTATAGGCGATTTTGTCGAAGGTTCCTTTGACCTCGAGCTTCAGCGGCGTCTTGAATGCCGTCCACTGCAGGCTCTCTAGCTCGCAATCAGCCAGCGCGAAAATCGCTACCGTTACAAAGAGGATCAACTTTTTCATAACTACTCCCATCTAAATTTTGTGAGGGGCATTTTGGGATCATTCGCCCACTCTTTCATGCTCGCATCGTAGAGTCTGGCTTGCGTAAAGCCCAAGATCCGATGGAGCACGAACCAGTTCATACTGGTTTCCAGTCCACCTGTACAATATGTTATGACAGTTTCGTTGGGATTTAGCCCAAGCCCGTCGACTAACATCTCCTTTAAGAGTTCTTTTGGTTTGAAGGTGCCATCTTCATAGAAACTATATTTCCAAAAATAGCTTGTTGCATGGGGGATATGCCCGGCTCTTGGTAGGACCTTTTGCTTGCGCGCACCGAAGTAGAAATCTGGCGGACGAGCGTCAAGCATCCGGACTTTGCCGATAAGTGCGTAAACCTCTTTTTTGTCTATGACGAGAGTGGGGTGGAGTTGGACTGTGTAGTGCGAAGGTGTGTTTTTTGGCACCTCGTTCGAGACGGGAAATCCCATCTTTTTGTACTTCGTAAAGCCTCCATCGAGGATGGCGCTTCGTGTGATGCCGTGTAGCTCCAGCGCCCATGCTACGTAGCTTGCTTTGAGCAGATCTTTGCCGCTATGGTGCGAGTAGATGAGGACGCGGGAGTCTTCGTCTATGCCCAGTTTGCGTAACAGTGCTTCTATCTCTTTGGGCGAGCGCACCAGCAAATAGCTGCCGTGATGGGCGCGCCAAAGGCCGATAGGCGCATTGATGGCTCCGGGGATGTGGCCTTTTGCATAGACTCGGGGTGTGCTCACATCGAGGATTACGAGATCCTTGGCACCCAGCATCTGCGCCGCTTCCTTTGCGCTCACCACAGGACCGAAGGCAAAGGCCCAGAGGGCCGTGAGGGTGAGGAATAGGAGCTTTCTCATTTCTCGCCTTTGAGTTTGAACTGATCGATAAACTCTTCGATATCTTCATAGAGCGCTTGCAGATCCTCTTCATGCTCCACTTCATCAGCGAGGATTTGGCTGACGATATCGTAGGTGACAATATCCTTGCCCTGGGTCATTTCGGCGATACGGCTATAGACGTCGATGGCACACTGCTCGCCCTTGATGGCTTGCTCCAGGACTGCGAGGACATCGGGATTGGTAGGCGCTTCGTAGGTGCAGTTGGCCAGATCGAACCACTCTTTGGGGTGCAGTATAGGTGTACCGCCCAATTGCAAAATACGATCGGCTACCATGTTTGCGTGGCGCAGCTCGTCTTGGGCGTGCTGGTTGAGCTCGGCCACCACGCCGTCTTTCATGATCCCTTTGACCACTTTGGCTTCGATGAAGTACTGATAGTAGGCCAGCCATTCGTCTGCATAGGCTTTGTTGAGCAACTTGATCACCTCGTCCACTTCGATGCCGTGAATGATGCTGATACCTTTTTTGGCCATTGTCCGCTCCTTTGGAAAATTTTTTTCTATCAAAAACTATTATAATAGAATAACATTAAGTGTTTATTAATTATCTTCGCAAATCGAATCGATCGAGCTCCATCACCTTCGTCCAGGTTTTTACGAAATCACGGATGAACTTCTCCTTATTGTCATCTTGGGCGTAGAACTCCGCTTGCGCTCGTAGCTCCGAATGGGCTCCGAAGATGAGATCGACTCTCGTGGCGCGCCAGCGAATTTCGCCGCTATTTCGATCGTAGCCGAAGAAGAGATTCTCGTCCTCTTCGCTCATTTCCCAGCGTACGCTCATATTGAGTAGACCCGTAAAAAAGTCGTTCGTAAGCACCCCGGGGCGATCGGTGAAGACTCCAAGATCGCTCTTTTTGTAGTTCGCTCCAAGGACTCTCAGGCCTCCTATGAGTACAGTCATTTCGGGAGCGCTGAGGCCGAGTAGCTGTGCACGGTCTATGAGCATTAGCTCCGCCGGTATCTTGCACTCAGTTGCTTTGTAGTTGCGAAATCCATCGGCTATAGGGCGTAAGAACTCAAAACTGCGCACGTCCGTTTGCTCTTGTGTCGCATCCACGCGTCCCGGATGGAAAGGTACTTCATAGCTGTAGCCGGCAGCCTTGATAGCCTCTTCGATGGCTGCGTTGCCGCCAAGCACGATGAGATCGGCGATACTGGCGTGCCTGGAGGAAGCGGCATTGAACTCTTTTTGGATCGCTTCTATCGCTTCGAGCACTTTGGATAGGCGCTCAGGTTCGTTCACTTCCCAGCTTCGCTGAGGCTCCAGGCGAATGCGAGCACCGTTGACGCCGCCGCGATAGTCAGAGCCGCGAAACGTCACTGCCGCACTCCATGCGGTATAGATGAGATCCTCTTTGGCGATGCGCTCAAGCAGCGCTTGTTTGAGTTTTTTGGCGTCCTCTTCGTTGATAGGCGTGAAATCACGCTTTGGCAAAGGATCTTGCCACAAAAACTCATCATCCGTGTAGTCGTTGCCAAGGTAGCGGCTTTTTGGTCCCAGGTCTCTATGGATCAGTTTGAACCATGCTTTGGCGAAGGCCTTTTGGAACTCATCGGGATTTTTCAAAAACCTAAGCGCTATCTCTTTGTATTTGGGATCGAAGCGCAGTGCCAGGTCGGTGGTGAGCATGATGGGTTTGTTCTTTTTGCCTGGGATATGGGCATCCTCTACCAGATCTTGCTCCTCCACATTCGCCGGTGTCCATTGCCATGCGCCTGCAGGGGATTTTTCCAAATTCCAGTCATATTTGAAGAGAAGCTCCAAAAAGCTTGTATCCCACTTGGTAGGTGTGGGTGTCCATGCTCCCTCAATACCGCTGGTGATGGTGTCGGCGCCCTTGCCGCTGCCGTAGCTGTTCTTCCAGCCCAGACCCTGCTGTTCGATGGGAGCGGCTTCGGGCTCCGGTCCTAAGTATTTGCTGGGATCCGCCGCGCCGTGGCTCTTGCCGAATGTATGGCCACCCGCTATGAGGGCGACGGTCTCCTCATCGTTCATTCCCATGCGTCCGAAACTCATGCGGATATCTCTGGCGGCCGCCAAAGCATCTGGGATGCCATCGGGACCTTCAGGATTGACATAGATAAGACCCATCTGCAAGGCGGCGAGGGGATTTTGGAGCTGCATATCTTCGCGCCTTCGCTCGTCTGCCAGCCACTCTTGCTCGGGACCCCAGTAGACATCCTCTTCGCTCTCCCAGATATCCTCTCTGCCTCCTGCAAATCCCAGTGTCTTAAATCCCATGGATTCGAGTGCCACATTGCCGACGAGGATCATGAGATCCGCCCAGGAGATTTTGTTGCCGTACTTTTTCTTGATAGGCCAGAGCAGGCGTCTGGCTTTGTCGAGATTGGCGTTGTCTGGCCAGCTATTGAGGGGTGCGAAGCGTTGCGCTCCGCTCACGCCGCCACCTCGCCCATCCATCACCCGGTATGTCCCGGCGCTGTGCCACGCCATACGGATAAAGAAGGGGCCGTAGTGTCCCCAGTCTGCAGGCCACCACTCCTGGGAGGTGGTCATCACTTCGATCAGGTCTTTTTTGAGCGCTTCCATATCGAGGCTTTCGAAGGCCTCTTTGTAGCTGAAATCCTCATCCTGCGGGACGATGGATCCTTTGTTTTGATGGAGGATTTTGAGATTAAGGCGCTTGGGCCACCACTTGGCCGTTATCTGGCCACCTTCGGTGAATTGTTCGAACATCTCTTTGCTAAACGGGCATCCTGCCATCGCTAATCCTTTAAATAAAATTTTCAAAGGAAAAATATTTTCCTCAGGTTCATTATCACGCATTGAAGCTTAGGAAAAAATAAATTAGTAGAAAAAAATTATGATTTGTACCATAACAGTTTCTTATGATAAGCTGAGAAAGTAAACTATATTCAATATCATTTGACAAAAGTGATGAATTGATGTATAAATGCGCTAACAAGGGGGATAAGATGGAAACAAGATATATGGAGTATGCGAATCTGCTCAAGCAAAAAGAGCTCAAGTCCACGCCGCAGCGTGTGGCGATGCTGGGGATTCTCGATAGAAAAGGGCACGCGGATATCGACTATATCTATAACGAGATAAAAAAGGATTTTGTCTCCATTTCATTAGCGACGGTCTATAAAAACGTCAATACGATGCTGGGAGCCGGCATCATCCAAGAGATCAAAGTGCCCTATCAAAAGAGCAAATTCGAAATCACCAAGCACAAGCACAGCCACTTCGTATGTGAAAAATGCGGTGAAGTCTACGATATCCAAGAACCCAAAAAGCTCGATGTGGAGCTACCCGAAGGCTTCGAGCCGAAAGAGGCTTCCGTAATGATCATGGGTGTCTGCCCCTCTTGCAAGTAGCTGCTACCTAAGCGTCAAGACCACCGGCGCGTGGTCGCTGGGGGTAGGGGAGCGACGCTTCCTGGTCCACATATCCACGACGATCTCTTCGCAGCGCTCTTTGATAGGCTCTGAGCCTAAGATATAATCTATCCGCATTCCCAAGTCTTTCCACACCGCACCGCCTTTGTAGTCCCACCAGGTAAACTGTTTTTTCTCTGGATGGCAGGCGCGAAAAAGATCGATGAGGCCGATAGAGAGAAACTCCTCGAAGGCTTCTCGCTCATCGTCCATGAAGCCGATAGTACCGCGCAAGAGCTCTGCATCCCACACATCGATATCGTCGCGTGCCACGTTCATATCGCCTAACACCACGACGGAGTCTTGAGAGAGATCGAAACTCTTTGTGATATATGTTGCAAGATTTTTGAAGAAGTTGAGTTTGTAGATATGCCTCTCGCCATCCGTATCGCCGTGGGGTGCATAGACGTTGCATACTTCTATGCCTTGGATGCGTGCGCGGATGAAACGCTTTTGCTCGTCCCACATCGGATCGCCGAAGCCTTTGTGCACCTCCTCAAAGCCAAGCTTAGAGCATATTGCTACGCCGTTGTAGGCCTTTTGGCCAAAGACTGCGCACTCATAGCCGAGCTCACTGAAATCTTCATAAGGGAAATTTTCATCGGTGCATTTTATCTCTTGTAAGCAGAGCACATCGATGGGATTTTTTTCCGTCAGCCAGCGCTTGACGAGCTCAAGACGTGCTTTGATGGAGTTGACGTTGAAGGTCGCTATCTTCATTGCGCAGTTCCTCGAGTATCTCTTGATTGATTTTCTTTTGATCGGGTTCGAAGGGGTGCTCATCCTCTTTGGGCTTGCGAAACTCTATGTAGGTGCCCACGAGTCCCACGAGGATGATAAACGCAAAGATCAAAATCTTGCTCAGATCTCCGGCCTTTAGGTCCATTACAGATTCCTTAGGAGTTTGGGATAGAGCATACCGCAAAGGGTGAAGTACTCCTCACCCTCCATCTCTATTATACCAGCTTTGCGCACTTTGACGTGGAGCTCATCACAACCGCTAAAATGGGCGATGGTTTGGGAAATGTCTGGTTCGTGCCCCACCAGAGCCACATTTTCATAGCCGCGAAAGCGTTCGATAGTCTCTTCGTAATCGAGTGGCGTGGCACCAGGATTGAGCTTGGAGGTTTCGAAATATTTGACATTTGGGTAGACCTCTTTGAGCAGTTCGGCGGTTTGCGCTGCGCGAACGGCTTTCGAGGAGACTATCACGTCGATAGGATACATCTCGGGCAAAAATGCGAAAAATCCTCTTGCTTTTTTGATGCCGTGTTCGTCCAGAGGGCGCAGAAGGTCATCTTCTTGCCAATCCTCACGTGCCAGGCTTTGGCATGGCGGATAAAGAGTATGCGCATAGTTCGTCCTTTGCCGAATGCTGCTTGGGTGCTCTTATTATCGAAAAAAATATCTAAAGTATGAGCATCGCATCGCCATAGCTAAAAAATCGGTAGCGCTCTTTGACGGCGAGTTCGTAGAGTTCGAGGGTTTTTTCGATTCCTATGAAGGCGGCTACGAGCATGATGAGGGTCGATTTAGGCAGATGAAAGTTTGTCAGTAGATGATCGACGCGGCGAGGGGGATTGAGCGGGTGCAAAAAAAGATCGCACTCGCCGGCGCACTTTTTGGTGCGGACGTAGTACTCCACGGTGCGCGTGACGGTGGTGCCGATGGCGAGAATCTCAGTGTCGCTATCGATGAGGCGGCAGGTGGCGGGAGGGATCTCGTAGTATTCGCTGTGCATCCTGTGCTCATCGATAGTATCAGCCTCCACCGGCTTGAAGGTGCCGGCACCCACGTGGAGGGTGATGCTATAAAATGGGTGCTCTTTTTTGAGACGCTCCAAAAGCTCGTGCGTAAAGTGCAGCGAAGCGGTGGGAGCCGCCACGGCTCCAGGGTTTTTGGCGAAGAGGGGTTGGTAGTGCTCCTCATCAGCTTTCTCGTCGGCTCTATCGATATAGGGTGGCAAGGGGATGTGGCCTATGCTATCCAGGATAGGAAGGAGTGCGGCGAAATCGAGCTCTTTGCCATCTTGATAAAAAGCGACGATACGAGAGCCGTCCGGTTCGAGAGCCAGGACTTTCGCCTCGAGGCCTTGTGGGAAGTGCAGGAGCGTGCCTTCCTTGACCTTCCCGCGGACAAAGACGCTAAAGCGGTCGTTTGGCAAAGGGCGGTTGAGCAGCAGCTCCACCTTACCGCCCGTGCTTTTGCGTCCGTAGAGTCTGGCTTTGAGGACTTTGGTGTCGTTGACGATGATGGCCGTTTTGGGCGGAATGAAGCGGAGGAGGTCACGCACCTGGGCGTGGGTGATGGTATCGCTGGAGCGATCATACACCAAAAGCCTCGCGCTATCGGCAGGCGTGACGGGATATTTGGCTATGAGCTCGATAGGGAGGTGGTAGTCGTAGCTCTCCACCCGAAGAGGATCACGCTTCTTCATCGTCCTCTTCTATCTCTTCGTCCTCTTCCTCGCTTTTTTGTGCGGGATTGACGATGCGAGCGATAACGATAGAGACACCATAGAGGATGACGAGCGGTCCTGCCATGAGTAACTGACTCAGCACATCGGGCGGTGTGAGAATCGCAGCGATGATAAATATGATGATGATGGCGTATTTGAAGAAGTTTTTGAGTGTCTCATCCGTCACGAGCCCGAGTTTCGCGAGGAAAAAGGTGATGACAGGCAGTTCGAAAGCGATGCCAAAGCCTATCATCAGTTTCGTAAAGAAACCTACATACTCCCCGATGCTTGGCAGCGCCGTAAAGAGCTGGGAGCCGAAGTTGATGAGGTAGCTAAATCCAAAGGGAAAAACCACGTAGTAGGCAAAGAGGGCTCCCATGATGAACATTCCCGTAGCGGAAATCACGAAGGGGAGCACCATCTTCTTTTCGTGTTCGTAGAGCCCAGGAGCGATAAAGAGCCACAGCTGCCAAAAGATAATAGGCAGATCGAGGATGAGGGCAGCGAAAAAGGAGACCTTGAGTGCTGTGAAGAAGGCTTCCCCCACTTTCGTGAATATCACGTTACTGCCGGCTGGAAGCGCTTCTTTGAGGGGCATGATCATCCAATCAAGTATATGCTCCCAAAATCCAAAGCACAGCACGAACATTACGAAAATGGAAGCGAGGATAATCAGCAGCCTTTTACGCAGCTCTTCGATATGGGGTCGGAGCTCTTCAAACATTCACTTTATCCTTGTCGTCGTCGATTTTGTCTTGGAGTGACTTTTTCTTGCGCTCTTTCTTTTTAGGGGAACTATCGATGGTTTTTTTGATCTCTTCGGCCTCTTCGAGGGGATCCTCTTCCAATTCGGCGGTGATAGCGCTCATATCTTGTGTGATGGAGCTAAATTTTTCTTTGTATTCGAGGGCTTCCTCTTTGAGTTCGCTGAGGCGAACCTCTTGTTCAAGATGCTCTTTGGCCTCTGTGACGGCGCGTTTGAAGCTGCGAAAAAATTTAGCGACGTCTATGAGAAATTGCGGGAGTTTGTCCGGGCCCAAAAATATGATAGCCACGATCGCTATCATCAAAATTTCTGTAAATCCCATACCGAACATCGAGGTCCTTTGCGCTGATTTGGCAAATTGTACATAAAATGATATTACAAAATCATAAAAGATAGAGAGCTATCTCGTCGGCGAGAAAGAAGTCGAGATTGTAGTAGCGGCCATCGCGATAGAGTAGTTTGCCCTCATCGCACAGTAAAGCAGCTTTCTGGGAGTCTACGAGCTTGGCGTCCACGCCTACTACACTGCGCAGGCCCAAAAATATCTTTTCGGTGCGCAGATCCTGATGCGCAAGCTCTTCGATGTCACAAGCCAAGGGGTCGGCGATGTAGCGATGTAGGTCGCGCGAGGGATAGAATCGGCGATTATGCATAAAACCCACGGCGCCCGCACCTATGCCGATGTAGTCTTTGAGTTGCCAGTAGCCCATATTGTGACGCGATCGGTAGTGGCCGAAGTTGGAGACTTCATACCAGGGCATATGGATATGCTCGGCTACGAAGGGACCGAACTCCTTATGGCTCGTTACTTGGCCTCTTGCAAAGGGTGTGCCCTCTTCGATCGTGAGCGCGTACGCGGAGATGTGATCGATAGGGAGCGATTGCGCGATGGCCAGATCGTTGGCCAAGAGCTTTTCGCTATCTCCTCGCACGTTGTAGATGATGTCGCAATTGATATGCTCTATTCCCGCTTCGGCAGCGTGTTGGATCGCGGCAATTGCTTGATCGGGCGAGTGGGCACGTCCCAAAAAGCGCAGTTTCTCGGCATCGAAACTCTGCACGCCGAAGCTGATGCGCGTGGCGCCGAGCGTTTTGATGCCTTGCAGCCAGGAGGGCGTGGCGCTGTTTGGGTTGGCTTCGAAAGTGATCTCGCAATCTTTTGCAAGATAGGGCTCAAGCAGTGCAAACATCGGCTCGTAGAGCTGGATTTTGACGGTCGAAGGCGTGCCGCCGCCTACGAAAAGTGTTTCGATTTGCTGCTTTTGGACTGCAAAGCGCTGCAGTTCGTAGCGAAGCTGCTCGATGAGTGCGCTCATGTATCGGCGCTTGAGATCGTGATGGTGCGTAAAGGAATTGAAACTACAGTAGTGGCATTTGCTATCGCAAAAGGGGATATGCACATACAGTAGCAAAATTTATCCTTTTTTAATTCGGTTGCGGGTATTATACAAGATAAAAAAAGCGAAGCTTTTGCTGGTGTGGAGGCTACGAAAAAGAGGAGCAATGCACAAAAAACGGTATCGACCCAACGTCGCAGCGATAATTCTTAGTAGCGACTATCCTAAAAACGTACGGTTTTTTATCGCGGCGCGTACCGATTTCAAAGACTCTTGGCAGTTTCCCCAGGGCGGTATCGACAAAGGTGAGACGCCGCAAGAAGCGCTTCTGCGAGAGCTCAAAGAAGAGATCGGTACCGACGAAGTAGAGATCATCGCAGAGTATCCCGATTGGGTAAGCTACGACTTTCCCAAAACGATCGCGAGGAAGATGTATCCTTATGACGGGCAGCGTCAAAAGTACTTCCTCGTGCGTCTCAAACCGGGAGCGAAAATCAATATTCACACCAAAGAGCCGGAATTTTCACGCTATAAGTTCGTTCCTTATAACGAGCTTTTTCATTACGTAACATTTTTCAAACGCCCCGTCTACAAACGGGTGCTCGACTTTTTCAAAAAAGAGGGGTATTTTTAATGCTTATCGTTCAAAAATACGGCGGCACGAGTGTAGGAAGCTTAGAGCGTATCGAAAATGTGGCCAAACGTGTAGCGCGCACCAAACGTGCAGGCAACGACGTGGTGGTGGTGGTTTCGGCAATGAGCGGCGAGACCAACAAACTCATCGAATACGCCAAGCACTTCAGCCCTACCCCCAGTAGACGCGATATGGACCTGCTGCTTAGCAGCGGCGAGCGGGTTACGGCGGCACTGCTTTCGATCGCGCTCAATGAGATGGGGCTGCCTACCATCAGTATGACGGGACGCCAAGCAGGGATCGTGACGGACAAATCCCACACCGTGGCACGTATCGAAAAGATCAATCCAGAACCTATGCAAAAAGCCCTCAAAGAGGGCAAAATCGTCGTGGTAGCAGGGTTTCAGGGCATCACGGAAGATGGTGAAGTCACCACACTCGGACGCGGAGGTAGCGATCTAACGGCTGTGGCGATCGCGGGGGCGCTGCATGCGGACAAATGCGAGATCTACTCCGATGTGGACGGTGTCTACACCACCGACCCACGCATCGAACCAAAAGCGAAAAAGCTCGATAAGATCAGCTATGACGAGATGCTCGAGCTTGCGAGTCTGGGAGCGAAGGTGCTCCAAAATAGAAGCGTAGAACTCGCAAAGAAGCTCGGCGTCGTCATCGAAGCGCGTAGCAGTTTCAACGACAATCCAGGAACTATCATCACAAAAGAAGAGGAGATCATGGAAAAACCACTCGTAAGCGGAATTGCTCTTGATAAAAACCAGGCCCGTGTGAGCTTGAGGGGTGTTGTGGATCGCCCGGGTATCGCGGCGGAGATCTTCAAAGCACTGGCCAACGAAAATATCAACGTGGATATGATCGTGCAAACTATTGGCGAGGATGGGAAGACCAATCTCGATTTTACCGTGCCGCAAAATGAATTAGAATTGGTCAAAAAAGTGATGGAGCAATTCAAAGACGAATATGAAAAAGTCGAATACGATGCGGATGTGGCGAAAGTGAGCATCGTAGGTGTGGGGATGAAGTCCCATAGCGGCGTGGCCAGCAAGGCCTTCGAGACGATGGCCAAAGAAAACATCAACATAGAGATGATCAGCACGAGTGAAATCAAGATTTCCATGATCATCGACGAAAAATATGGAGAGCTGGCGGTGCGCGCACTGCATGCCGCATACGAACTGGACAAATGAATCCGACACCCTTCGATCAGTGGACCCTCAAGGCGATCCGCTACGACAAGAGCATGATGAACTGGCTCGAAGAGCGGCGCTACGAGTGGATCGCCCTGGCGAGCGATGCATTGCAACGCATCGTGGCGGGGCAGAGTGTGCTGATACTCACAGACAATGAACGCGACTGGTTTGCGCACTATGTGGTCCAGAGCATCAATAGTAACGCTCGCCATCGCCCTTTCGTTCCGATCTACAATCTCAAAGAACTTTTTCCCAATGTCCAGAATTTCACCACCAACGAAGAGGTGGAACTGCTTTACGATCTCTTTTCCATCTCCTTTAGCAGTGGTTACTTCGTGTGGTACATAGGCAGACCCACCTCCAAGTACGTCAAGATCGCCAAAGGAAGAGACGACAACTTCTTGTGGATCATGGATGAGGATATGCAAAACAACTTCACGCTCAAATCCTACGACGAACTGCTGGACATTAAACTGCTCCAGCTCTATCGTCTCTTCGACAAAAGCCTCGATGCCGCACTCTTTGGCGAGGTGCTTTTTGCATGATGGATCAAGTCAGTCAGATCGTCATCACCCATGAACCTGCCGTTTTTATCGAAGAGCTGCAAGAACAGATCCCTTCTGAGCGTCTCATAGTCATAGAGCGTGACGAATTCAAGGTCGAAGATGCCAAAGAGGCTACACGCTACGCCTATGTGGCATCCAAAGAGGAGCGCTATATCGTATTGAGCGCTCGCAAATACAACATCTACGCCCAAAACGCCATGCTCAAAATCCTTGAAGAGCCTCCGGCAAATACCCATTTCATTCTCATCGCTCCTTCCAAATCTATTCTTTTGCCTACGATTCTTTCTCGTTTGCCGCTCCGCACTCTCCAAGGCGATACACAAGAGGAGGGTTTCTCGTTTGAGAGCTTCGATCTGGAAGTATTGTATAATCTTATAAAAAAGTCGCGAGAAATGAGTAAACCCCAGGGCAAAGCAGTCATACGAGGGATGCTGGAGTATGCTGTGAAAAAAGGATATCGCCTCGATACCGATGAGTTGGAGTTTTTCGGCCGGGCTGTGAGACTCATCGAGCTCAATTCCAATCTCGCAAACGTTTTTACCACAGCCGGACTCATTCTTTTGGGCCATAAAAAGAGAGGCGCATGAAACTCTATCGACTCGGATCGCTCACTGATGCCGCTGCGCTCATGCAAAAATTGGATGTAGACAAACCCGGCATCAAGATCATGGCCAAAAAGGCAAATCTGCAGCTGTACATGATCAAAGACTTGCATGTAGGAGCGGCGAATATCCTCAAGCAGGACGCTCTGAGCATCGGTGCCGATTTAGCCGTGCCCAACGGGACGATAACATGCGAAAAAAAATATGTCGACGCGCTCTTGATCGGCACCAAAAAACATATCGAGATACTGGCTACCAAAGAGCTGGCCCAGCCCTACGGCCTCAAGGAGCTTGCTAAGGCTTTACGCACGTATCTTGCGACCCATACGCATCCCTTGCAGATCATGGGTGTGATCAACGCCAACGAGGATAGCTTCTATCCCGGCAGTCGCTTCATGGGCGAAGCGGCGCTTGCGAAAATAGAGAAGATGATCGATGAGGGAGCGGATATCATCGATATCGGCGGCATGAGCACGCGCCCAGGAAGCGAAGAGGTCAGCGAAGAGGAAGAACTCGCGCGTATACGGCCTATCGTCGATCTTATGGCAGGGCGCGATGTGCGAGCGAAACTGAGCATCGATACCTACCGCCCCAAAGTGGCGCGCTACGCCCTCGAGCATGGATTTCATATTCTCAACGACATCACAGGCCTCGCAAACGACGAGTTGGCGCGCATCGCGGCTGAGTATGACGCGACGGTGGTGATCATGCATATGCAAGGCACCCCAAAAACGATGCAGCAAAATCCATACTATGAAGATGTGGTAAGCGAAGTGAGCGACTTTTTCGCATCCCGCATCGAAAAGGCGCAGCGTTTTGGCATCAAAAAGATCATCCTCGATCCCGGCATCGGTTTTGGCAAACGGCTCGAAGACAATATCGCTCTTATCAAACATATCAAAGAGTTTACGAAATTTGGCTATCCTGTGCTCATAGGCGCTAGCAGAAAATCGATGATCGATCGCATCTATCCAAGCGAAGTACAAGAGCGACTCCCCGGGACCTTGACGCTGCATCTATCTGCCGTGCATGAAGGGGCGTCGATCGTGCGCTGCCACGATGTCAAAGAGCATGCCCAAGCCCTCGCGGTGTACAGGGCTTTGAAGGAGCAAGGATGAAAAAGGTGCACATCAGTCCAAAAGCGGTACGCGAGCTCTCCCACTACGCCCCCTGGGTCTATCGTAGCGATATACTCGAAGAGGAGCTACACTTCGAACCCGGAGAGATCGTGGAGCTTGTGGACCAGAGAGGTAACTTCGTAGCTCTTGCATACATCAATCCCAAAAGCACGATAGCCGCACGGGTGCTCAGCTTCAAAAACGTTCCCATCAATCGCGCCTTTTTCAAAACGAGGCTCCTGCGGGCTCTGGCGAGACGCGTAGCGATAGATTCCGATGCCTGCCGTCTCGTCCATTCCGAGGGCAATTTCTTGCCCGGTCTCATCGTCGATCGCTATGGCGAATATCTGAGCGTGCAGTTTACCACCGCCGGGATGCTACGCTTTTACGAGACGATTTTGGACATTTTGGTAGAAGTGCTCACTCCAGCCGGCATGCTGGTGCGCGGTGAAGAGTATAGCTTCAAAAAAGAGGGACTCGAGCCTTTTGTGCGAGAAATCGGCGAAGTGCCCGAACGTGTGGTGATCACGGAACACGGAGTCAAATTCGCCGTGGATCTGCGCTCAACCCAAAAGACCGGTTTCTATCTGGATCAAAGACGCAATCGCAATCTCCTGACGCACTATATCAAGCAGCGCGACCATGTGCTGGACTGTTTTAGCAACACGGGAGGTTTCGGGCTCTATGCGAGAGTGAAGAAAAAGGCAAAAGTATGCTGCGTCGACATCAGCGCCGAAGCGATAGAGCTTGCGAAGCGAAACTTCGATCTCAATGAAGCCACAGGTGAATTCGTAGTGGCCAATGTCTTCGACTATCTGCGCGAGCTACGTTCATCCAAGGAGCGCTTCGATCTTATCATTCTCGATCCTCCCTCCTTCGCCAAGTCACGCTCTAAAAAGAGCGCCGCTATGAAGGGCTTCAAAGATATCACCGTCAATGCCATGAAGGTGGTGCGTCCCGAAGGACTCATCGCGCTCTTTTCTTGTTCGCACCATGTGGGGATGGAGGATCTCAAAAAAATCGCTCTGCAAAGTGCCAAAGACAACGGCAAGATGGTGGAGGTACTCGAGCATTTCTACCAAGATATCGACCATCCCTATGTGCTTGGCAATCCCTATTCACTCTATCTCGAAGGTCTGCTGCTCAAAGTGATCGATCTTTAAAGGAATGGCTATGATACAAAATTACGAAGAGTACAAAAAGGCAGTGGAAACCCTCAAACGCTGGGCCTACGCCTACTATGTGCTGGACAATCCGGAGGTCCCCGACGAAGTCTACGACAAGCTCTACCGAGAAGTGGAAGAGTATGAAAAGGCGCATCCTGACCAGATAGACCCCACATCACCCACCCAGCGTATCGGTGCGGAGCCTGCCAAAGAGTTCAAAAAAGCGAAGCACTTGACGAAGATGTGGTCGATGGAGGATGTCTTCAACGCCCAGGAGATGCACGAGTGGCTCGAGCGGGTCTATAAAAACGCGGGCACGCGTGAAATTACATTCTATATCGAGCCCAAGTTCGATGGAGCCAGCCTCAATCTCATCTACGAAAACGGGCTGCTCAAAAGTGCTGCAACCAGAGGCGACGGCGAAGTGGGCGAAGACGTGACGGCCAACGCCAAGACGATACCCTCCATTCCCCTCGGCATCGAGTACAAAGGGCTCATCGAGATTCGCGGTGAAGTGGTGATACGAAAAGACGATTTCGAAAAACTCAACGAAGAGCGTACCAAAAAGGGAGAACCCACATTTGCAAATCCCAGAAACGCGGCTGCCGGGAGCCTGCGTCAGCTCGACCCCAAGGTGACGGCTCAGCGCAAGCTCTACTTCTACCCCTGGGGTGTGGGATACAATACCCTCGAATATACCAAGCTCCATGAGATGATGGATTTTGTGTATGGACTCGGTTTTATGAAGCCTTTCAAGCGAGCATTGGCCGAGAGCGAAGAGGAGATAGACAGACTCTATGAAGAGTTTACGAAAGTGCGCGATGACCTGCCCGTGATGCTCGATGGGATGGTGGTGAAAGTGGACGACATCCCCTTAGAGGAAAAACTTGGCTATACCGTCAAGTATCCGCGCTGGATGGTGGCGTACAAGTTTCCGGCAGTGGAGAAGATGACACGTATCCTCGATGTGGTGCCCCAAGTGGGACGCACCGGTATCATCACGCCGGTGGCGGTGCTCCAGCCCGTGGAGATAGAGGGTGTTATCGTCGAGCGTGCTACGCTGCACAACTACGCAGAGATCGAGCGCAAGGATATCCGCATCGGCGATATGGTGATCGTGATCCGCAGCGGCGACGTGATTCCCGAAGTGACCAAGGTGCTCACGCAGTATCGCACCGGTAAAGAGAAAAAGGTCGAACGCCCCACCAAGTGCCCCGTCTGTGGCCAGCCGGTGCTCGATGAAGGGCTGCTCATCAAGTGCCAAAACCTCAGCTGTCCGGCCCGCGTGGTCAACTCCATTATCTACTTCGCATCCAAGCAGTGCCTCGATATTCCGGGACTTGGCGAATCGACGGTGAAGCTGCTCTATGAAAAAGGGCTTGTCAAAGATGTAGTCGATCTTTTCAAGCTTACCAAAGAGGATCTCATGAAGCTGCCGGGATTTGCCGAGAAGAAGGCCGAAAATCTCATTAAAGCGATCCAGGGTGTCAAAGGTACGGAGTGCTGGAGATTTGTCAACGCTCTTGGAATCGAACACATCGGCGAGGTGGCCAGCAAGAAGCTGTGCGAAAAATTTGGGCTGGAGTGGTACAAAATGCCTAAAGAGAAGCTCTACGAGATCGAAGGCTTCGGTCCTGAGATGGTGCGCTCCATCGAAGAGTTCGTAGAGGTCAACAAGGAAAAAATCGAAAAGCTGATCGAGCTTATCCAACCAAAAGAACCCGAAAAAGAGGAGGTGGCCGAAAACTCACCATTAGCGGGCAAAACGGTGGTGCTTACCGGAGAGATGCGCATGCCGCGCTCTAAAATAAAAGAGCTCTTGGAGCGCGCCGGCGCGCACGTGACCAACAGCGTCTCGCACCATACCGACTATGTTTTTTATGGCGAGCATCCCGGCAGCAAATATGATAAAGCCCAAAATCTCGGCGTGCCTTTGATGCCAGAAAATAAAATGTGGGAGCTTTTGAAAGAGGCGGGGATTGAGGCTTGATCGCTATCTGGTACACAAGGGGCTCGTCCCCAGCCGCTCCAAAGCGATAGAGCGCATCAAAGCGGGCGATGTGCAAGTAGATGGTAGGGTCGTAACCAAGCCCTCGTTTGAGGTACGAGGCGACGAAGCGATAGAGGTGCATAGCGACCCCTACGTGGGACGCGCGGCCTGGAAACTGAGAGCATTTTTGCAAAGGCATCCTCTTGAGGTAGCAGGAAAAGAGGTGCTCGATATCGGAGCCTCCACGGGAGGTTTCGTCCAGGTGCTCTTAGAATCGGGTGCCAAGCGCGTGGTGGCACTGGATGTGGGAAGAGAGCAGCTGCACGAAAGCCTCAAAAATGATGCGCGCGTAGAGGATGTGAGTCCCTGTGACGTGCGTAAGTTCGTGCACGAGCCTTTCGATATCGTCACCTGCGATGTGAGCTTTATCAGTCTTCGCAAGATTCTACGCGATATCGATAGGCTGGCTGGGCGTGACATGGTGCTGCTCTTTAAGCCGCAGTTCGAGGTGGGACGCGAAGCAAAACGCGACAAACGCGGTGTGGTGCGCGATGAGAGAGCTATCCAAAGGGCTATGGAAGCATTTGAAAAGCAGGCACAAGAGCTGGGCTGGCGTCTCGTGGCCAAAGAGCCGGCTATGATAGCGGGAAAAGAGGGGAACCGTGAGTGGGTCTACTGGTTTACAAAGAGTTGAATCGATAGCCATCGGGGCGTTTGACGGGATGCATGTAGGGCATCGAGAGCTGCTTCGTCGCGCCGATGCGGTGGTGGTGATCGAAAAGGGCGATGCCATCCTCACACCTGGTCGGTATCGCTGCGAGTTTGCAGACAAACCCTGCTACTTTTTCGAGCTCGAAAAAATCCGCCATATGGATGCAGATGCCTTCGTGCAGCTTCTCAAAAAGAGCTTTCCTGATCTTAAAAAAATCGTCGTGGGATACGATTTTGCTTTTGGGAAGGATAGAAAGTACGGTATCGATGATTTGCGGCGCCACTTCGACGGTGTGGTGGAGGTGGTACCTGAAGTGAAAATCGATGGTATCTCGGTGCATTCTCGCACTATCAAGGATTTTTTGCGTCGGGGCGACATCGCCATGGCCAACAAGCTTTTGGGACGCTGCTATATGATAGAAGGAGAGGTGGTGCGAGGCCAGGGTCTTGGGAAAAAAGAGCTTGTGCCTACCATCAATCTCGCGACGGGAAAGTTTCTTCTGCCCAAAGAGGGTGTCTATGCGACTTTGACGCAGATAAAGAGTAGTCTCTACCCGAGCGTCTCCTTCATCGGCCATCGCGTCACGACTGATGGGAGTTTCGCAGTGGAGACCCATATCATAGATGCCAAGCCGCCCCAAGCGCAGAGGGTACGCATCTATTTTATCGACTTTTTGCGCGAAAACCGCAAGTTCGCTACCCTCGATGCACTCAAAACGGCGATCGAGCGAGATATCCAAAAAGCCAAAGAGAGGGCCAAAGCATGTTTAGAAAACTCCTGCTGCTTTGCATAGCGCTTTGGATGAGTGCTGCCGGATACAAATATACCAATGCCCTCATCGACGAGGAGTCGCCCTATCTACGCCAACATGCCCATAACCCGGTCGACTGGCTGCCCTGGGGCAAAGAGGCGTTTGCAAAGGCTAAAAAAGAGAATAAGCTTATCTTTCTTTCTATCGGCTATAGCACCTGTCACTGGTGCCACGTGATGGAAAAAGAGTCGTTTGAAAACGAAGAGATAGCGGCGCTCATCAACCGCTACTACATACCCATCAAAGTGGACAAGGAGGAGCGCCCCGATCTGGATAGATACTACCAGAGTGTCTATGCCTTGATGCACCGTCGCAGCGGTGGTTGGCCACTGACGATCATCATGACGCCAGACGGGCTGCCCTTTTATAGCGCCACCTACATTCCCCCTGAGGACGGCTACGGTGTAGAAGGAATGAAGACTCTTTTGCCCAAGTTGGCAAGTCTCTATCACGAGCATCCCCAAATGGTGCGCAGACGTGCCCTTGCCGTGGTGCGCCTGGTGGATCGCTACTTGCATGCGAGATTTTCCCCCGTCAAGCTCGATACCGCACTATCCAAACGCGCTTTAGACGAGTTGCAAAAGAGTTTCGATAGCAAGTACGGCGGCTTTGGCAAAGAGGTGAAGTTTCCCCAGGTTCCTACGCTCGATCTTTTGTGTGATATCTATCTGGTGACCAACAATCCTCAGGCACTGCGAATGGTTACTAAAACACTCGATGCCATGGCAAATGGTGGGATCTTCGATCAGATAGAAGGTGCCTTTTTTCGCTACAGCACCTCCCGTGACTGGTCGATGCCCCATTTTGAAAAGATGCTCTATACCAATGCCCAGCTCGTTCATATCTATACGCGTGCCTACTTTCTGACGGGCAAACAGCTCTACAAGCGTATCACGCTACGCACTATCAAAGAGATCGACAGGCGCTTTGGATACAAAGGGCTCTACATGAGTGCCAGTGATGCCGACACCAACGGCACGGAAGGGGGCTATTTCTTAATGCGCTACGATGATGCGCTGGCGTATCTTCAAAAGCACGGCATCGCGAAAAATGCAGCCAAAGAGGCTTTACGTAATCTTTCCATTACGCCCTACGGCAATTTCGATACCGAATGGAGCGTCCCTATCAAAAAAGCGAAAGTCGATCCCAAAATCATCGCACTTTTAGCGAAAATGCGCCAAAAACGGTCCTATCCCTTTATCGATAATAAGATCTTAACAAGCTGGAATGCGATGTATATCGCATCCAAGCTCGAAGCCTCATTTATAGAGCCAAGGCTTGGAAACGAAGCCATCGCATCGCTGGATGCGCTTATAGCGCGCATGTATCCAAATCACACGCTCTACCACCAAACTCTCACCATCGGTACGCCCAAAAAAGCGGCGCTTTTAGAAGATTATGCCTATTTGATCCACGCGCTCGTGCAAGGCTATGAGACAAATTTCGATACACACTATTTGGAACTGGCGATGCAGCTTTTGAGGCAAGCCAAAAAGCGTTTTTATAAGGAGAAGACATGGTATCTTGGCAAGGGTGTGCCTGCAGATTTGGAAGATAGAAACTACGCAAGCGCTCTGGCGATACTCTACCACGATATGCTCGATCTGGCACTTTTGCGCCAAGATTATGATCTATTTCGCTTCGCAAAGCAGTGCATCGCTGCCAAAAGCGCTCTCATAGCTCATGATCCAGCCTCCTATCCCACGGCGACGCGTGCGGCGATGCGCATAGCACTGGGCGATGTGGTGATCAAAGGGCGGGGTATGGCTCGTTTGCGCTGCGACATAGCGAAGATTCGCTATCCTTACGTGCGCGCAAAGGAGGAGAATATTTCGGGATTCATGGCCTGCAAGATCGATCTATGTTTTGCAAGCTCGCACGATTTCGCCGCTATCAAAAAGGCGATCGAGAGGCGCTTGCATCCAAAACCGGTGAGGAAGTGGCATGGAAGATAGGATTTTTGCAAAACCGATAGAGAAGCAGTTTGAATTCGACCGGGAGGTGGCGAGTGTCTTTGACGATATGATAGCGCGTTCCGTGCCTTTTTACAAAGCCAACCTCCGGCTCATAGCTTCCCTGGTCGTCGCGAGTGTCCAGGAGGGTGCTCGCATCTACGATCTGGGCTGTTCCACGGGATCGCTATTGATAGAGATCGCCAAACGCAGCGACAAAAAGCTCCAACTCATAGGACTCGACAACGCCGGCGCCATGATAGAGCGTGCCCGCAACAAAGCAAAAGCTTTCGGCGTGGATGTAGAGTTTGTCGAAGCAGACATTTTGGATTATCCCTTCCAAGAAGCCGATATTTTCATAGCCAATTACACCATGCAGTTCATCAGGCCTCTGCGCAGGGAGAAATTCATAGCCAAACTCTTTGCTCATCTCAAACCGGGTGGCCTCTTTTTCATGAGTGAAAAGATTATCAGTGAAGACAAACGCCTCAACAAGCAGCTTATAGATATCTATCACGACTTCAAAAAGGGACAGGGATACAGCGAGTATGAGATCGCTCAGAAACGCGAAGCGCTGGAAAACGTGTTGGTGCCCTATACGCTGGGTGAAAACGAGGAGATGCTAAAAAATTGCGGATTTTCCTATGTGGAGCCCATTTTTCGCTGGGCCAATTTCGCTACTTTCTATGCGAAAAAAGATCGGGACGGTTCGCTTTGAGGTATTCGATGACGCTGATGATCTCTTCGTAACCCATCTCGCCTTCCATGTCGTCTTTGAAGACCTCGTCGATGGCATCGAGATAGGCCTCTACGGCTTGCGCCATTTTGTCATTGGGGACACCTGCATAGTGGAGAGCGGCTCCAAGCATATCGGCCAGCTGCATCGCCAGCTCCTCTATCTCGAACTCCGCTTCGCTCAGTTTCTCTTTGTCGCTTTTCACTCTTTGTCCTTCAAAAGCTCTTCTATGAACGATTTTAACTGGTCGTATCTGAAAAATTCTTTAAACTCTTTCAGCTTGCCACCGCTGGCATTGGGGTGGCCGCCGCCGCCGGCGATGATGGATGCCATCTGGGAGACATCCATTTTGTTGTCGGCTCTGAGGCTAAAGGTACCCCTGGGATTGACGTTCATGAAAAAGTGGTAGTCGGGATGCGCATGCAAGAAGGCGTTGCCCACGATGGAGGTGTTTTGGATACCGAAAGTGAGCAGACCTTTGTTGCCTTGGAAGTGGATGGTCATCTGCTCTTTGTGCATGCCAAGAAGTGCGAGAATGTACGAGGTGAGGAGATTGTCGAAGGTGTCGTTGCGACTTTTTTTGAAAAAGCTCTTTTTCATAGTGCATAGCGCCTCGTCCAAGGCGATATGATCGCCCTTTTGGACGTAGGGAAGCGCTTGCGAGAGCATGTAGTGCTTGTATGCGAGATTGTCGCTTGCGAACATGTAGCGATTGATCTCTTTGGCCTCGTCGATGAGCCGCATCAGCACTTTGCCCATCTCAAAGCTACTATCGTCGCTGAGCCAGATATCCACGGCGTTGACCGCTTGTACGAGCGGTTCGAGGGAGCCAAGCTGAGGATGTGAGGTGAGAAAATGCTCATAGGTGATTTTGGTGG
>JALVTF010000004.1 GCA_027024145.1 Campylobacterales bacterium
GCAAGCCCCAGTAAAGGGGTGATTTGTGAGGATTTCGATCCTATCGCCATAGCCAAAGCCTATCAAGAGGGTGGGGCGAATGCCGTCAGTGTCCTTACTGAACCACACTTTTTCCAAGGGAACATCGCATACCTCACGCAAATACGACGCTACGTACCGATGCCGCTTTTGCGCAAAGATTTCATCATTGACAAGTATCAGCTGGTAGAAGCACTCGTCTATGGGGCGGATTTCGTGCTGCTCATCGCCAAAGCTCTCAGTCGCAAAGAGCTCAAGGAGCTTTTGGAGTATACATGGCATTTAGGGATGGAAGCGCTCGTGGAGATCCACGATAAAAAGGATCTTGTAAAAGCTATCTTCGCAGGGGCGAACATCATCGGTATCAATCACCGTAATCTCGAAACCTTCGAGGTGGACGTGACGCTCAGCGAAAGGCTTGTACCGCTCATTCCAAAAGGGAAAATCATCGTAGCAGAGAGTGGCATACACTCATTTGAGCAGGTCAAGAACCTGCACGAAGTAGGAGTGGATGCATTTTTGATCGGTGAACATTTTATGCGCCAAAGCGACATAGCCGGCGCCGTGCGCCGACTCAAAGGACGAGCTTAGCCAAGGAGCTTTTTGACTGTCTCGTTGATACGTTTGCCGTCAGCTACACCGGCAAGCTTCTTGGTGGCTACGCCCATGATTTTTCCCATATCCTTGAGGCTCGTCGCACCCACTTCGGCGATGATCTCCTTGAGTGCGGCTTCGAGCTCTTCGTCGCTGAGCTGTTTGGGAAGATACTCTTGTAAAATAGCGGCCTCTTGCATCTCTTTTTCATACAGATCTTCTCTGCCGCCCTCTTTATACTGCGCAGCGGCGTCTTGACGCTGTTTGACGTTTTTTTGGATGATTTTGATGATATCGGCATCTGTGAGTTCTTTGCGCGTATCTACTTCCACCTGTTTGATGGCGCTCATCAAGAAGCGCACCGTATCGCGCTTGAAAGTATCCTTCTCCTTCATCGCTTTTTTGAGATCCTCTTGGAGTCTCTTTTTGAGTTCACTCATACTTCCTCCTATAATCTATTTTTATTCATTATATCGAAATTAAGTTTTATTTATAATTAAATTAATAAACAAACAAGGTTTTTATGATAGAATTTCGCAAAATTTATCTATTTGGAGTAGGGTTTATGGATATTCACTATTTTAAAAATCTTTTGATTGAAAGAAAAGAGCAAATTCTCCGTAATCTTTCTCAAACAGGCGCCGAGATGGAAGATCTCAAAAACAGTGAGATCAACGACGAAGGAGACTACGCTTCACTTTGTACCGATAATCTCATCGATGAAGCAATCCAGCAGCAGCAACTCCAAGAGCTCAAAGAGATAGACTACGCTTTGCAAAAGATAGAAGAGGGTGAATACGGCATTTGTGAAATGTGTGGAGAGCCCATCAAACCACTTCGCCTGAAAATCAAGCCTTTTGCACGCTACTGTATCGTCTGCAGAGAAATCGTGGAAAAAGAACCGCACTGATTCTTTTTCCTGACTCCTTCCTCTCTATCTAAAACTCCTCTCATTTTCTTAAAAAATAGCCTCCACAGCCGATAATCGCCATAGATACCTTCTGTAAGGATAGCCATGGATTTAGGAACGCTCATAGGTCTTGGGGGTGCCTGGCTTCTCATCATCATCTCCATCGTTATCGGCGGAAGTCCCGGAGCTTTCATCAACGGTCCTTCGATACTCATCGTCGTGGGTGGCGGATTCGCCGCGGCTCTTGCAGCATTTCCGCTCAAAGACTTCCTCGCAGGCGTCAAAGCTATCGGCAAGGTTTTCAAACCTTCTCTTCCCGATCCTCTCGAACTTATCGAATTTTTGACCGAGATCACCAAAAAAGCGAGAAAAGAGGGGATACTGGCTCTCGAATCCGATATCGACAAGTTTTATGAACGTGACAAGATACTGGGCAACATGATGCGTATGCTCATCGACGGCCAGAGTGTCGATGAGATCGAGAGCAACTTCGAAAACGCGATCTCCCAGGAGGATCAAAAACTCGATACCGAAGTAAAAGTGTGGGATGCGTTAGGTGAGCTTTTCCCTGCTCTTGGGATGATCGGGACACTCATCGGTCTTATCCAGATGCTCCAAAACCTCTCCGATCCGGCCGCTTTGGGTCCCGGGATGGCCGTGGCGATGATCACCACACTCTACGGTGCGGTACTCTCAAACGTTTTGTGTATTCCAGTTGCTAAAAAGCTCAAATATTACAAAGATCTTCTGCTCTTGTACAAAGAGTCCTATATCATTACAGTCAAAAGCATAGAAAAAGGGGTCAACCCCAACTCCTTGCAGCAACAACTCTCCGCACTCTTTGGAGTAGAAGTGGCAGGCTGATATGGCACGAAAAAAGAAGCAGGAGTGTGCGAGTATCCCCGGTTGGCTGGTAAGCTTCGGGGATTTGATGTCGCTGCTTCTTACCTTTTTTATCTTACTTTACTCCATGAGCACAGTCTCGGTGGAAAAATTCTATCAATCTGTCCGGGGCCTGACGGAGGCGTTTGGCGGGCGCAAGCTCACCCAAGAAGCACGCTCGCTTATCAAAAACAACGTAGATTTGCAATTTAAAAAGATGTATCCAAAAATCAAGAAGAAAAAAGAGCTCCTCAAGCAACTCGACGAATTGACACAAACACTACGCAAAGAGGGGATTGCCGCAGAGGTTGTAGATCATGGCTCTCGCGTGATTTTGCGCGTCGCGAGCGACAAAATCTTTTTGGCCGGCAGCGCACAACCCACTGATAGGGCGCGAGCCTATTTTCTGACACTGTGCAACAGACTCAAGGAGAGCGGCTTCAAGCTCGACATCATCGGCTACACCGACAGTTCGCCCATCCATAGCCAAGCTTTTGCCAACAACTGGGAGCTCTCTGCGTATCGGGCATTGAACATCCTTCGCCTTTTCGTGCAATGCGGCTACGATAAACGGCTGCTCAGCGCCGAGGGAAGAGGAGAGTATGATCCAATCGCTCCCAACGATACACCCCAAAACAGAGCGAAAAATAGGCGTGTCGAATTTGTCATAGACTTAGAAGGAATCAGCTGATGGCTAGAGAAAAACAAGAAGAGTGTCCGAGTATCCCCGGATGGCTGGTAAGCTTCGGGGATTTGATGTCGCTGCTTCTTACTTTTTTTATCCTTTTGTATGCCATGAGTACCGTCGATATCACCAAGGCACTCAAGTTTCTTTCATATTTTCAGGGAGAGCCGCAATATAAACCATTGCGCATCAGTGTCATCCAGCCTATCGTCCCTTTTTCGACAGACGTAGTGGCAAAGATAAAAAAACGTATCAAGAGGGTGCTTCCGGTTTCGGCTTTTCAAATAGCCCTGACGAGTAAATACGTGATGCTCAGGCTTTTCAACGACGTTTTGTTCGAAAACAACGGCTATACGCTTACTCCCAAGGCGAAAGCGGCTCTCGATGGCATCGCCAAACAGCTAGTGGCTTTGCAAAAACATGATAAATTCCATATCAAGGTGGCGGGACACGCTTTTATCATCGACGACGAGGCTCTGCCAAAAGGTGTGCACGATGCATGGGATCTCTCTATAAAAAGAGCGGAAGCTGTGGCAATGTATTTGATGCAAAAAGGGGTCGATCCCTCACGCTTCTTCATCACCGGTTATGGAGACACAAAACCGCTATATACCTGGAACAATCCTATGCTTAAACGAAGAAACAACAGGGTAGAGATATTCTTAGAAGTAGACAAGAAATTCCAGGAGCCGCAAACCAAAAAGGCTCAGTAGGCTCCACCGTTTTTAAACTCCTCTATCTCCATCTCCACCATTTTGTCTATAAGAATTCCAAAGACATCAGCTACGAGGTTTGGTGAAATACCCATACTACCGGCGAGATGGCGCACATGGTTGAGCACGTCGTTGATGCGCTCGTCACTCTTTATCTCTTCGACGCTCTCTTTGAATTTCGCCGCCTGCTTGACGTATTTGCTGCGTTTTGCGATGAGTTTGACGATCTCTTCGTCGATCTTGTCTATTTCGCTGCGTACCTCTTCAAGGCTTTGACACTCTTTTACCTGCATTCTCACTCCTTCAAATCGTCCATTATGCTCGCTGCTTGCATGAGCCTATCTTTATCAAAATGCGTATAGATACGCGACGTATCGAGACTCGCATGGCCCAAGGCCTCTTGTACGAGCACCAGATCCTTACTCTTATTATACAGTAATGTGGCGAATGTGTGGCGCAGCATGTGCGCACCGTTTTTTTCTTTGCGTATGCCGCAGCTAAGGAGTATCTTTTCGACCATGCGGCTGATGTAGGCCTGGGTGAGGGGAGTGCCCTTTTTATTACAAAAGAGATACCCATCTTCGCATCTTCGATAGTGCATCCACTCATCGAGATCTTTTTGGATCTTGTCGGCCTTGATCATCACCACGCGGCTTTTGTTGCCTTTGCCGATGATTTTGACGAGATAGACGCCATCTTGGTAGATCATGTCTTTGGTTTTGAGGTTGATGGCTTCAGAAACGCGAATGCCTGTGTAGATGATAAGCTTGATAATGGCACGGTTGCGTGCTGCGATCTCTGTCTGGAAAGGGTAGGAATCGATCGCCTCGAGAAATCGCGCGATCTCTTCCTCTTCCAAAAAGACCGGCAGCTTCTGCCCGGCTTTACCTTTGAGCCCGCCCCAGTTTTTGAGCTCGATATCGTAGATATGCTTATCTTCGTTGTTTTTGTCTATATAGGAAAAGAAGTTAATCATAGCGATACGGTAGTTTTTTTTCGTCGCATCACTCAGACCTGCGGTAGAGGAGGTGAGAAAGTCGATTATCATCTCTTCATCTATCTCTTTCATGCTCGCTAGTCCCATATCACACATGAACGTATAGAGCTTCTCGAGGGGCTTAAAATAGGTATTAACACCTATGAGTCCTACATTGCGTGCAGCTTTTGCCAGCTGCGAGAGTTCATTCATATTGGCTGTACCGAGTGTTAACTGCTTGATGATCTCCTGGAGTTTTTTGGGATCTTTGACCTGTCTGTTGGAAAGCGACGTGAGCTTGAAACGCACGTAGCGCTCGACCCAAAAGCGCAACGTATCGCAAAAGTTATTTTTGAAATCGAGTGCGTACTTCATTGTTTGACTCCAAATCAATAAAGATAGTATAGCAAAACCCCAAAAGAGGCTATATTGCAAAAAGTTTGAAAATTATAGTTTTCAATACTTTTTAACAATATCTCCCATTTTACCGATAAATATTGTCGATAGATTTTGAGAATTATTTAAGTGAACCTGCGTTAGTATAGAAATGAACAAACGTTAATCTAAAAAAGAACGGCCATTCACCGATAATGAACATACGTTAATTACAATTGAAGGAAAGGCCCATGGCTACGGCGGTAGCGGAAGAGATAAAACCTAACAGCACCAAAGAGAAGATATTAACGGCTGCTATAGAATTGATGGCCGAAGGTGGCTATACCGGCGCATCTATGCGCAAGATCGCGCGTAAAGTGGGTATCAGAGAGAGTGCGATCTATAACCATTTTCGCAACAAAGATGAGATTTTCCAAACGATTATGAAAAATCTCTTTTCCAATCCCTTCGAAGATTTTTTCATCAAACGCCCCATCGAACAGTACGCCATCAAAGGCAAAGCCTATTTGCTCGAATACGCAGCGACTATCAAACTATTGACCTTCGATAGCAAAAACGAAAAGTTCTTTCGTA
Source organism: Campylobacterales bacterium (assembly GCA_027024145.1). Classification (GTDB taxonomy): domain Bacteria; phylum Campylobacterota; class Campylobacteria; order Campylobacterales; family Nitratiruptoraceae; genus Nitratiruptor. Next base: position 5,748 of record JALVTF010000004.1, read on the forward strand.
TCATCCTCGCGGAACTGATGCATAATCAGCAGGTTCGTGAGCTTTTTATGCAGTATTTCTATCAAGAAAACATCAAAAAGCTCTCCAACGCCTTTTTTATCATGATGCAGCACAATCTCATCCGCTCCGCCGACCCGATTTTGATGGCGCAGGAGTTTTTCGCTCCCCTCTTTTACTACCGCTTGCAAGTGCTCTTGATGCATATCGACAACAAACCCACGACCGCCCTTTCGACGATTTTCGAAAAGCATGTGGATTTCTTTTGGGAGAGTGTGGCTACGCAGGAGTCTTTTTAGCAATCAACAGCGCCCTCTTCCCCTCCTCTATCAATCTATAATACTCGATTTCCAGTGCGTCGAAAGCTTGCACAAGCTCGTTTTTACGCAGCACATACTTTCGATTCATAGAGGATTTATACGTAAAGGTCTTGAAAAAGAGATACCCACCAGGTGCGAGTGCATCGATAATATGAGAAAATATGGATCTATCGAGGAAGTTGACATTGAGGATGAGTTGGTAGCGCTCCTTTGACCAGGGAAAATCGTGTACATCCATACAAAAAGTGTCTATTTTCGTCACATCCTGCAGCGTTGCGAGGGCTTTGTCGCTAATATCGAGAGCATCGACATGAAATCCCTTTTGGGCCAAAAATTTAGCGTTTTGTCCCATACCGCAAGCGATATCGAGAGCGAAGCCTTTTGGGAAAAGCTCTATATGCTTTGCAAGATCGTTATCCACATCAGGTGCAGCACCATTTGCATAGCGACTATTCCACTTTGCGCGCAGCGAGTCCATTCAAGAGCTCCTTGTAGTGTTCCACGTTCATATAGTTTTTTTCGAGCCTCCAGCGTAGGACGAATTCGCAAATATCGTGCAGAATGTTTTTGGGCAGATTTTCGGCTCTACCAAAATAGCGTAGGTTGATATTTTTCCCCTCACGAATACCGATAATCTGTGCGTAGCGATTGGGTTGGGTCTGGCACAGTTGCTCTTTTTGTAACGTCAGGCCTGTGACATTGATAGCTTTGAACTCGAACAGCTTAGAAAAATCTTCGACCTTTTGATCGATTTGAAGCGCACCATAGAGCTCTTTGAGGCGATCGAGGTTCTGTTTGCGCTTCTGTTCGGTGGTGGCCAACTGCTCCACTAAAGCGTTGAGTTTTTGGAGTTTCGTATCCATTTTTTTACCTATATTAACTAATATGATATGTATTGTAGTATAATTTTCGTTAAAAAAGGGCTTAAATGGATTTTTTGCGTATCGTAGGTGGGAAAAAACTGAGCGGTGATGTGCAGATTTCTGGAGCCAAAAACGCTGCCCTCCCCCTCATCGCATCGACAATTCTCGCTTCACGACCCGTCACTATCGACAATCTCCCCAATGTACGCGACATCAAGACACTTCTCAAGCTTCTGGATAACCTGGGAGCATCTTTTACCCATGAAGGCTCTCAAGCCACCATCGACACCTCATCGATCGATTCAACCGTGGCCACCTACGATATCGTGCGCACGATGCGCGCTTCTATCCTGGTTTTGGGACCGTTGCTTGCGCGCTTCGGGCATTGCGAAGTGAGTCTGCCGGGAGGTTGCGCCATAGGCCAGCGCCCTATCGATTTACACCTCAAAGCCCTCGAGCAGATGGGTGCGGATATCACTATCAAAAGCGGCTACGTCATCGCCGAAGCGCCCAAAGGCCTCAAAGGGGCCACCATCATCTTCGACAAAATCACCGTCACGGGTACCGAAAACATCCTCATGGCGGCAGCACTGGCCCATGGCAAAACCACCATCATCAACGCAGCCAAAGAGCCCGAGGTAGTGCAGCTGTGCGAAGTTTTGCAGCAAAGCGGAGTAGCGATCGAGGGAATCGGGAGTGACGAGCTCATAATAGAAGGGACGGGAGGTGAGACGATCGCGATGCCGGACTTCGCCGTCATCCCCGATCGTATCGAAGCGGGCACCTATCTGTGCGCGGGAGCCATCACCAACTCCCAGATACGCCTAAAAGGCGTTATCCCCGAACATATCGAAAGTATCCTCGTCAAGATGCGCCAGATGGGATTCGATTTTACCATCGATGGCAGTGATATCACCATCCATCCAGCCCAAACCATCCAACCGATAGAGATCGTCACCAGCGAATATCCAGGCTTCCCTACCGATATGCAGGCGCAGTTCATGGCTTTGGCACTCCTCGCTAACGGAACGTCCATCATTGAAGAGCGGCTTTTTGAAAACCGCTTCATGCATGTTAGTGAGCTGAGAAGATTTGGTGCCAATATCCAGCTCAAGGGCAATATCGCCACGGTCATCGGCCCTACGAAGCTCTACGGCGCCGATGTGATGGCCACGGATCTAAGAGCCAGTAGCGCCCTGGTTTTAGCGGCATTGGCAGCCGAAGGTGTGAGCAATGTCCACCGTATCTACCATCTCGATCGGGGCTACGAAAAGCTCGAAGACAAACTCAACGCCCTCGGTGCAGATGTGACGAGGCTTCAGGAGTGATCACTCCTTGTCCTCTTCGAAGATGATGATCTCGGTGTTATAATCTTTTTTGACTACTGCCCTGCTCTTTGGCACACTCATGCCCTCTTCGTAGACGCGGATCCGCTCTTGGAGACGCTCGATCTCGCGCTCCATCTCCTCCATTTTTTCTTTCAGACGCAAGATGATATCCACGCCTGCCAGATTGACGCCCAGCTCACGCGTAAGGCGCAAAATCGTTTTGATACGGTCGATATCCTTTTGTGAATAGAGCCGCGTCTTACCCTGGGTGCGAGAGGGAGAGATGAGCCCTTCTCGTTCGTACTGGCGCAGAGTCTGTGGATGGATATTGAGCACTTTCGCTACGACGCTTATCAGGTAGACTGGTTCATCATACGCGTGCATCTTCACCTCCCGGAAGCTTTTCTTGCATCATTTTGGCTAGCTCTGGATCGAGCTCTTCTACTTTTGGCAAAACGATATTTGCTTGCAAGTACAGATCGCCTTTGGCTTTTGTCTTGCGGTCCACGGCACCCATCCCTTTGATGCGAAACTTCTGGCCGCATTTGGTGTTTTTGGGAACCTTCAAGGTCACCTCTTTTTCGAGTGTCTGCACTTTAACCTTGCCACCGAACATCGCCGTTTTGAGAGGGATATCGATAGTTTTATACAGATCGTTGCCCACACGGCTATACTCGGGATCGGGCGCCACCTCCACCTTGAGCAGCAGATCGCCGCGCATATTTTTATAGGCTTTTCCTTTGCCACGGATGCGCAGCGTATCGCCGTTTTTGACGCCGGCAGGAATACGTACGTCGAATGTCTCGCCGTTTATGCTGACTGAATGCGTTCCGCCCAAGATTGCCGTGCGAAACGGGATGGTGATCTTGGCGTGGATATCGAGATCGGGCGTGGCGAACTCTTCGAAACCGCCAAATCCACCGCTGCGAAATCCGCCGGAGCTAAAGCCTCCGCCTCCAAAACCACCAAAGCCCCCTCCCCCAAAAATCGAACGTAAGATCTCGTCGAGATCCACGCCGCCTTGGAAATTTTGCTGCGCGAAATCGTGGAAATTTTGCCCGCCGAACATCGCATCGCCGTATTGGTCGTACTGCTTGCGTTTTTCGGGGTCGCTGAGAATCTCATACGCGGCGTTGATCTCTTTGAATTTCTCTTCGCACTCGGGCTCTTTACAGATATCGGGATGGTATTTTCTCGCTAATTTTCTATAGGCCTTCTTTATCTCGTCAGCCGACGCATTGGGGCTGACACCTAAAGTTTCGTAGAGACTTTTGCTCAAGGCTCTCCTCCATACTTTTTTGCAAGATTATACATAAAATTTTAGTCTATGTCAATCAACTTTACTGCAATGATTTTATACAAATTACTTGTATTTTCTGATGCATTCCAGGAGGCAAACGAGAACATCAAGTCTCTTTGCTTCGGGGATCTGCGCGAAATAACGCAAAAGTATCTCCTCTTCGGCACTGTAGCTTTTGGAGCTGTTACGAGATTGCGTATTCATGACTTGAGAGTTTTGCGAGGCGATGAAATAAGCAGGATCGACGCCGAAGATTGCAGCGATTTTTTGTTCTATAGCAGGATTGAAACGTTTCTGTTTCCCCCGCTCTACGTCGCTGACCATCTGTTTGTGGATACCAAGCTTAGCTGCGAATGCACTTTGGGAAAGACCCAAGCGCTTGCGCAGCTCTTTAATCTTTTCACCATACTCCATCGTGTACCCCGTAAGAAGAGTTTCTTACGGAGTATTGTAGCACAAATTCTTACAAAATTTCTTATCTGTTGTAAGAATTTTATTTCTTACTACCGGTTAACAAATCGTTAAGTGCCTTGGCGAACTCTGCTGGTTTGGCGACCTCCATCCCTTCCAAAATACGTGCTTCGTTGTAGAGTACGAGTGCCAGCGTTTTGATGTAACTGCTATCGTCGCTCAGCTGCGCTTTGGCAAAAATCGGATGGGATGGATTGATCTCTAAAATCGGTTTTGGCTCGGGAGCGTTCTGACCGAGCTGTCGCATCAGATTGTATGTCTGATACTCCGGATCGCTCTTATCATAGACGATGCAGGCGGGATAGTTTTGGAGCCTGCCAGTAAGCCGTACATCTTTGACATCTTCAGCCAGAGCTGCTTTGAGTTTGGCGACGAGATTGCCGTATTTCTTCTCATCGAGTTCGATATTTTCGAAATCTTCATCCACTTCGGTACTCTGGATAGATTTGAGTTTTTTATCTTTATAGCTTTCAATTGCAGGCACCACCAGCGGATCGATCTCGTCTTCGAAAAAGATCACCGCAAAGCCCTCTTTGTCGAAGCGCTCCAGCAGTGGTGAGCCTCTTAGCTCTTTTCCTATTAAGTAATATATGGACTTTTGATGCTCGGGCATCTGCTCGATGTAGGTAGCGAAATCTATGAGTTCGTCGCTCATGGATGTTTTGAAAAGAATCAGATCTTTGATCAGATCACGATGCTCGAAATCGTTCATCAATCCCTCTTTGATCACTGCACCGAAAAGCTCCCAGATCTTGCGATACTTCTCGATATCCTTCTCTTTGAGTTTTTTGAGTTCTGTAAGAATTTTTCTTATAGATGCTTTCTTGATCTTTTCGAGTATGACGTTGTGCTGGAGTGTTTCGCGAGAGACGTTAAGAGGCAAGTCTTCCGAATCGATGATGCCGCGTACGAAGCGCAAATAGACAGGTAAGAGATCGCGATCTTGCATAATGAAAACGTTTTTGACATAGAGCTTCACGCCCGGCGTGTAGTCAGCGCGAAAAAGATCGAGAGGACGCACGGATGGGATATAAAAGAGCGTGGTGTATTCGAGCGTTCCTTCGGCTTTTGTGTGGATCCAGTGCAGCGGATCGTTGGCATCGTGGGAGAGCGTTTTATAAAACTCCTTATACTCCTCTTCGCTAATTTCGCTCTTGTTCATCTTCCAAAGCGCTCGCGCGCTGTTGATCTGCTCCTCTTTTTCTCCTTTTTTGAGGAATATCTTATAGGGAATATGGTCGCTATATTTTTTGACGATCTCCTTGATGCGCCATTCATCGAGATACTCGGTGGCGTCGTCACGCAAATAGAGTATCACATCGCTGCCGTGGCTCTCGCGCACCGCTTCATCCACCTCGAACTCTCCACCGGCATCGCTACTCCACACCCAGGCCTTCTCGTCACCTGCTTTTTTGCTCACCACCTCTACCCTCTTGGCCACCATGAAGGCACTGTAAAATCCTACGCCGAACTGCCCGATGAGATGCTCTTTGTTCTTCGTATCTTTCTCCAGCTCCTCCAAAAACTGCTTCGTGCCGCTTTTTGCGATGGTGCCGAGGTTTTCCACGAGATCCACGTCATCCATACCGATACCGTTGTCACTCACCACCAGGCGTTTCTCCACTTCATCGAGAGTGATGGTAATCTTGGGCTCGGCAGTAAACTCTTTGTATTTTTCATCCGTAAGGGAGAGAAGATGGAGTTTGTCGATAGCATCGGATGCGTTCGCGATGAGTTCGCGCAAGAATATATCTCTATTGGTATAGAGCGAATGGATCACCAATTGCAAAAGCTTGCTCACTTCCGCTTCGAAGTGGTGCTTCGCCATTGCGCCTCCTTCTATAAAATTTTATGCAATTATAACATATTAGTTAGTTTGTATCATATTTTCTAACTCTATTTATTTAATTGTATCGCCTGGTGGCTTGTGCTATACTAAAAATAAAAAGGAAACGCCTATGACGCCCAAAGAGCGGTATAAGAAGCTCAAAGAGCATCTGCTCGAAGAAAACCCTATCCTCGTAGAGGTCATCGACGAATATAGAGAGCTCGATAGCATCGCGAGACACGTAGGCGTGCTTACACCACAGCAGACCTACACCGAATCGATCTCATGGTGGCCGCTCATCTCGATTCTCGGCACCTTCAGTGCGGGCAAATCGAGCTTCATCAACGAATTTTTAGGCCAGAAAGTGCAAGAGACGGGCAACCAGGCGGTGGACGACAAATTTACCGTGATCTGCTACTCCAAAAACGATACCGTCACCACTCTCCCCGGCGTGGCGCTCGATGCGGATCCTCGCTTTCCTTTTTACAACATCTCCAAAGAGATAGAAAAGATAGACCCAAGTGCTAACAATATCAACAAATTCCTCCAGCTCAAAACCGTCCATAGCGACCGCATCAAAGGCAAAATCCTCATCGACTCTCCCGGATTCGATGCAGACGTGCAGCGCGATGCGGTGCTCAAAATAACGCGCCATATCATCGATCTATCGGACCTTATACTCATCTTTTTCGATGCGCGCCACCCGGAACCTGGTGCGATGCGCGACACGCTCAATCATCTGGTAGAAATCGCCATCAACCACACCGATGCCGACAAGGTGCTTTTTGTCCTCAACCAGATAGATACCTGCGCAAAAGAGGACAACCTCGAAGAGATCATTGGCGCTTGGCAAAGAGCGCTCAGCCAAAAAGGGATCGTCAGCGGCAAGTTCTACGCCATCTACAACGAAAGCCTCGCAAACATCGAAAACCCCTCCACCCAAGAGCGGCTCAAAAAGAAAAAAGATGCCGACCTCGCAGCGATCTATGCGAAGATGGATAGCGTCACCATCGATCGCGCCTATCGCATCGTAAAAAACATCGAAACCCGCGCCAAAGAGATCCTCCAAAGTCTGCCGCTTTTACAAGAAAAACTGCGCTCCTTCGCAACGACGCTCGCCATAGCCGACATTCTCCTCGCACTCCTCTTGGCTGCATTCGCCTGGTACGGTGCCACCGCTTTGCCGTTTCCCAATGCCGGCTACATTTTGATGGGTGCGGCTATCGTGCTCTTTTTGGTGCTCCACTTTAAACTCCGCTCCTTCATGCGTGGACAAATCGCAAAAAAAATCGAAGAGCAGCCTCTCAAGCAAGCCTTTCTCAAGCACACCTCCTGGCTGCGTCCCTATCTGCTGGCTCCCAAAGCAATTGCGAGTAAAAAAATAGAAGCCGCTTTGGAAGAGCTCATACAAAGAAGCAAATCCTACATCCAAAAGCTTAACGACCAGTTCATCCACACCAAAAGCGACACGCCGCAAGAGTGAAAATCTTCTTGCGGTCACATACTAATATATCCCCATATCGAATCTTCTGTGCCAAAATAGAGACTATCTGCCTAAAAAAGGCAGATACACTTAAGAATAAATCAAGAATGTATGATTATAATGTAAATAGATCGTAAAAAAACCTAATTAGATAAATAAGTTAAGAATGCGTTACCTCATATTGTTGCTTTGCTTAGTGATACCGATCGTCGCTTCAGACTATCAGGATGCCGTAGCATTGGCAAAAAAAGGAGAGTTGCGCAAGTCGCTCGAGATATTCGAGAGCCTCTATCCTCGCTACCGCTCATCCACTCCTTTTATATACGATTACGTCGCGGTTTTGAGCTGGAGCGGAGAAGATGCGAAAGCCCTCAACCTCTATGAGCGCTACAGCACTCTCGAGTGGCCCCGATACACACTCTAAGCCCTCGCCAAATCTGCGCGCAATGCAAAAAGATTCGACCTCGCACTCTCTTTATATGAAAAAATATTAACGAAATCACCGAACGACGAAGAAGTTCGTTTCGCCTATATCCTCGCACTCATCGACGCGAAAAGATATGCATGCGCTAAGCGTGAGCTCGCTAAGATTCGAAGCCCTTGGCGGCACCACTACCTTATGGGGTATCTCTACGAGCAAAAACGAGACTATTTCAAAGCCTTCGTCCACTACCAAAAGTCAGACGACGCCAAACCCAACCGCGACGCTTTATGTTCGAAAGTGCGGATGCTTACAATTCTCGGTATGCCATTTGGCGCTGAAGCGATCATGCAAAAACGCAAAGTGCGCTGTGGAGGAGAAGCGTTTGCACAACGACTCAAAAAAGATGAAATGGCTTTTTGGATTCGTTGGAAATCTATTGACCCTACGATAGATGAAAAAGAGCGTATGCACGCTATCGAAAAGCGTATCACAGATATGGACAGATTCGTTCAAACATATCCCGACTCGCTATTTATCACACAAGTGCTCTTCGATAAGATCGTGGCCCTTCGCGACGTATACAGGATGGAAGAAGCTATCGGACTCTATAGTGAGCTTCAAGCTAGCGGTAACAAAATGCCTCCTTACGTGACGCTAGCAGCCGCAGATGCGTATCTCTATGTCCGCAATCCTCGCAAAGCACTCGATCTGTATGAAAAAGTGCTCATCGACGATCCACACTCTTTCGAAGCGAAAATCGGCAAATTCTATGCGCTCGTGGAATCCAATCAACTGACAAAAGCTATCCAATGGATAGACGATGTGGACACAAAAGAGCCTGTCTGGAAAGGTAGGGAGCCAAACTACGACAAAGTGGAAACGGCCCTCGATACCGCCCGCGCCAGATACTATGCCGATTTGCTGGCGCAAGCGCATGAAAAACTGGAGTTTTTGGTCAAGAAAGCCCCTGCGAATGTTGATCTACTCAGCGAACTATCCAATGTTTACCGCGATCGTGGTTGGCCACGAAAATCTGCAGAATTGGTGCGATTTGCAAAAGGGTACGATCCACATGACATCTCGCTCGATGTTTCACAAGCTTGGAACGATTATGTCTTATGGAGATATCGCAATTTTTCCAAATCGGTCAAAACCCTTATAGAACGTAATCCAAGAGATCTCTCTGTGCGCTATCTCAAGAAAATCTACGATATTTATAAAAATAGCTTTATCCTCCAATCCAGGGGCGAATATGGAAAGAGTGAAAGTCCGGAACTGGGTGCACACTACATAGGAATTCACACAAGACTCTACTCTCCACCCATCGATTACAACTATCGCCTCTTTCTCCTTCACGATTTCGCATCTTCAAGGTTACTGGAAGGAAAACAGATCTGGAGAAGATACGGCTTGGGAGTGGAGTACAAAAAAGATTCGCTGCGTGCTGAGACCTATATCGCCAAAAACATAAGTGTAAACAAGAGCGGCGCTGACGTGGAACTCAGCTATGAATGGAGTGATATTGTCACTACCACACTTGGCTATCAATATTACAGCGACAAAACGCCGTTACGTGCTCTCAAGCACGACATCTATGCCAACAGAGTTTTTGGCTCCATTGATCTCAATTTCAATGAATCACACTCTCTAAGCCTCTCGCTATCACGTATGGATTTCGAAGACGATAACGACCGCACGGAAATCGGTCTGCTCTATTATAGACGTCTCTATACCACACCTACCTACAAACTCAACAGCTATTGGAGTCTTTCCACATCCAAAAACAGTAAAGTAGATACTCCCTACTTCAATCCTGCTCGTGACAGCTATATAGGTGTGAGTCTCGAAAATATCCTACATACATGGCGATGGTACGAAAACTCTTTTACTCAAGCATTGACGCTCGATTTTGGTTACTACAAACAAAAATCGTTCGATACAAAACCCACCCACGCTTTTACGTATGAACATAGATGGACCTATGACGATATTTTGGATTTGACCTACGGTGTACAAAGAGCCAGAAGGATCTACGACGGTAAAGGCGAATGGGACGATAAACTCTTTTTCAACCTGACCTGGAGAATACAATGAAAAAGCTGCTGTTAGCACTTATAACAACACTTTCTTTGCTGGCAAGCGATAAATTTCTCGTGCTTTGTTACCACGATGTTTCTAGTAAACCGGCTAGTCGTGATATTATGCATATAAATATCCATACCTTCATTCAACATCTCAACTGGCTCCAGGCAAATGGATACCACTTTATCAGTGTCAACGATATATTAGCAGCAAAAAGAGGAGAGCACACCCTGCCTTCAAAAGCGGTACTACTCACATTCGACGATGCCTATAGATCATTTTACACAGAAGTCTATCCGATTCTCAAAACGTACAAAATCCCGGCAGTATTAGCAGTAGTAGGCAGCTGGATAGAAAGCAAAGGAGAGTTCCTTTACGGCAACCGAAAAAAAGAGCGTTCTCTCCTTATGAACTGGAATGAGCTCAAAGCGATAGCCCGGGATGGACTAGTAGAAATCGCCTCGCACAGTTTCGACCTCCACAAAGGCATCGTAGCCAATCCCCAAGGCAATCTCCAGCCTGCCGCCATCTATCGCAAATATGACAAAAAGGCCCAGAGATATGAAACGGACGAAGAGTATCGAAAAAGAATCGCTCACGATCTCAATCAGAGCATCCAGATTCTTCAAAAACGTATCGGTATCACGCCAAGAGTTTTGGTCTGGCCATATGGAGCGTACAACAAAGAGACACTTGCCATAGCCAAAAAGTTAGGATTTGTGATGACTTTCACACTCGATGACGGTTATGGGGATGTGCACGAAATCGAACGGATCAAAAGAGTGCTCGTGCGAGACTACCCCTCTTTTGCGGATTTCATTTCTGATGTGAAGCAACATAAAGAAAACGAAATCGAACGCGTCGTGCATGTGGATCTGGACTACATCTACGATCCTGATCCTGTGCAGCAAGAAAAGAATCTGGGTATTCTCCTCGATCGTATCAAAGATATGCACATCACCACGGTCTATCTGCAAGCGTTCGCCGATCCCGATGGAGATGGAGTGGCTCAGGAGCTCTATTTCCCAAATCGCCACTTGCCTGTGCGAGCGGATCTGTTCGACAGAGTCGCTTGGCAGCTCAAAACTCGCTGTGGAGTGCGGGTCTTTGCGTGGATGCCGGTAAGCGCTTTCGAGACCCCTGCATTCCCTGCAGCTTGGTATGTCCACACATACGATCCTGCGACCAATCGCGCCACTATCGACAAGAGAGCATATAAACGTCTGAGCATCTACAATAGCAATGCAAGAAGGGTGATTTTCGACATATACGAAGATCTTGCCAAACACTGCTATTTCGAAGGAATCCTATTTCATGACGACGCATACCTGAGCGACTACGAAGATTGCAGTGCAAGCGCTCTTGAAGATTACAAAAAACACGGTCTACCGGCAGATATCGTAGCGCTTCGCAGCGATCCGGATACACTGCATCGTTGGGCAGACTTCAAAACAGACACTCTCATAGCGTTTACGAAAGAGATAGCCGAACATACAGAACGCTACCGCATGCCGATAGAGCTTGCACGCAATATCTATGCGAAAGTGATCGTAGAACCTACAAGCAAAACTTGGTTCGCACAAGATTTTGCAAAATTTCTCCGTAACTATGACTATGTGGCTATCATGGCGATGCCCTATATGGAAAAAGCGCACGATCCTGAAAGATGGCTCTACGATCTCGTCAAAAGAGTGCAGCAATATCCCGAAGGTTTACAAAAATCGATCTTCGAGCTGCAAAGTGTCGACTGGAACAAAAAAGAGAAAATAGCGAGCGAATCATTAGCGAAACAGATGCGACTTTTACAAGAAAACGGAGCGAGAAACTACGGATATTACCCCGACGATTTCTTGCATGACCATCCCAGATTCGAGGTGGTCTATAGAAGTTTTTCGTTGCAGAGATTCCCATTTGGAAGATAAGGAAGAGGCATGGAGTTACGATTTGTAGACTATCTTATCAACTACTCATACTACTACCCGCTCTATATGGCTTTTATCTGGATGATAGGAGCGGTCTACTACTACTTCCACTGGGAAACGGGTGAGCTGGAGCCTCCTAAACTCCCAGAGCATCCCCTTGTCTCCGTGCTCGTCCCTTGCCATAACGAAGAGAGACATATCGCCACGACGATAGAGTACCTGACAAAAAATCGCTACCCTAACATCGAAATCATCGCGGTAGATGATGGCAGCACTGATAGGACGTGGGAAATTTTGGAAAGTTTAGCTCAAAAAATCCCCAATCTTCGCATAATCCATTTCGAACAGAATCAGGGCAAAGCCATGGCGCTCAATGCTGCAGCGCTTGCGAGCAAAGGTGAATTCCTGGTTACTATCGACGCAGATGCGATACTGGATGAAGATGCCATCTTTTGGATAATGCACCACTTTCTCACTGGCCCTCGCGTTGGAGGCGTGACGGGTAATCCACGCGTACGCAACCGCTCGTCACTCCTTGGCAAGATCCAGGTGGGAGAATTTTCGGCTATTATCGGCCTTATCAAGCGCGCCCAAAGAATCTATGGCCGCATTTTCACGGTCTCCGGCGTCATAGCGGCATTTCGCAAAACGGCGCTCCATCGTGTAGGCTACTGGCACACCAACATGGTCACGGAAGATATCGATGTGAGCTGGAGACTGGAGCTCGATCACTGGCAGATACGTTTCGAGCCCCACGCGCTATGCTGGATGCTGGTGCCGGAGACTCTGGGAGGATTATGGAGACAGCGTCTGCGCTGGGCACAGGGCGGTTCGGAAGTGATACTCAAATATTTCAAAGATATATTTCATTGGAAATCTCGCCGTATGTGGGGTATCTATGCAGAATATGTCCTGAGTCTCATCTGGTCTTATAGCGTCATCTTGGTAGGTATCATCATTACCGTATCATTTTTGCATGGCGGCTCGATGGATGAGTTCGCCTTTACACCATCCATCTACGGGACGGTCCTTGGCACCACGTTTTTGCTGCAGTTTTTTATAAGCCTCATAATCGACTCGCGCTATGAAAAGGGCTTGAGCAAGTTCTACTACTGGATAATATGGTATCCTTTTTTCTTTTGGATAGTGAGCGCATTGAGCACGAGTGTGGGATTTGTCAGGGCCCTCATGAAGAAAAAAACCACCCAAGCTCGCTGGCACAGTCCAGACAGGGGGATAGGAACGGACGATGTTTGATCCCAAAGAACTCATCATCGAAGACAAAAGAGCACTCGACGAAAAGGTCAAACTGCGTGATAGCATCATCACTATGGTCTTCTGGATACTCTTTATCTATCTTTTTAGACCGATATTTACTTTGGCGTTATGGTTCGTTTTTGGGGAGTTCCTCTTTCACGAAAACGTATGGCACGACCTATCGCAAGAAGGCACACAAGTCATAGCCCAAAATATAACCGCCTTCATGATATTTCTCGCCATTTTTCTCTTTTGGGCACTCTACAACAAGATAGTCTTCGGCAGACTTCATAGACGCCGCAAGGTCCCACAAGTCGTACTAGAAGAGATAGCCCAAGTCTTTGGCATCGATCCCAAGCAACTCAAAAAAATACAAAATGCAAAAGAGATCAAAATAGCCTTCAAAGATTTCGCACATGTAGATAAAGATGCGCACGACTTCAACATCGCACGCATAGAAACTAACTAAAAGCCTGCTGTTCGAGTCTTTTGAGTGCTTCGTAGTCCTCGAAAGGCTCCAGCGTTACCGGCTGGCCGACGAGTTTGGCCATATAGTAGCGAGCAAGGGCCGCTTCGCCAAATCTCAGCATCGCTTGGGAGTAGGATTCGAAGTCTGCATGGCCGCTGGCTTCGAAATCGTAATAAATCACATCCAAAAGAGCAGCGAGTTTGCGAAGAGGCACGGCCCAAAAGATGAGCTTAGCGGCGCGATCGCCTCGGGTGTAGCCGCCGCCAAAATAGAGGCGCACGCCCCGCTCCACTTGGCCGAAGAGATTGGTGCGAATCCCAACAAAGCCAATATCGGCTAGAATATGGCGGCCGCACCCTTTGAGACAGCCACTCAGACCCAGGCGGATGGCCGGATCGATATCCAGATACTCCCTGGCCACCTCTTTGGTATCGAAAAGCGAGTAGATGCAGTAGCGCTCCCCTGCACAGACCACATTTTCGTGCAAAGATCTTCGCGGCAGTGGCAGTGTACGAGGTTCGGGAAATCCTAAAATATAGAGATTTTGATTCACACCGATGCGTACTTCATACTCTTTGGCAAGCTCCACCACCTGTGCAAACTCTTCGAGGCTCATCTCGCCGTAGTCGCTTTGGTGGCGGTAGGCGAAACTGCCGTCACGCAGCTCTATCCAAGGCTCATCGCTATGGCGATATTTTTGGCGCACCAACTCCCCTGCACTCTCGAAATTTTTGGGATAAAACTCGCGCATCCGCTCCTTGAAGCCTTCCATCCCTATCGCTTCGATGAGGTGGTAGAGCCTCGCTTTGGAGCGCGAGGCGCGCAGGCCATACTTTTTATAGGCTTGCACGATAGCTGCATAGAGTGGCACCACTTCCCCAGGCGCTACAAAAACATCGGCATCTTTGGCGAGCTCGGTATTCTTGCCACCGAGGAAAAGATTAAAACCATATTCGCCATTTTTTGTAGCGAGCGCGAAGTAGCAGTCGTTTGCGAAAAATGAAGAGACGTTGGCAGGCATTGCGCTGATGGCGGTGTTGAACTTGCGAGGAATCATCCCAAGATAATCGCACTTTTTGAAAAAAACCGCCTGCATCTTTTCAATAAGAGGATAGACCGCAAAAATGCTCTCCTTGGCTACGCCGTCGAGGGGATCGGTGACGATATTGCGAAAGTTGTCCGTGAGCACTCCGAAGGTGCTTAGACCTCCCTCTTCCAGCTCTTTGTGACAAGCGAGGGCATCCCTAAAAGAGAGGCGATGCAGCTCCATCTGGGCACGGGCAGTGAGGAGCAGCCTGGCTTCATAGAGCTTGGCCAGAGTATGGATGAGACGTAGTCCAGGGTAGTCGATGCGGCCGGCCGGGATGCGGATGCGCACCATCCACTCTTCGGGACGCTGCTTGTTGTTGTAAATGCCGAAATTTTTGAGATAGAACCTGTCGGCCTCGGTGATGGATGAGGGATTGAGGCTTTCGATGGTAGCGTAGTAGTCGCAGGGGCTCTTTTGGAGCTTGAGCTTTTCGATTTTATTTAGCTTCACGTATCAGCTCCATAAGTTTGAGCGCATTTTTGATAGCGCACCGCTTGCGGTGTTGTCGAAGATCATCACCTTCTCTTTGGCCGGATGGGCTACGAGCTTTCGAGCAAGCGTGCGCAAAAACTCCTCGCTATATTCGCTGTAGTAGATTTTGGGTGCGCCGTGCAGGCGGTAGTATACAAACTCCTCATAGCCACCCGGCTCGCTGTCGGCATCGTAACGCGCTGGATCTGCCGCCACCCGCGCGATGCGGAGCTTTCCTAAAAGCGCTTCCGCTTCCATCCAGCTGGGGTGTCTGGGCTCGAGAGCCACGTAGCCGTCGTAGTAGCGGCGCAGCGCGCCGAAAAAGGTGCGAGCCGTAGTTTCATCGAACTGCAGTGAAGGCGGCAGCTGCACCAAGAGTGCAAAGAGCTTCTCTTTGAGATTGGAAACGGTCTCGATGAACTCTTTCAAGCCTTGGGTAGAGGCGAGTTTATGAAAATGGGTGAAGCTGCGATGGAGCTTGAGAGTGAAGCGAAAATCGGGCGGAGTGCTAGAGCGCCACTTTTGGAGCGTCGATGGGCGTGGGAGTTTGTAGAAGGTTTGGTTGATCTCGGTGATCGGCAGGCGCTTGGCGTAGCGCTCTAAGTGCGTCCCTTCCCCTGGAAACTCCTGGGCGTACGCTTTGGGGATGCTCCAGCCTGCCGTGCCGATGCGAATCATCAGTGCAAGAAGTGGCGAACGCCTGTGAAGTAGAGTGCGATGCCATGCTCGTCGGCCGCGGCGATCACTTCATCGTCGCGGATGCTGCCACCCGGCTCCACGATAGCCGTGATGCCGGCTTTCGCCGCTTCATCCACGCTGTCGCGGAATGGGAAGAATGCTTCGCTGGCCATCGCGGCACCTCGCACGTCGATGCCAAGCTCCGCCGCTTTTTTCAGCGCACACTTGGCTGCATCCACACGGCTCGTCATTCCCATCCCGATAGCCACAAGCGCACCGTCCTTGACGTATGCCACGCAGTTGGATTTGGTGAGTGCCGCGATCTTGTAGGCCATGAGGAGATCTTTTTTGTCCTCCACTCCCACTTTGCTCACCTGCTTGGCCTCGAGTACCTCCTCGTCTTTGACGAAATCGGCGCTTTGGTAGACGAAGCCTCCCTCGATATGCTTGAAGTCATACAAATCGCCGCTGATTTCTAACTCCCCTTGGCCGAGGTCGAAGAGCTTGATGCGTTTTTTACTTGCAAAGACCTCTTGGGCTTCCTCGGTGATCTTGCCGGCGATGAGGACTTCTACGAAGATCTTGTTGATCTCTTCGGCGAGCTCTCTCGTCACCACACCGTTGACGGCCACCACACCGCCAAAGGCGCTCACGGGATCGGCTGCGAGAGCCTTTTGCCAGCTGGTGACGAGATCTTCTTTGAGCGCAGCGCCGCAGGGGTTGCCGTGCTTGACGATCACCACACTACCCTTGCCGAGACTCACGGCGATCTTGGCGGCGGCGTTGATGTCGGTGAGGTTGTTGAAGCTTGGTTCGCCTTTGAGGATATTGAGGTCGTTGTAGAAATCTTCGAATTCATACAAAGCACCCTTTTGGTGCGGATTTTCGCCGTAGCGCGTATCGAAGACCTTTTTACCTACGATAAACTGCTTGGCACCGAAACCTTCGTGGAATCTCTCATTCATGTAGTTGGCTATCGTAGCGTCGTACTGTGCGGTATGTTCGAAGGCTTTGATCATCAGTTCGCGGCGAAATTCCAAGGTATTCTGATCGTTTTTCAGCGCCTCGATGACGCGGTCGTAGTCGTTGGGATCGGTGACGATGATGACACTTTCGAAGTTCTTGGCCGCACTTCTCACCATCGTCGGCCCGCCGATATCGATATTTTCGATGATCTCTTCGAAATCGTCGGTGCGCTCTATCGTCTCTTTAAAAGGATACAAATTCACGCACACCAGATCGATAGGCTCGATGCCGAGCTTCTTGGCCTCCTCCACATGATCGGGTTTGCTTCGGCGATAGAGGATACCGCCGTGGACATAGGGATTGAGAGTCTTGACGCGTCCTTCGAAACATTCGGGGAAGTTGGTGATCTCGCTAATCTCCGTCACTTCCAGCCCCGCATCTTTGAGGGTGCGCCAGGTTCCACCTGTGCTCACTATCTCGAAACCCAGATCGATGAGACTTTTCGCAAAATCGACGATACCTGTTTTGTCGCTGACACTCAGAAGCGCTCGCATTGCTATCCTTCAAATTTTTTGCAAATTATACCCTATTTACCATAGATTTACTCTTCATTTACATTCCTTAAAGGCAAAAGTTCTATAATTGTTTTAGATCATCATGTTGCAAAGGAGGCCACCATGGGAAAAATGACCACGAAACTCGAGGAGATCAAACGCCTCATCGGTAAACTGCAGCAGCAGCAACCCGAAAACATCAAAGCATTCCTCGGTTTCATGACCAGTGTGGAAAAAGCCGGGGCACTCGATACCAAACAAAAAGAGCTGGTCAACGTGGGCTTGGCAGTAGCTGCGCAGTGTGAGTGGTGCATCGCCTTGCATGTCAAAGGAGCACTCGATGCAGGGGCCAGCAAAGATGAGATCCTCGAAGCGGCCATGCAAGCGGTGCTGATGCACGGAGGTCCTGCGCTCATGTATATGACACCGGTAGAAGAAGCGCTCGAGGAGTTTGGCCATGCATAGTGGAAGGATAGAGAAGTTCTACTACCTCATGAAGCTTGGCCGCGAGTTCGAGCTCGCGGCCAAAGAGCAGTACATGCAGGGCAACATTGCGGGATTTTTGCATCTTGATATCGGGCAGGAAGCCTGCAGTGTCGGAGCGATGCAAGCCTTCGACAAGGGCGATGTCTTCACCCACTATCGTGAGCATGTGCTGGCCATAGCCAGAGGGATGGATCCCAAGATCGTGATGGCGGAGCTCTTTGGCAAGGTCACGGGTGTGAGCAAAGGCAAAGGGGGCTCCATGCACCTTTTCGATCCAGACCTCGACTTCTACGGCGGTGACGCTATCGTGGCCGGGCATCTGCCTATCGCCGTGGGGTGTGCGTATGCCAGAAAGATCCAGGGTGAAAAGGCTGGCGTCTTCGCGATTTTCGGCGATGGAGCCAGCAACGCGGGAGCATTTTTTGAGAGCATCAACATCGCAGCAGCTTGGAAGCTGCCACTGATATTCTTTTGTGAAAACAACTACTATGCTATTGGCACGCGCATCGGCTGGGTGAGTCCTTTCGAAGAGCTCTACCATAAAGCGCGCAACTACATGCCTGCCAAGCGCATCGACGGGATGGATGTGTGCGCAGTCTACAAAGCCGTCACGGAGGCCAAAGAGTACATCGAAAACGGCCTGGGACCCTACTTTATCGAAGCCGAAACCTATCGCTACGAAGGGCACTCCATGAGTGACAACGGCAAGTATCGCAGCGAAGAGGAGATGGAGATCTTCAAATCGCGCGACCCAATAGAAAATCTCAAAAAACACGCCATCGCCGAGGGGCTCGTGGCTCCTGAGTATTTCGACGAAGCGGATAAAAAAGTGCAAAAAGTGATCGAAGAGGCCATCGCTTTCGCCGCCGATTCGCCTGAGCCGCCGCTATCTGAGCTCTATGAAGATGTCTACTGCAAGGAGTGCACCAATGTTATACCGTGAAGCCTTGAATCGTGCCATCGACGAGATGATGGCCTCAGACGAAAGTATAGTGATCCTCGGCGAAGATGTGGGACGCTATGGCGGCAGTTATCGCGTCAGCGAAGGACTTTTTGCGAAGTACGGTCCCAAACGCGTCATCGACACGCCGATAGCAGAACTCAGCATCGTAGGCAACGCCATCGGCATGGCGATAGCGGGTCTAAGACCCATCGCAGAGATCATGACGGTGAACTTCAGTCTCCTTGCCATGGATCAGATCGTCAATCACGCCGCCAAGTTTCGCTACATGAGCGGTGGCAAGATGACAATACCTCTGACTATCCGTATGCCGGGCGGCGTTTCGAGACAGCTGGCCGCGCAGCATAGCGAAAGCTACGAAACCCTCTACGCCGCCATCCCGGGTCTCATCGTGTTAGCTGCCAGCAACGCCACCTACGCCTACTACGGCCTCAAAACCGCCATCGCTCTCAACGACCCGGTCATCTTTTTGGAGCACGAACTGCTCTACCCTATGGAGATGGATTTTAAAGAGGTAAAAAACTTTGATCCCTTCAAGGCCGAGATCGTCAAAGAGGGCAAGGATCTTACCATCATCACCTACCTCAAGATGCGCTACGATGTCCTCGAAGCCGTGCCGAAAATCGAAGAAGAACTTGGCATCAGCGTGGAAATGATCGATCTCAACTCCCTCCGGCCTCTCGATATGCAAACGATAGCCGCGTCGGTGCAAAAGACCAAGCGCGTGGTGCTCGTAGAAGAGGATCACAAAACGGGCGGCTACGGCGCGGAGGTGATAGCGAAAATCAGCGAAGAGCTCTTCTACTCCCTCGACGCTCCGCCGCTACGCATTGCCGGCGAAGATGTGCCGATCCCCTATAACCGCTCTTTGGAGCTGGCATCCATCCCCACACCAGACAAGATAGGACAAAGAATCATCCAATGGGGGCGCAAAAATGGACTATAAGATCATCATGCCGGTGCTCTCGGACACGATGGATAAGGGTAAGCTCGTGCGCTGGAGAGTACACGAAGGAGATGTGGTGCACAAAGGCGACGTGATTGCAGAAGTGGAGAGCGACAAGGCTATCATGGAGGTGCAGAGCTTCAAGGACGGCGTGGTGAAAAAGCTTCTCGTCAAAGAGGGTGAGGAAGTCCCCGTCAAGGCTCCCATCGCCATCATCGACACCGAAGCTAAAACGGCGCAAACAGAGACTAAAATCACACAGCAGCCAAAAGAGCAAAGCGCATCTACCGAAAAACCAAAAACTGCTCCCAAAGAGTCGACACCTGCCGCTGCCGTCCCTCCCGTAATCGAAGAACTTCTAAAAACTCCCGCTCCCAAACTGGCCGAAGGCGATGCCACACCGGCAGCCAAGAAACGAGCGGCCGAGCTCGGCATCGACATCAAAAGCTTGCAGGCCGAGGGCAAACTGCCAAAACCTGCGCATCTACGCGACATCGAAACCGAGGCACTGCGACGCTACTTCACACCAAAAGCTCTCGAACTACTACAAGAATATCGTATCGATCCAAAAGAGTTCAATCTCGATCACAAAATCGGTGTCGAGGAGGTAGAAAACTACATCAAAGAGCACGATATCCCAAAAATCGTAGCGCTTTCTGCAAACCGCATAGCAGTGATGAAAAACGTGCAAAACGCGGCTACCAAGCCGGTCTATTTCATCTTCGAAGAGTTTGATATTAAAGAGTATGAAGGCATCAAGCTCACTTCCGTTCTCATCAAAAAGCTAGCAACGGCGATGCAAAAGCACCCACTTATGCGCGCCAAGCTCGAAGGCACCACCCTCAAAATCTCCCCCCACTCCAACATCAGCGTGGCGGTAGCCAAAGGGGACGAACTCTATATGGTGGTGTGCAAGAGAGCCGAGGAAAAGAGCCTCCAAGAGATCGATACCTGGGTGCGCGGCCTGAAAGAGCGCACATTCACGGCCGATGAGCTCACAGGCTCCACCTTTGGTATCAGCAATCTGGGGATGTTCGGTGTGCAGCGCTTTAGCGCCATGATCAACCAAAGCGACGTGGGCATAGCGGCCTTCGGTGCCTTGAATGAAGGCAAAATTTCCGTCACTTTCACTTTCGACCATCGTATCTTAAACGGTGTGGATGCCGCACTCTTCGTGCGGGACGCAAAAGAGATCTTCAAGGGGGATGAGGATGTATGACATTATCTTCGTAGGCGGTGGACTCAACTACGCAGGAGCCGTGGTAGCTGCAAAAAGAGGCCTCAAAGTGGCTCTTGTAGAGCGTGATATGGAGCATATCGGAGGGACATGCCTCAACAACGGCTGCATCCCCTCCAAGCACTTCTTGCATCTAGCGCAGGCCGAGCTGAAACTGCGCAATCCCGCCTTTTCGCGCCATAAAGATCGCATCAAGATGGATGTGGCCGTCAAGGAAAAGGATACGCTCATCAAAAAGGCGCACAAGTCCATCGAGATGCAGTGCACCAATGCCGGGGTGAAGCTGATAGAGGGCACAGGCTACGTGACGGGACCGAACAGCGTAGAAGTAGGCGACAAAAAGCTTGCGGCCAAACATATCGTCATCGGCACGGGATCACACCCCTTCATCCCAGAGGGCATCGCATACGACAAAGAGACCATCATCACCAGCGATGAAATGCTAAACCTCACCGCACTCCCCTCCTCCATCGCCATCTACGGCAGTGGAGCCATAGGCTTAGAGATGGCAAGCTTTTTCGCAGCGAATGGAGTAGAGACCACACTCATCTTTCGCCATGAACACATCTCCAATAAAATCCACCCCACTATCGTAGAGAGTATGGAGAAGATGCTCACGGATCTTGGCGTCCGCCTCATGCCAAACACCTCCATCGTGGAGGCCAAAGAGCATGAAAGGCGTGCAAAAGTTACCACAAATAGTGGCATCTACGAATTTGACAAGCTCCTCGTAGCTACAGGGCGCAGACCCAATCTCGACGTAGTGAAAACCGATGCCATAGAACTTGGCAAAGGAATCGTGACGGATGAGTACTTCACCACCACCCTCCCCAACGTCTACGCCATAGGGGACTGCAACGCCAAGCTGATGCTGGCACACGCAGCACGCGCACAGGTGCTCAATGTGGTGGATACCATCTTGGGGCATAAGCGCCGGCTGAATCTTGCCAATATCCCCAAATTTATCTATACGTTACCGAGCCAATACGCCGCCGTAGGGCTTACGAAAAAAGATAGTCCCGCTAAAGAGGCTATCTTCCCCCTCTCTGCGCTGGCGCTCTCGCACCTCGCAGGCGGCAGCGAGGGCTACGTGGTGCTCTATGCAGACAAGCAGGATTTCTTGGTAGGCGCAGAGATCCTCGCACCCCATGCAGAAGAGATCATAAGTTCTGTGACTGTGAGTTTAGTAGCAGAAATGGATATCAAAACTGCGCTACAATCGGTCTATCCGCATCCTACCTATTCTGAAGCAATAGATCGAGCACTGAGGAGATTTGGATGAAAGAGACCAAGTACTACGAAAAACTCCCCTCCGTCCAGGTAGCTGCCGAGCTTTCGACAGATATAGACAAGGGGCTGAGCAGCGAAGAAGCCAAGAAGCGCCTCGCAAAGTATGGACCCAACGAAATCCCGGAAAAAGAGGAGCCGCTGTGGCACCGTATTTTCAGGCGCTTTTGGGGGCCAATACCGTGGATGATCGAGATCGCTGCCATATTGGCGGCACTGGTAAAGCACTGGGAGGAGTTCTACATCATCCTCGTGATGCTTTTTGTCAACGCATTTTTAGATTTTTACCAAGAGTCCAAGGCTCTGAGTGCCATCAAAGTCCTCAAGCAAAAGCTCGCTAAAAAGGCGACGGTACTGCGTGACGGCAAATGGATGGAGGTCCCTGCCAAAGAGCTGGTACCAGGCGATATCATCAAAGTCAAAATCGGTGACATCATCCCAGCTGATATCAAAATCGCGCAAGTTTCAGACTATGCACTTGTAGATCAGTCGGCACTCACAGGCGAATCGCTCCCGGTGCACAAAAAGGATGACGATGTCGCCTTCTCTAACACCATCGTCAAACAGGGCGAGATGATCGGCATCGTAGTCAATACGGGACTGAACACCTATTTCGGCAAGACCGTAGGCCTCGTGGCCAAGGCCGAGCGCGAACAGCGCAGCCACTTCCAGAAGATGGTGATCCGTGTGGGGGACTTTCTCATCCTCATCACCATCGTCATGATCGCTATCATCATCTTCTACGGCCTCAAACGCCACGAAAACCCCTACGAGCTGCTGGTCTTCTCCCTGGTACTCACCATCTCGGCTATCCCCGTGGCGCTGCCGACGGTGCTGACCGTCACGATGGCTGTGGGTGCGCTCAACCTCGCACGCCGTCAGGCGATCGTCAGCCGTCTCGCAGCCATCGAAGAGCTGGCCGGGATGGATATTCTGTGCTCTGATAAAACGGGGACTCTTACCAAAAATCAGATGACCATCGCAGAGCCTTATGTCTTGGAAAACCACAAGAACGTGGAGCTCTTTTTATATGCGATTTTGGCCAGTCGGCGTGAAAACAACGACCCGATAGAAAAGCCGATTTTCGAGTATGCAGACGAGCATGAAATCAACAAACTGGCAAAAAGCTTCAAAGTCACCAAATTCGTCCCCTTCGATCCCGTGCGCAAACGCACCGAAGCGGTGGTGGAACGTGCAAACGGCGAGTGCCTCGTGGTTACCAAAGGTGCTCCGCAAGTGATCATAGGGCTTAGCGATGCCAGTGAGTTCGACGAAGAGGCTGTGAATGCCAAGGTAGAAGAGTTTGCAGAAAACGGCTTTCGCACACTTGGTGTAGCCTTCAAACGCTGCGAAGAGGAGAAATTTCACTTCGTAGGGCTCATTCCGCTCTACGATCCACCACGCGAAGACTCCAAAGAGGCCGTGGCAGAAGCGCGAGCCAAAGGCGTGGATGTGAAGATGGTCACAGGCGACAACATCGCCGTGGCACGCTACATAGCCAAGATCCTCGGCATCGGAGAAAACATCCTCGATATCAAGGAGCTCAAGGGTCAAAGCACGCGCGAATACGAAATCCTCGCCGAAGTGGTCTCAAAAGCTCTGCTCAAAGTCACCCAACCAGATATTTCTGCTGAAAAGCTCAAACTCCTTACTAACCAAATCGTCAAAGAGGTGCGCCGCGAACTGAACGAAAAACAGCTCGTTACTGGTACAGTCAAAAAGCACGAAAGCGAAATCATCGCTCTGATCGAACAGGCCAACGGCTTCGCGCAAGTCTTTCCCGAAGATAAGTACTTCATCGTGGATGAGCTCCAAAAAGCGGATCACATTGTAGGAATGACGGGCGATGGTGTCAACGATGCGCCTGCGCTTCGTAAGGCCGACACGGGAATTGCCGTCAGTGGAGCCACGGATGCGGCGCGTGCAGCGGCAGATATCATCCTGCTTGCGCCGGGTCTTCGCGTCATCATCGATGCTATCAAAGAGGCGCGTATCACCTTCGAAAGAATGAAAAGCTACACCATTTTTCGTATCGCCGAGACGATCCGTATCATCATCTTTATGACGCTGGCTATCGTGGTCTTTAACTTCTATCCTCTCACAGCCATCATGATCATCGTCTTAGCACTCCTCAACGACATCCCCATCCTCGCCATCGCCTACGACAACACCAAGATACGCAAGATGCCGGTGCGATGGGATATGCACGAGATGCTGGTACTCTCCAGTTGGCTGGGTGTGGCAGGGGTGGCCAGCTCTTTCTTGATCTTTTATATCGTCATGGTTTATCTGAGGACCCATCCCGAATCGGCATTTTTCCTCCCAGATGTGCCACTCTGGGTCGATATGAAAAAACCAGACCAGTGGATGGGGTTCGTGCAGTCGATATTTTTCGCCAAAATGGTGGTCGCAGGACACGGCACTATCTACAACACCCGTATCGACGACTGGTTTTTCAAGCGACCCTGGCCTTCGTGGATACTCTTTGGGGCCACTTTTTCTACCCGCGTCATCGGTACCATCATCGCAGTCTATGGCTTCGGCCTCATGACGCCTATTGGTTGGGATTGGGCACTTTTCATGTGGGCCTACGCGCTTACCTGGTTCGCTTTTAACGACGTGGTCAAAATGGCTGTGCTCAAGTACTATCGTAAAGTCAAAGGAATCGACGTCATATGATAGCTATCCCTACGGAGCTGTGGCACATACTTTATGTAGTCGCTCTATCGTTTTTGGTAGGTCTGGAGCTCAAGACCTACCGCCTTTTGAAACTCAAAAAGCGTGATGTACCGCATATCGGCTCCACGAGGACGTTTACTTTCATCGGACTTCTGGGCTATATCTTCTATGTCATCAATATCTACCTTTTTATCGTAGGCTACATCGCGCTCGTGGCGGTGTATCTGAGCTATTATCTGTATAAACTCCATCAAGACCGCACCTCTATCATCTCCTTTTTACTCATCTCCTTGGTCTATAGCTTCGGCGCGCTTATCGAAAATTTCGATATCTGGATGCCGACACTGGTTTTCGTGCTCATTGTCTTTGTCCTGAACGCCAATCGCTCCTTGCGCTATCTTCTTAGCTCCATCAATATCGAAGAGTTCGAAACTCTTGGGAAGTTCTTGCTACTGAGCGCCGTCATTTTACCACTGCTGCCACGCCAAGAGCTTCCCTATCTGCACATCTCCGCATTCAAAATCTGGCTGGTGGTGGTGGTGATTTCGGCCATCAGCTACGGTAGCTACATCGCGCAAAAGTATATCTTCAAATCTCGCGGCTACCTGCTGGCAGGCATCCTCGGAGGTCTGTACTCCTCCACAGCCACTACGGTGGTGCTGGCCAAAAAAGCAGCAAATATAGGCACTATGCGCATCATCGATGCAGCTATCATCGTAGCTACGGCGATGATGTACATACGACTCCTGTTGATTGCAGCCATTTTCAATATGCACGTAGCCACCAAACTGGCTCTGCCGATGCTGCTTTTTGCACTCATCGGGATTATCATAGCCTTTATGTACTACCGCAAAGAGCAAAACACCAAAGACGCTCCCATCGATGATCGTAACCCTCTAGAACTGGGTACTGCGCTGCTTTTTGCTACGCTTTTTGTTGTGATGATGCTTATCACGAACTTCGTCACCGCGCATTACGGCAATTTGGGGCTTAAAATCCTTTCCTTTCTCATCGGTTTTACCGATATCGATCCTTTCGTGCTTTCACTGCTCACAGGTAAGTACACAATCACCGTCACGCAGATAGCCGCCGCTATCCTCATAGCCAGCGGCTCCAACAACATCCTCAAAGCTATTTATGCCCTCGCTTTTGGAAAAAACATTCCAAAAATAGCCGCTTTGTGGCTTTTTGTTTTAGGAATTATGACTATACTATCTCCAGCAATATTTTATAAAGGAATCCTATGAGATGGCACTATGAAGATATCGACTATGCGAGCATCCATGCAGAGGCAATACGAAATATCGATTTTCTCTTTTACCTCATTACAAGTGCTTCCTTTATCGAAATTACTAGCAATGTATATGAAAAGAACCTCGCTATCTTCTACGCAGGTGACGATGAGGTGGTCTCGTGGCTCGAAAAGGTGTGGGAACCGGAAGAGCTCCAGCATGGCAAAGCGCTTAAAAAGTTCGTCCAGTCCGTCTGGCCGGAGTTTGATTGGCAAAGAGCGTATGATCGCTTCAAAGAGCTCTACCTTCCCCACTGTACCCTGGATGAATTCCAACCCACGAGAGTTAAAGAGATGCTGGCGCGTATGGTGGTCGAAACCGGTACCAGCACTTTTTATAAAGCGGTGGAGAACTATGCTAAAGACCTAAATACCCCGATCCTCGCACAAATAGCACACAACATCTCCAAAGACGAGGTCTACCACTACGATAATTTCGAAGAGGCTTTTAAAAAATACACCGAAACCGAAAAGCTCTCGCGCAGCGACATCATCAAAACCATCTATGATCGCCTCAAGATGGTGGATGCAGAGGATGGACGCTTGGCATATAGAGCTATTTATGAAACGCTTACAGGCAAAACGTTTCGTGACGAGTATTACGAAGAGCATAAAGCAAAGGTACGAAAATTTGCCAAAAAGTACTACCCCTACAAGATGGCGATCAAGATGCTCTTGCGACCATTGCAGCTACACCGCACCGTCGAGAGCGTCTCTGTACCTGTCATCCAAGGGGCACTCAAGGTTATAGGCATCTAAGGAGTAATCATGAAAAAGAGACATCCCCTTCCCTGGCAACATCCAAAACCTAAAGAGGAAGAGCCAAAAATCGATGAATTGATGGAGCGCATTTTCAAGAGTCCCTCCTATAAACTGGCTATCGAAGATGTGGATTTTCTCAAAAGCGACGAGACACGGGGTATCCGCCTGGAGCTTGATTACCTCAAGCCAGAGCTCATGATGAAAAAGTATGGCATCAAACATACTATCGTGGTCTTTGGGAGTGCACGCATCAAAGAGCCAAAGAGCGCGATGAGGGAACTCGAAAAGATCAAAGAGCTGGTCAAAAAATCCCCCGACTCTAAAACGCTGCTGCGAGAACTGCGCACGGCAGAAAAGATGGTAGAAAAGAGCATCTACTACGAAGAAGCGAGAAAATTTGGCCAGCTGGTAGGCAAGGCGGGCAAAGGTCCTAAAGACAACACCCTCACCCTCATGACGGGCGGGGGTCCGGGCATCATGGAAGCAGCCAACAGGGGTGCGTATGATGTGGGAGCCAAAAGCATCGGGCTCAATATCCAGCTGCCTCATGAGCAGTTTCCCAATCCCTACATCGATCCCGATCTTTGCTTTCAGTTTCACTACTTCGCCATCAGGAAGCTCCATTTCCTACACCGTGCCGTGGCGCTCGTGGTCTTTCCGGGAGGGTTCGGCACGCTCGATGAGCTCTTCGAGACCCTTACCCTTATCCAAACCCACAAAAACAGGCCCATCCCCGTGGTACTCGTGGGCAAGGAGTACTGGCATAGACTCATCAACTTCACATTCCTCGTGG
This sequence comes from Campylobacterales bacterium, assembly GCA_027024145.1. Classification (GTDB taxonomy): domain Bacteria; phylum Campylobacterota; class Campylobacteria; order Campylobacterales; family Nitratiruptoraceae; genus Nitratiruptor. The sequence continues at coordinate 33,693 of JALVTF010000004.1, forward strand.
AAGAAGGCACCATCGACCCGGAAGATTTGCATATCTTCACTTTCAAAGAGAGCGCCCAGGAAGCGTGGGAGTATATCCTGCAATGGTACGAAAAACGGGGTATCGATATCTTCGATCATTTTGAAAGGAACTAACATGAAAAGCATCATCCCAGCTGACGTCCCACCCCAAAAACGCGCAGAGTTCCATGCGATTTTCGAAGATGCCACAAACGGCAGCGGCCGTCTGATGCTCTTTGCAGGCGACCAAAAGGTGGAGCATCTCAACAACGACTTCTACGGTCCCGACATTCCAGCCGAAGACAACGATCCGGAGCATCTTTTCAAAATCGCTTCACGAGCCAAAATCAGCGTCTTTGCCACGCAGTTTGGACTCATAAGCCGCTATGGCGGCGACTACAAAGAGATTCCCTACCTCGTCAAACTCAACTCCAAAACCAACATCATCCCGTACTCGGCACACGACCCCTACTCACAGCAGTGGATAGAGGTGGAGGATGTCTTGGAGTTTGCGCACTATAGCGGCATCAAACTCATGGGTTTTGGCTACACAGTCTATCTGGGCAGCCGCTACGAGCATGCGATGCTGCGTGAAGCGGCAAACATCGTCCACCAGGCACATCGTGCCGGTAAACTTGCCGTGCTTTGGATGTATCCCAAAGGCAATTTCATAAAAGATGAGCATGATCCCCATCTCATCGCCGGTGCTGCCGGTGTGGCGGCCTGCTTGGGAGCCGACTTTGCCAAGGTCAAGGTCCCCTACAAAGATGGCAAATTCGACCCATCTTTATTACAAGAAGCCACTCAGGCAGCAGGCAATTGTGGGGTGCTTTGCGAAGGGGGCAAAAAGATCGACGAGAGAGCCTTTTTGCAAGAGCTCTACGAGCAGATCCATATAGGAAAAACCCGCGGCAACGGCACCGGGCGCAATATCCACCAAAGGCCTCTACGTGAGGCCATAAAGATGGCGAACGCCATCTACGCCATCACCTGTGAAGATAAAAGCCTCGAAGAGGCGATAAAGATATTGGAAGGCTAAATGATCATCAAAGATTTGGGACTCGTGCCGTACCAAGAGACAGATGCGCTTTTGGAGAGCTACATCCCAAAAACGAAGATAGACAACTTCTTGCTGCTATGCACCCATCCACCCGTTTATACCGTAGGCAGCGAGGAGTATGCTTACAATATGGAAGTGGTGAAGACGGATCGAGGCGGCTCGATCACCTATTTCGACGAAGGCACGCTCATGCTCTACTTCGCTTTCGCAGTCCCAAATCCTGCCAATTTTTACGCCAAAGTGCTCAAAGCCGTGGAGAGCTTTTTTGCGCATTTCAGCGCACCCATCACCTACGACAAAGCGCGTCCTGGTTTCTACATCGAAAACCGCAAGATCGCATCTCTTGGCTTTCGCTACAAAAATGGTGCCAGTAAGCATGGTGTGGCTTTGCATATTAACCCAAATCTCGTACACTTTAACAAAATAGCTCCCTGTGGCCTAACCGGCGTGCAAGCCACCTCGCTGTGGGCCGAAGGGTATCCCATAGCGATGGATGAAGCCAAAATCTTGGCCACGAAGGCGGTAATCGATGCATTTAAAGCCTAAAGTCAAAGCTCCTTCTCCCGAACTTCTGGGGCGCACCCAAGAGGTACTGCAACGCCATGCGCTCAATACCGTCTGTATCGCTTCGCGCTGTCCTAACATCAGCGAATGCTTCTTTCGCGGTACCGCCACCTTTATGATCTTGGGCGATCGCTGCACGAGAAACTGCAAGTTTTGCAGCGTCACGCACGCTAAGCCAAAGCCTCCCGATGCAAGCGAACCAGAGCGTATCGCACGGGCTGTGGAAGAGCTGGGGCTTCGCTACGTGGTGATCACCTCCGTAGATCGCGACGATTTAGAAGACTTCGGCGCTTCGCACTTCGTACGTGTCACCGAGGCTATCCGCAAGCGCACCGATGCACGCATCGAGCTACTGACACCCGATTTCAAAGGTGATAGCGCAGCACTCGTAGCCATCATCGCCGCCAAGCCACACAAACTGGCGCACAACATCGAGACCGTCAGGCGTCTGCATCGCTTCATCAAACCGGGCAGTAGCTATGAGCGCAGCCTCGCGGTACTGCGCACCTATGCCGACAGTGGCATTATCACCAAATCCTCTCTCATCGTGGGCCTTGGCGAAAACTTCGAAGAGATCGAAGAAACGCTGCAGGAGCTCTACGACGTGGGCGTGCGCCAGCTCACCATAGGCCAGTATCTCCGGCCATCCAAAGAGCAGCTGCCGGTGCAAAAGTACTACACTCCCGAGGAGTTCGCCGCGCTCGAAGCCGTGGCCAAGGATATAGGATTCGAAGCCGTGGCCTCGGGGGCTCTGGTGCGCAGCAGCTACTACGCAGAAAGGCTATGAATGAAAGAGTACGAAGTATACGAACTACTCAAAAAGTATGGCATCCAAACCCCCGAATATGCGATATTCGAGATCAATCAGCCGCTCTATTTTCACACTTTTCCGGCGGTGCTCAAAATCGCTTCGGACAAGGTGGTGCACAAAAGCGACGTGGGCGGCGTGCGTGTGGGGATCGACTCACCCGAGGAGCTGGAAGCCGCGCGCAGCGAAGTGATGGATAATCTCCAAAGACACGGCATCTTTCTCGATATGCATGATCGTTTCATCGTCGAAGAGCAGCTCAGCGGCGAGGAGTTCTACATCGGCGGCATTTATGATCCCATCTTTGCCGAGGTGCTGCTTTTTGGCAAAGGGGGTACACTCATCGAGATAGAAAAAGATGTCTGCTACATCGACACCGAAGCGAACGAGGAGGAAATCCTCCGCAGTTTCAAAACCACGAAAATCTCTCGTATCTTCCCCTCTTTTCGCGGCCGCCAATATCGCATCGAAGATGTGGTGGATGTGGTGCAAAAATTTCAAAAACTCTTTGTAAACGAGGATATCGCCGAGTTCGACGTCAATCCCCTGCTCTACACCGAGCGGGGGTTCGTGGCCGTGGATGCCAGACTCAAACGGGGCAAAAAATCCGCACCCAAGCGCCGCGCGCGCAACCACGATCTTTTCGCAAACGAAGCCGTCGCAATTTTCGGCGCTACGGACAAAAAAGAGAAAGTGGGCTACGCCATCGCAAAGAACGCTTTGCAAAGCGACGCGCACGTCTATTTCGTCAATCCACACGTAGAGAGCCTCTTTGGACAAAAGGTCTACAAAGACATCGACGAGCTCCCTCCCATCGATACCGCCGTCATCGCCATCCCGGCACGCTTCGTGATAGAGCTGGTAGAAAAGTTGGCGCTACGTGGCGTCAAAAACATCGTCATCATCTCCGCGGGCTTCAAAGAGAGCGGCAACAAAGAGGCCGAGGAGCAGCTAAGCGCATTGGCCAAAAAATATGATCTCAACATTGTAGGACCCAACTGTCTGGGCATTTACAACAGTGACAAAGATCTCAATCTCACCTTCGCCAAAAGTGCCATAAGACCCGGCGACATAGGCCTCGTATCGCAGTCTGGCGCGGTGCTCGCCGCACTCATCGACAAAGCGGCAGCACACGGCATCGGGTTTTCTCACATCCTCTCAATGGGCAATATGGCCGATTTCGACTTTGCCGACGCCATCGAAACACTCGCAAAAAAAGAGAGTTGCCGCTTCATCAACATCTACGCCGAAGGGCTAAGAGATGGCAAAAGTTTTTTGCAAGCAATCCGAAAAGCCGACAAGCCAGTCGCCGTCTACAAAGCCGGCAAGACCCAAGAGGCCAAAAAGGCCGCCTTTAGCCATACGGGCAACATCAGCGGGGATTATGAGATGCTCATAGGGCTCGCACACGCTGCGGGCGCGGTAATCAAAAGGGATATCGACGAGCTGATATTCGCCGCCAAGTTCGCAAACTTCGACAAAGTGCTCATCATCACCAATGCGGGAGGTCCGGGTACCATTCTTACCGATATCGTGGTGGAGCACGGCAAGAAGATGTACGAGCTCAGTGATGAAGAGATGGCGCGCCTCGATGCGGTCCTGCCACCTACCTGGTCGCACAACAATCCCGTGGACATCATCGGCGACGCTACGGCCGAACGCTACCATGCGGCGCTGCAAATCCTGCATCGACCAAATCTCCTTACATTCGTGTTAGTGACGCCGCAGTTCATGACCGATAGCCTCGCTATCGCCAAAGTGGTGGCCCAGTATGAAAACACGGTACCCATCTTTTTCGGTGAGGAGTCTTTCGCGCAAGCTTTTGCCTTCTGCAAAGAAAAGAACATCCTCTGTTTTAACGATTTAGAAAATGTCGCAAACATCTTATAAAGGGGGAATTATGAGTGCATATATCAAATGGTTCGAAGAGATCGGCATCAAAGATGTAGCCGAAGTGGGCGGTAAAAACGCAAGCCTTGGGGAGATGTATGGCCACTTGGCGCCTCTTGGGATTAATGTTCCAAACGGCTTTGCCGTCACAGCCACCGCCTATCGCCACTACCTGGATGCAAACAACTTATGGGAGCCGCTTGGCAAACTTTTTGAGAATTTCAATCCAGACGATATCGACAAACTCCAAGAAGTGGGCAAAAAAGCGCGCCAGATGATCATGGATGGCGATGTGCCTGAGGATCTTAAAAAGGAGATACTCGATAACTACCACAAACTCCAAGAGCAGTATGGCGAGGATGTGAGCTTAGCCGTGCGCAGCTCCGCCACTGCCGAAGACTCCCCCACCGCATCTTTTGCCGGCCAAAACGAAACTTATCTCAATATCAAGGGTGACGAAAATCTGCTCTGGGCATACAAGATGTGCCTCGCCTCCAACTTCACCGATCGCTCCATCAACTATAAGTACGTCCACCATTTCGATCCTATGAAGGTCTACCTCTCTGTAGTGATCATGAAGATGGTGCGCAGCGACCTGGGCAGTAGCGGCGTGATGTTTAGCATCGACACCGAGACCGGCTTTCGCGACGTGGTCTTTATCAACGCCGCCTGGGGACTCGGCGAAAACGTAGTCCAAGGGACCATCGACCCCGATGCTTTTTTTGTCCACAAACCCACCTTCAAAAAAGGCTTTCGCACTGTGCTCAAACGCAAGCGCGGTGATAAAGAGCAGATGATGGTCTTTAGCGAAACGCTCGAAAAGGCCAACCTTGCCGAGCAGTGGACCAAAAACGTCAAAACTCCCATCGAAAAGCGCATGAAGTTCGCCATCAGCGACGAAGAGGTGCTCCAGCTCGCCGATTGGGCGATAAAGATAGAGGAGCACTACAGCGAAGTCAACGGCCGCTACACGCCGATGGATATGGAATGGGCCAAAGACGGCGTCGACGGCAAGCTCTACATGGTCCAGGCACGTCCAGAGACGGTGCACAGCCAAGAAAAGCTCACGGAGTTTGAAATCTACCGCCTCCTCGAAAAGGGCAAGGTACTCCTCACCGGCAATGCCGTAGGCGAAAAGATAGGTGCCGGCAAGGTCAAAATCATGTTTAGCATGGCTGAGGCCGACAAGTTCCAAGAAGGCGACGTCCTGGTAGCGCCTACCACATCTCCCGACTGGGAACCCGTGATGAAGAAGGCCAGCGCCATTATCACCGAAACGGGCGGACGCACCTGCCATGCGGCGATCGTGAGCCGTGAGCTTGGCAAGCCGGCAGTGGTGGGAGCCAAGAACGCTACGAAAATCTTGCACGACAATCAGCCTGTAACCGTCAGCTGCGCCGAAGGAGAGATAGGCAAAATCTACGATGGTATCCTCAAATTCGAAGTCCAAAAAGTGGACATCTCCAAACTCCCCCGTCCCAAAACCAAAATCATGATGAACTTAGGCAATCCGGAGCTCGCCTTTAGCCTGGCCAAACTTCCCGTCGACGGTATAGGACTGGCCAGGATGGAGTTTATCATCAACAACTACATCAAAGCACACCCCATGGCCATCCGCCATCCCGAGATGCTCAGCGAAACGGAAAAAGCGCTCATCGACGAGCTGGCCTTCCCTTTCGATGGGGACGCCGTCGATTTTTTCGTCAAGACCCTCAGCGAAGGTGTGGCCACGATCGCCAGCAGCGTCTATCCCAAAAAGTGCATCGTACGCATGAGTGATTTTAAATCCAACGAGTATGCTAACCTCTTGGGCGGTCGCCACTTCGAGCCGATCGAAGACAATCCGATGTTGGGCTTTCGGGGCGCCGCTCGCTATACGCACCCAAGCTACGCGGACGGTTTTGCGCTGGAGTGCAAGGCGATGAAGCGAGCGATTTTTGAGATGGGATTTGACAATATCGTGCTAATGATCCCCTTTTGCCGCCGCATTGATGAAGCCAAACGGGTCAAAAAAGCGATGGAAGAAAATGGCTTAAGAGGCGTGCCTATCTATATGATGTGTGAAATTCCAAACAACGTGATCTTGATCGACGAATTCTTGCAAATCTATGACGGCATCAGTATTGGTACCAACGACCTGACCCAGTTGACTCTCGGAGTCGATCGCGACAGCGAGATCGTGGCGTTTGACTATGACGAGCGTGACGAAGGGGTCAAGAAGATGGTGCAAATGGCCGTGGAAGGAGCAAAAAGAGCCGGCAAGTATTCGGGGCTGTGCGGCCAAGCACCCAGCGACTATCCAGAATTTGCCGAATTTTTGGTCAATATCGGCATAGAGTCCATGAGTCTCAACCCCGATAGCGTGCTCAAAATCATCAAAGATGTAGCGGAGATGGAGCGATGACGGTAGAGACAAGTTACGGCGCAGCGGAGGTGGTGACGGGCTCGTGCCACCTCGTTAGATTCGATGACGGGACGAAAGTTTTAGTCGACTGTGGAATGTTCCAGGGTTTGGATGAGTATAAAAACTACGAACCATTGGGATTCGACCCAAGCGATATCGATTACCTGCTGGTCACACATGGCCACCTCGATCATGTGGGACGCATTCCATTGCTCTACAAAGAAGGTTTTCGCGGCACTATCGTAGCCACCGCCCCTACTTTTGATGTGATGAAGGTGGTCTTGCTCGATACCGCCCACCTGATGCAAGAGGATTTCGACACGGCCTTCAAAAAAGCGCAGCGCCGCGGCGAAGAGGAGGAAGTCAAACGCCCCCTCTACACCAAAGCCGACGTCAAGGATGCACTGCGCCTGCCTCGAAGAGTGGTCAAGTATGGCCAGACCATCAAGCTCTCCCCTCGCATCAAGGTGCGCTACAAAGATGCCGGCCACATCATCGGTGCAGCCTTTTTGGAGATCGAGTACAAAGAGGATGGCATCACCAAGCATGTGATCTTTAGCGGCGATTTGGGCAACCGCCAGGTCCATCTCAATCCACCACCCACCGATCCGGCCACGGCACGCGCGGTCTTTGTGGAGAGTACCTACGGCGATAGGCTCCACAAAGATTACGCTTCCAGTGTGGCGGAGTTCAAAGAAGCAGTGCTCAAAACCCTCAAACACGACGGCAATGTCTTGATCCCCTCTTTCGCCATCGAGCGCACCCAACAGCTGCTCTGTATCCTCAACGAAATGTACGAAAACGGCGAACTGCCGCGCTCCGTGAACGTCTTTCTCGATTCACCCATGGCGATACGCACCACGCGTATCTATGAAAAGTATCGCCATATGCTCTCAGACTATTGCCAAGAGCGCGACCACCCCTTCGCCTTTGCTAATCTTCGCTTCACCTCCACCACCAATGCCTCAAAGCGCATCAACTCCATCAAGCGAGGCAACATCATCATCGCCGGTAGCGGCATGTGCAACGGCGGACGGATACTCCACCACTTCAAGCACCGCATCTGGGATGCCAGAAACAGCGTGATCTTCGTGGGTTACCAGGCCGAGGGCACTTTGGGGCGCGAGATCATCGAAGGAGCCAAGTTCATCGATATCTACGGCGAAAAGATCAAAGTCAATGCCAAAATCTACACCATCAACGGCTTTTCGGCCCATGGCGACCAGCGAGAGCTCACCGAATGGATAGGCAAAATCAACGGCCTGGAAAATATCTTTCTCATCCATGGCGAAGCCGACAAGCAGCGGATTTTCAAAAAGCATCTTTTGCAGACGCTGCACAAGAAGGTCCATATAGTTAAGCAGGGTGAAATAATTCATCTTTAATACAAAAATGGATACAATTGAGCAAAATCTAAAGGAGCGTCCATGAAAAAGGTAGCCATCAACGGCCTTGGCCGCATCGGGAAGATGGTGCTGTGGCACTATGTAACACAAAAACCAAAAAACATCGAAATCGTTATCGCCAACGGCGGTAGCGGGACTCCGGAAGATCTGGCTTACATGCTCAAATATGACTCTGTGCATGGGAGATTTCCGGCACCTGTGGAGTATGACGAAAACAGCCTCACGGTAGGCGGCCAAAAAATCGAGATCGTCAGCGAGCGCGATCCTGCCAAGCTTCCTTGGCAAGAAAAAGGTGTCGACATCGTGCTCGAATGTACGGGAAAATTCACCAAACGAGCAGACGCAGCCAAACACCTCGAAGCGGGCGCGAAGAAAGTGATCATCTCCGCACCCAGTAAAGATGCCGAACTCACCGTGGTACTCGGTGTCAACCAAGACTGGTACAAACCGGATATCCACCAAGTGATCTCCAACGCTTCGTGCACCACCAACTCCTTGGCTCCCGCCATGAAAGTGCTCGAAGAGCGATTCGGCGTGGAAAATGCGATGGTGACCACGGTGCATGCCTATACCTCCTCACAGGCGATCATCGACAAGAAGAAGCCGGGGAAACATCGCCGCGGTCGTGCCGCAGCAGAGAACATCATCCCCACCACCACGGGAGCTGCCATCGCCACAACCAAAGTCATCCCGAGCCTCGAAGGCAAAATGAGCGCCATGGCGCTGCGCGTGCCTGTGCCTGACGGCGCTATCACAGAAATCGTCGCCACACTCAAAAAGGAGGTAACCAAAGAGGAGGTCAACAAAGCTTTCGAAGAGGCGATGCAAGGAGAGCTCAAAGGCATCCTCGAAATCACCTACGAGGAGCTGGTCTCTCGCGATATCATCGGTAACCCGCACTCCTCTATCATCGACGGCGTCTCCACCGATGTGATCGGCGGCAAAACCGTCAAGGTCCTCGCATGGTATGACAATGAATTTGGCTACGCAGGCAGACTCCTCGAGCTTGCGGATTTCGTCGCAGAAAGGATGTAGATGAAACTCATTCTCATACGCCACGGACAAAGCGAATGGAACGCCAAAAACCTCTTTACCGGCTGGATCGATGTGAATCTGAGCGAAAAAGGTAAAGAGGAGGCCAAAAAAGCCGGCAAACTCCTCAAAGAGGCCGGCATCTACCCCGCCATCTGCTACACCTCTTACCTCAAGCGCGCCATCCACACGGCACAAATCGCACTGAATGAGCTTGGCTGGGAACATATCGATGTGCTAAGAAGCTGGAAGCTCAACGAGCGCCACTACGGCGACTGGCAAGGCAAAAACAAAGATGAGGTCAAAGCCAAGTACGGCGAAGAGCTCTTCATGGCGGTGCGCCGCGGCTACGACACGCCACCTCCACCCATCGAAGAGAGCGAGCCCGATTACGCCGAGCGCTATCCAGTCGATCCCAAATATGAAAACATCGGCTACCATCCCAAAAGCGAATCGCTCAAAGATACGCGTGAGCGTGTGATCGAATACTTCTATGAAGAGATCGTCCCATCACTCTTAGTTTATGGCGATGTGATGATCGCTGCACACGGCAATTCGCTGCGCGCGCTTATCATGTTTTTGGAAAATATCGCACCCGAAGATATCCATAAGATCGAAATCCCCACAGGCACCCCGATCGTTTACGAGCTTACAAAAGAGCTCAAAATCGTAGAAAAAACTATCTACAACCATTAAACTTCGAAGCCTTTGCGGCTTCGAGTCTCAGTCCAAGAAGTTCAGCATCGAGAGAATCTCTTGAGGGATCTGGTAGCGTTTGCCCACCACCTCGTCGAAAGCAAGAGTAGAGAACGTGTCGTTGTTGTAGACCACCACGCGGCGCTCCTCGCCACGGTGCAGCGCTTCTATCGCTTCCACCGCAAAACCGAAACCCAATAGTCTATCTTTCACGCTCGGATTGCCGCCACGCTGGATGTGCCCCAGCACCGTTACGCGCGTCTCCATCCCGAGCGTCTCTTCGCACCACTTGGCTATTTCGGCGGTGCGTTTGGTGCCTTCTGCCACGATGGCCAAAAGGTAGCTGCGTCCCTTCGCGAGCTCGGCTTGCAACATCTTCGTAGCCGTTTCTTTATCAAACTCCACTTCGGGTATCACACACACCTCCGCCCCGCTCACCAACGCACTCACTGCTGCCAGGTAGCCACACTCCCTGCCCATCGTTTCGATCACGAAAGCGCGGCTGAAAGTCGATGCAGTATCGCGGATGCGATCGATCGCATCGCGGATGGTGTTGAGAGCCGTATCGACACCGAGGCAGAGCGAGGTGCCGTAGATGTCGTTGTCGATGGTAGTGGGGATGCCTATGAAGTTGACATTATGTTCGCTCTTAAAAACATCGAGGGCTCGAAAACTCCCGTCACCTCCCAAAACCACGATCGCTTCGATATCACTTTTTTGCAAGTTTTCGTATGCCTGGTCGCGGTAGCGCTTTTCGTACCATCTTTTAGAGCGCGACGAGCCAATGATAGCGCCGCCTCTGTGAATGATGCCTGCCACATCCTCATAGGATGCTTTTTGTATTTTCCCATCGATGAGACCTTCGAGACCCCCATAGATAAAGTACGGCTCGTCCCCCACTTCGAGGCAAAACTCCACGAAGCGTTTGATGGCGGGGTTCATCCCGGGGGCATCGCCCCCACTCCCCATGATGGCTATCTTCATAGGTCGCGCTCGATCGCTCTTTTGAAGGTGTTGAAGTAGATATCTTGGAGTCTTTCCATATCCATCTCTATCTCACATAGGCAAAACTTCGGCCCACCGATAGTCCCCAGAGGCAGCGCGTGGATGCCGATCTCCTCGGCCAACTCTTCGAGTGCGTGCATATCCTTGGGATCGATCTCCACAAGAGCGCGGCTGAAAGTCTCGCTGAAGATATCTCTGCTATCGTCGAAGCAGAAGTTCCCCACAAATCCTATGCCGCTCTTGGCCGCCATCTTGGCTAAGCTAATAGCGAGCCCTCCAACTCCGATATCCTTGGCGGCTTTGAGCAGTCCACGTTTGTTGGCTTCGATCACGAAATCCCAGAGCTTGCGCTCCTTTTCGTAGTCGATTTTGGGTAACGCGCCTTCTACTTTGCCAAAAAGCTCTTTGAGGTACAAACTGCCGCCAAACTCTTTTTCGGTATCACCAATGATGTAGACGACATCGTTTTCCTTTTGAAAGATAGAGGGAAGCACCTTTTCGGCGTCGTCGTTGAGTCCCACCATCGCGATGGTAGGTGTAGGATAGACGCTCACGCCGTTAGTTTCGTTGTAGAGCGAGACATTCCCGCTCACTACAGGCGTGTTGAGAGCTTTGCAAGCCTCCTTGATTCCCTCCGTACCTTGGGCGAACTGCCACATCACTTCGGGGTTTTCTGGGTTACCATAGTTGAGACAGTCGGTGATAGCTAAAGGCCGCGCTCCGCTCATGGCCACGTTGCGTCCCGCCGCCATCACGGTTGCCGCCGCCCCGCCTTTGGGATCGATGTAGCAGTAGCGAGGATTACACTTGCTGCTCATGGCTATCGCTTTGCCGTTTTCCTTGACACGGATCACGCTGGCATCGAGGCTGCCGGGATGTTTGACGGTATTTGTCTGCACCATCGAGTCGTACTGCTCGTAGACCCACGCCTTGTCCACCACTTCTAGCGAACTCCAGAGCTTCTCGAAGGCCTTTTGGTTATCCACGTGCGGCACGGTATCGATGCTGGTCTCTTTGATATACTCGAGATATTCGGGCTTTTTGGTGGGGCGATCGAGCACGGGCGCTTCCTCGCTCACGGGATCGACAGGCACTTCCGCCACCTTCTCGCCATACCAGAAGAGTTCCATCACGCCCGTGTCGGTCACCTCGCCGATGACCGCCGCATCGAGATCCCACTTTTTGAAAATTTCGATCACTTTATCCTCGGTGCCTTTCTTGGCGCAAATAAGCATACGCTCTTGCGATTCGGAGAGCATCAGCTCATAGGGAGTCATTCCTTCTTCTCGCATCGGCACGCGATCAAGATACATCCGCATACCACTCCCCGCGCGTCCCGCCATCTCGAAGCTGCTAGATGTCAGACCTGCCGCACCCATATCCTGGATGCCCACTACGTAGTCGGTCTTGAAGAGCTCGAGGCATGCTTCGAGCAGCAGCTTTTCGGTAAAGGGGTCACCCACTTGCACGGTAGGACGCAAGCTCTTGGACTCCTCGGTAAAACTGTCGCTACTCATCACGGCTCCCCCAAGCCCATCGCGTCCTGTTTTGCTGCCTACATAGATGACGGGGTTGCCCACACCTTCGGCACGGCCGTAGAAGATCTCATCTTTTTTGCAAATACCTAATGTAAAGGCGTTGACGAGGATGTTGCCGTTGTAGCAGGATTCGAAACTCACCTCACCGCCAATAGTGGGCACACCCACGCAGTTGCCGTATCCTCCGATACCGGCCACCACACCGCGCACCAGATAGCGCTGATGGGCCCCTACCTCGTCGTCACGATGCACATCCCCAAAGCGCAAGGCGTTGAGATTGGCCACGGGGCGCGCACCCATCGTAAAGACGTCGCGCAAGATCCCCCCGACACCCGTCGCGGCACCTTGATAGGGCTCGATGAAGCTTGGGTGGTTGTGACTCTCCATCTTGAAAACCGCCGCCATCCCGTCGCCGATATCGATGACGCCGGCGTTTTCTCCGGGTCCTTGGATCACCCATGGCGCTTCGGTGGGGAAACCGCGCAGATACTTCTTGCTCGATTTATACGAGCAGTGCTCGCTCCACATGGCGCTAAAGATACCGATTTCTACCAGATTGGGCTCGCGTCCGAGGATTTTTTTGATATGTTCGTAGTCTTCTTGGGTGAGTTTGTGGGCTCTCAGAACTTCTTGGAGGTTGTCCATACCTATCCTTGTGCAGTGGTAGTTTTGAAGATATTTTACTCAAAAAAAGATTGCGATTTGATTAAGCGGCTACTTTGCGTTCCACTTCTTGCGCAGCTCCTCTTGGCGCTTGAGGAATTCCTGCAAAAGGCTCTCTTTGTCAAAACCAAGCCTTTTCAATAGCTCCTCCTCATCGATCCCCGTGGCTGCTGCCGCTTCATGCACCACCTGCTCGCTCTCGAGGATCAAAGAGGGCTCGATATCGCGCTTGCGCAGGTAGCGAAAGAGTTTTTTGAGCTGCCATTCGGGGATGTCGCGACCCGAGAGCAAAAATTTGAAGCGGTGATACTCCTCTTTGATTTTTGCGTAGCGGTAGTAGATGGCGGCACCCAGCGCCACCAAGAAAAAAGCACCGAGCGCCATGAGTGAAAGTGTCAAAGAATTCGTATCGTTTGTAAATTTGAATCGTGCAAGAATCTCTTCCATACTGTTTGAAGGATATCAGATACTATATCCTAACTCCTTTGCTACTTTTTTGATGTTTTCCAAGCGTTTTTCGATAGGCGGGTGGGATGCGAAAAGATCCAAAAATCCCACGATCCCAAAAGCCTTCATGTCGCTTGGCAGCGCCACCTGTTCCTTGGGGATTTGGCCGAGTTTGGCAAGCGCGTAGTAGATGCCCTGCGGTCCATCGAGGCGCACCGCACCTGCATCCGCTTTATATTCGCGATAGCGGCTAAACCACATCGCTAACATACTGGCAAAAATCGTCAGTGCTATCTCAAGGGCGAAACTGATAGCCATATAGGCCATGGGGGACGGATTTCCCTCTTCATCTTTTGGTGCGATGATGTTGGCGATGAGGCGCGAAAAGAAGAAGACAAAGGTATTGAGTACCCCTTGCAAGAGTGTCATCGTAATCATATCGCCATGCTTGATGTGGCTGATTTCGTGGGCCAGCACCCCTTCGATCTCATCGGCATTCATGAGATCGAACATACTGCTCGAGATGGCCACCAGTGCGTCGTTGCGGTTCCATCCGGTGGCGAAGGCATTGGGAGGACCATCGAAAACTCCCACTTCCGGCATCCCGATACCGGCCTCTTTGGCGAGTTTCGCCACAGTTTCGACGAGCCACTTTTCTGTAGGATGGGTCGGATTTTCTATCACGCGCACACCCATGTGCATCTTGGCCATCCATTTGGACAAAAAGAGGCTGATGAGTGCACCGCTAAAACCCACGATGAAAGAGAGTATCAAAAGGCCGCTGACAGTCTGCGAGTCGATACGTACACCGAAGAAGGCTTCGAGCACAAATATGGTCAGATAGATCGAAGCCATCACGGCCAAGTTCATCAAGATAAAGAGCACGATGCCCATGAAGCTTCCCCTCCTTTGGAAGTTTTTTTAATTGTAACGAAAAAAAGCAGCAATTTTTAGTATCACAATGTGGATTTTTTTGTCAAGTAGAAAGCCGCCCCTTTTTCGTAATAGGCCGCTTCGTTGATAAAGACGGGATAGCAAGGCTCTCCTTCATAAAAGTGTTCCTTGCCGTCAAACTCGATGAAGACAGGATCGCCCGGATGCAACAGCTCATAGTCGCGTCCAGAAAGTTCTGGATGGATCATACCAACAAGTTCTCCATCCTCTCTTGGAAAATCACGCGCATCCACTATGTCGTAGCACTCCACTTTTTCGTCGCACCGCTCTTCTTTATTGAGAATGTCGAGAGCTCTAAGCAGCACCTTTTTGGTGGCAAAGAAGAGCTTCGCATCCAAAACTCCCTGGCACACGGGCCCCACCTCGATAGTGATGGAGTGCGGCACGATGCTGTTGATAAAAGCGCCTTCGTCGTTGCTCAGCCAACGAAGGATGCGAACGTTCTCATATTCTAACGCCAAAATCTTCGCTACGCTTGCACTGAGTGCATCATCGCCGCTCAGCACTACGGTGATGCCCATATTGGCCGTGGTGGTGTGCAGGTCCACTAAAAAATCGCATTTTTCGAGCCTCTTGGCCAAGACTTTGGCACGCTCATACTCGTATATCGCCGCATCGCTCGCTAACGCCTCTTTGCTAAAGGATCGGTTAAGATCACGATCGATATAGCGTCTACACTGGGCTATCGCCTTGGGATTGGCCAAGAGGTACTCCAGGGCTATATTTTCAAAATGGTGCACTTCGCGCTGCAAGAGCTTCACGAGATAGATGCCCAAAAATTCGTTGCCGTGTACCCCTCCGCTTACAACTACTTGCATATCCTTTCCTTATAGCGATTTTTTATTCCATTGTATCGCTTCTACCATAAAATTAAACTTTTATTAATTTTTGCTGGTTATAATGTAAAAAAAACATGGAGCATGCCATGAGGGACCCTACGGCTTCACTCTCCATTCCCAACCTTCCCGAAGAGCTTACGGGGCTGCAAGAAATAGCACTCAATCTCTGGTGGACCTGGCATCCCAGAGCCCAAGAGCTCTTCGCATCCATAAACCCCTATCTATGGAAAGAATGTATCCACAATCCCATCAAAATGCTGCGCATGCTCAGCAAGGAAGAGTTCGCCAAACTTCTCAATAACAGCGATTTCATGCATGAATACAACTATGTCTATACTCTCTTTCGCCACTATATCGAAGATGCTGAGTGCACTCACTCTCCCACCATCGCCTATTTTTGCGCAGAATACGGTTTACACAGATCCTTGCCTATCTATTCGGGGGGACTGGGGTTTTTGGCCGGAGATATCCTCAAAGAGGCCAGCGATATGCACCTATCTATGGTGGGGATCGGCTTCATGTATCCGGGCGGCTACGTGCATCAGGTCATCACGAGCGACGGGCTCCAAAAAGGAGAGAACGAAACTATCAAAAAGGACGAAGCTCCCATCGAACGTGTGATAGATAAAGATGGTAACCATCTCATCCTCCAGGTCCCTCTCATCGATCCACCGGTTTTTGTGAGCGTGTGGCGCGTCAACGTAGGACGCATCAAGCTCTATCTCCTCGATACCGATATCGAACAAAACGATCCATGGGATAGAATGATCAGCTACAGACTCTACACCTCCGACATGCACCAGCGCCTGCGCCAACAGATAGTCTTGGGCATCGGTGGATCGGCCCTGCTTGAACATCTCGGCATCGACTATGCGCTGCTTCATCTCAACGAAGGCCACCCCGCTTTCGCGCTTTTCGAGCGCCTACGCCACTTCATGCAGCACGGAAAGCTCTCCTATGAAGATGCGCTGCAAAAAGTGCAAGAGACTTCCATCTTCACCACCCATACACCGCTACTGGCCGCGACGGATGTCTATGGATTCGATATGGTAGGCCACTATTTCACCGATTTTGCCAAAAATCTCGGCATCGATATGCATAGACTCCTCTCTCTCGGTGTCGATCCCCAAAACCCGGCAGCGGGATTCAATATGACTGCTCTTGCCATGCGCATGTGCAACTACAAAAACGCCGTGAGCCAAAAGCACCAAAAGACCGCCACGCAGATGTGGCGTCCCATCTTGCAAGAGACCCATTCCCGTATCGAAGCTATCACCAATGGCGTGCACTTAGGCACCTGGATTGACGGGACATTGCAAAAAGAGCTCGACAAGACCTTAGGAGGGGATTGGGAGATATACGAAGATGACGAGAAGATGTGGTATAAATGCGAGACTATCGATGCCAGGCTCTTGTGGCAGCTGCACCAAAAGAACAAATATGATCTCTTCAACTTCATCCTCGAAAAACTGCGTCATAAATGGACCAGCGGCCATGCCGATCCAGCAGTGATGCTTGCCGAAGGCGCCCTGCTCGATCCCGAAGTGCTCACCATCGGTTTTGCCAGGCGTATGACCGAATACAAGCGTCCCGATTTGATCCTCCATGACCTGGTGCGCCTCGAAAAGATCCTCACCAATCCCTACTACCCGGTCCAGATCATCTTTGCAGGCAAGGCACATCCGGCAGACCTGCCCGGCCAACGAATCATCCAGCACATCTTCGGCGTGGCCAAAAATCCACGGTTTCAGGGACGCATAGCCTTCGTGGAAGACTATGGCGAAGAGCTGGCCAAATATATGGTGCGCGGCTGCGACGTATGGCTCAATAACCCCAAAATTCCTCTCGAAGCCTGCGGCACCAGCGGGATGAAGGCCTCCGTAAACGGCGTACTCCACTGCTCCACGATGGATGGGTGGTGGCCCGAAGGCTACAACGGCAAAAACGGCTGGAGATTCGGCGGCGATGTGAGTGATGACGCCAAGGATGCAGCCGAACTGTACGATCTTTTGGAGCAGCAGATTATCCCACTCTACTACACACGTGATGAAGACGGCATCCCGCACGGGTGGGTGGAGATGATGCGCCAAGCCATCAAAAGCGTGGCACCGAAGTTCAGCGCGCGGCGCATGATGAAAGAGTACAAAGAGAAATTTTACGATCACATAAAGGAGTGAGATGGCAGAGCTACAACCCGGAACATTGGCACCAAAAGAGATGCTCATCGATGTGGCCAAGCTCGTGGGAGAGTATTTTTATTTCACCAGCGATCTCGCTCCTATCAAGTTTGGCACCAGTGGCCATCGCGGCAGTGCCGCAAAACGCAGCTTCAATGGAAAGCACATTTTTGCTATCAGCCAAGCGATCTGTGCATACAAAAAAGAGCACGCTATTACAGGTCCACTCTATATCGGCATCGACACGCATGCACTGAGTCTGCCAGCGAAGATGAGTGCTCTACGCATCTTCGCAGCCAACGAGATCCCCATATATCATACAAAAGAGCGCACCCCCACGCCGCTGGTCTCTTTCGCGATCCTCGAGCACAACAAAAAAAGCACGCAGACAGCCGACGGCATCGTGCTCACCCCTTCGCACAATCCTCCAGAAGACGGAGGCTACAAGTACAATCCTCCCAATGGCGGCCCGGCCGAAACCTCGGTCACCAAAGAGATAGAGCAAAAGGCGAACGAACTGCTAAGAAACGACTCCTTCACGACAGTTTCCTACGATGAAGCGCTGCGAAGCGAGCATGTGCATGAACACGATTTCATCACGCCTTATGTGGAAGCTTTGGAGAGCATCGTGGATATGGAGTCTATCAAAAAAAGCGGCCTGAAACTCGCCGCCGATCCTTTAGGAGGTTCCGCCATCGGCGTCTATAAAAAGATCAAAGAGATCTACGGTCTGGATATCGCCATACTGCACGACTATGTGGACTACACATTCTCTTTCATGCCCCTCGATCATGACGGCAAGATCCGCATGGACTGCTCGAGCCCCTATGCGATGGCATCTTTGGTGGAAAATGCCAAAACCTACGACTTAGCCTGGGCCAACGACACGGATAGCGATCGCCACGGCATCGTCACCCCGTATGGGGGACTCATGAATCCCAACCACTTCTTAGCCGTAGCAGTCTGGTACCTCTTTCGCCATCGCCAATGGCCAAAAGAGCTCAAAATCGGCAAGACCTTTGTCACCAGCTCCATGATCGATCGCATTGCCCAGGCTCTGGGCATAGAGGTCTATGAAACGCCCGTGGGTTTCAAATGGTTCGCCGAAGGGCTCTACGAAGGATGGCTCGCATTTGCTGGCGAAGAGAGCGCTGGAGCCAGCTTTTTGCGCAAAGACGCGAGCGTCTGGACTACGGACAAGGACGGCATAGTGATGGGACTTTTGGCTGCTGAGATCGCCGCCAAGGAGGAAGACCCGGCCAAAATCTACGAAAAATTAGAAGAGCGTTTTGGCAAGAGCTACTACCGGCGCCTCGATATCCCGGCAAATGAGGAGATACGCACGAAACTGCGCACCATCACGCCAGAGAAAATCGCGACCACCACGCTGGCAGGAGAGAAGATCGAGCGCATCTTCACCCACATCGGCGACACACCTCTTGGGGGCATCAAAATCGTCACCGCCAACGGATGGGTGGCTATGCGCCCTTCCGGTACGGAAGATATCTATAAAATCTATGCGGAGAGTTTTCTCTCTTTCAAGCACTTAGCACAGCTCCAACAAGAAGCACAAAATATCGTAAAGGCTTTGATATGATAGAATATGAACTCCATCTCCCCCTCACACTCGATAGCGATATACGCAATCTCATGGCCAATGCCTACGGAGCGCTGCTGCATGAAAAGGAGCGCGGCGTCACAGGTTACTACACCCTCCCCGAAGAGTCTATGCTCTTGGTGCAAGAGCTCATAAACGAACACACTTTCGCACCCTTTGATGCCATCGCACTCTATGGCATAGGAGGTTCCTCTCTGGGCACCAAAGCCATCGACGCGGCCTTGCGTCCTATCCGCCAGGCCAAAAATATCGTCTACTTCGAAAACCCCGATCCTCGCACGATAGAATCCAACTACCGCAAACTCGCCGGCAAAGAGGTGCTCCATGTCGTCATCTCCAAATCGGGACGCACCATCGAAACCCTCTCACAGTTCAAAGCCTCCTTGGCATATTTCGGACTCGATCCCAAAAAGGATGCCAAACGCCTCGCCGTCATCAGCGATGTGGATTCGCAGCTACACAGATTCGCCGAGGAGTTTGGTATCAAGAGTTTCGCCATCCCCCACAACGTGGGCGGACGCTTCTCGGTGCTCAGCGCGGTGGGTATCGTCCCGCTCACCCTCGCTGGCTACGACACGGCAGCGATCCTCATGGCTGCACAGGAGATGATGGAGCGTTTTTGGGCGATGCACGAAGAGCATATCTTGCAAAAGGCGGTCTTTATCGCGCGCAACTGGCATCGCTATCCCATGAACGTGCTCTTTTCCTATGCGGATAGCCTGGAGAATTTCAACAAATGGTACGTCCAGCTCTGGGGAGAATCTCTGGGCAAGATCGATCGTACGGGCCAACGCGTAGGTCCCACGCCGATCGGTCATATCGGGGCTGTGGATCAGCACTCCTTTTTACAGCTTTTGATGCAAGGACCGAAGGACAAAACGGTCACCTTCATCAAAGTCGAAGATTTCGGTATGGATGCAAAGATCCCGGATCTGAAGCTTCCTTATCTTACAAGCAGCGATTTCGTCAACGACGTAAGCTTCGCCACACTCATCGACGCCGAGTGCGACGCTACCAAAGATGCGCTCTTGCACGAAGGCGTGCCGGTGGACATCATCACGCTCCCGAGACTCGACGAAGCGGCATTGGGTGAGCTCGTCGTCTACTACGAACTGCTCACCTCCGCCGTGGGAGCGCTCTTGGAGATCGACACCTACGACCAGCCGGGCGTGGAGCTTGGCAAAAAGATCTTGCGCGAAAGGTTTGCAGATGCGTAAACTTTTCCACTACCCTATCGATCCGCGCTACTCCACCTACACTGCATACTTTTCCATGGAGTTCGCTATCGACCAGGCCCTCAAGACCTATTCGGGCGGGCTCGGGTTCTTGGCGGGTTCGCACATGCGCAGTGCCTGCGATATGCGCCAAAAGACGATAGGTGTGGGGATTTTGTGGAGCTACGGCTACTACGACCAGTCTCGCTATGAAGATAACAGACTCAAAGTGGAGTTTCGCAGGAAGTTCTACTACTTCATCGAAGATACGGGCATCGTCGTGGAAGTGACCATCAACGGCAAACCGGTCAAGGTCAAGGCCTACTTGCTACCGGGCGAAGTCTTTGGCACAGCGCCTGTGCTGCTGCTTACTACCGATATCTTCGAAAACGACTATCTGAGCCAAACCATCACGCACCGCCTCTACGACGCCAACGAAGAGACGCGCATCGCGCAAGAGATAGTGCTGGGCATCGGTGGGATGAAAGTTTTGCAAGTTTTAGACGAAAAGATGGATATCTTCCATCTCAACGAAGGGCATGCGCTGCCGCTGGCATTCGAACTGCTGCGTCACTACCGAGACGTAGAAGAGGTGCGCAAACGTGTGGTTTTTACCACCCATACACCGGAGATGGCTGGCAACGAAGAGCACGATATCCATCTGTTGGAGCGCATGGGATTTTTCGCGGGGCTCGATGCTGCCACCGTCCAAGAAAAGCTACATTACCATACCCAAAGCTTCTCCCTCACTGTAGGGGCGCTCAAACTCTCCAAACGTGCCAATGCCGTCTCGAAAATCCACGAAAAAGTCTCCAATGCAATGTGGGCAGAGGTGCCAGATCGCTGCGAAATCATCAGCATCACCAATGCACAAAACATGAACTACTGGGCAGACAAGCAGCTGCTCAGCGCCATGCAAGAGCACGAGGACTATCGCCTCCAGGGACGCAAGAAACATCTCAAGCACAAACTCTTCGAAGAGGTGGCCGACCAAACGGGCAAGCTCTTTGATCCCGAGGTGTGCACCCTCGTGTGGGCGCGACGCTTCGCCGAGTACAAACGTCCTAAGCTCTTAGTGCGCGATATGGAGCGCTTCCGCGAGCTCGTGGCGAACAGAGAGTATCCCATCCAGATCATCTGGGCCGGAAAACCCTACCCCCTCGATACCAATGCCGTGGAAATGTTCAACGATTTGGTGATGCTCAGCAAAGAGTTCAAAAATGTCGCTGTGCTCACAGGCTATGAGCTGCGACTCTCGAAACTGCTCAAACAAGGCAGCGACCTATGGCTCAACACCCCACGCTGGGGCAGAGAAGCCAGCGGCACCAGTGGCATGAGTGCGGGGATCAACGCCAGCATCAACTTCTCTATCGACGATGGCTGGATAGCGGAGTTTGCAAAAGACGGGATCAACGCCTTCGTGATCCCCCACGCTGATCCCCACCAATCCCACGAAGCGATCGATAGCCAAGACTACGCGACCATGATGGACAAATTCCAAAAAGAGATCTTGCCTCTGTACTACACCGATCAAAAACGGTGGCTGCAGATCGCCAAGAACGGGATGAAAGACATCTTGCACTATTTCGATAGCTCCCGAATGGTAGATGAGTACTACCGAAAACTCTACGACTATCATCCTGTAAGAAGCCAAAAAACACACAAAAGGTGGATGAGATGAAAAAGATAAAAGCGGTCATCATGGCGGGAGGTTTCGGCACCCGCATCCAACCTCTCACACACTCGCTACCCAAGCCGATGCTGCCAGTGGTCAATGTCCCGATGATGGAAAACGTCCTCAAGCAGCTGGTGAAGGTGGGCATCGACGAGGTGGTGATACTGCTCTATTACAAGCCGCAGATCATCAAGAATCACTTCCAAGATGGATCCAAATGGGGTGTCAAGATACACTATGTGCTCCCCGATGCAGACTACGGTACAGCAGGTGCCGTGGGGGTGGCCAGAGAGTAACTTGACACCACATTTATGATCGTCA
The DNA here is from genome assembly GCA_027024145.1 of Campylobacterales bacterium. Classification (GTDB taxonomy): domain Bacteria; phylum Campylobacterota; class Campylobacteria; order Campylobacterales; family Nitratiruptoraceae; genus Nitratiruptor. The sequence goes on from JALVTF010000004.1 coordinate 56,003, forward strand.
GCGGTGATTTGGTGACCGATTTCGATTTTGCCAAAATTTTGGCTTACCATGAGCGCAAGAACTCCAAACTCACCATCACCCTCACCTCGGTGGAAAATCCTTTGCAGTTTGGCGTGGTGATCGTAAATGATGAGGGCAAGATCGAGAAGTTTTTGGAAAAACCGAGCTGGGGCGAGGTCTTTAGCGACACCATCAATACCGGCATCTACGTGATCGAACCGGAGATTTTGGATTTTATCCCCCCTGGTGAGCAGTTCGATTTTGCCAAAGATCTCTTCCCGCTTCTGATGGAAAAGGGGATAGATCTCATGGGCTACACGGCGCAAGGCTACTGGCGCGATGTGGGCAATCCGGAGAGCTATCGCGAGGTGCATCGCGATCTATTTATGCAAAAGGTGCGCTTCGACATCCCCGGTACTGTGATAGAGTATCCAGAAGGCGTGCTCTATCTCCAGGGCAATAGCACTATCCCTGAGAGTGTGGAGATCATCGATACCGTCGTCATCGGTGACAATGTCACCATAGGAGAAAACTGCAGACTTCACAACGTAAGCATCAAAGACAACGTCACTATAGGCGAGGAGTGCCGCCTGCGCAACAGTGTGCTGTGGAGCGACATTCGCATAGGCAAAAAATGCTTCTTCGACAATGCCGTCATCTGCAACGACAACGAAATAGGCGACATGGTCACAGCCAAAGCGGGTGTGATTTTGGCTGAAGGGTGTCGGGTGGGAAAATTCGTCACCTTCGATCAAGACGTCACCGTGTGGCCAAACAAGGAGATCGAACCCGCTGCCATCGTCACCAACAACGTGGTCTGGGGAACGAAGTACAAAAACGCCATCTTCGAAGAGGGGATCATTCGCGGCAAGGCCAATATCGAAATCGGCTGCGAAATGTCGTGTAAAATCGCAGAGGCTTACGCTTCGCTGCTGCCTCCCGGAAGCACCATAACCATCGGGAGGGATTTCGAGGACTCTTCACGCATGCTCAAGCGCGCCTTCGACGGGGGTGTTTTGGCCACGGGTGTCAACATCATCGATCTCCAAGAGCTCCCGCCATCTGTGCTGCGCCAATACATCTACTCCCGCGACGATATCCAAGGGGGTGCGTACTTTCGCAAAAGCCTCCACGATCCTTCGAGTGTGGAGATCATCCTCTACAACGACGAGGGACTGCGTCTGAGCACCGCAATGGCCAAAAACGTGGAGAAAAACTACTTCAAAGAGAGTTTTCGCAAAGTCGATTACAAGGACATGGGAAGCCTCAACGACAGTCAAGAGCTCCATCTCGATGCATGCCGCACCTATAAACGGTCGATAGAAAAGATCATCGATCACAATATCATCCGCGGCAGCGAATTTCGCGTGGCTATTGACTTGATGTTTGGCATCACGAAGGATATCTTTCCCATAATTCTCTCCGAGATCCAGATAGAAAATATCTTGCTCAACGCCTACTACGACAAACTCAAGCTCGAAAACCTCCAGCACTATATCAAGGTCTCAAAAGAGGAGCTTTCCAAAATCGTCACAGCCTTGGGTTTTAACCTCGGTGTCCTCATCTACCCTCACGGCCAGCGTCTCACACTGGTAGCCGATGACGGTAAAGTCCTCGACCGGGTCGATGTTCTCATCGTGGTGCTCAGGCTCATGGATATCGAAGCTGCATCCAACAACACCCGCTACAAAGTCTTCCTGCCTTCTTGGGCACCCGATATGATGGATGCAGATTTCAAACATCTCGACATCTCTCGCGGCAAGTACCAAAACTTCGCCAAAAACGAATTCAAAGAGTACGATCTCATCGCCACCGTGGATGGCAATTTCGCCTTTACCGAGTTTTCCTACCATCGCGATGCCATCTACGCCACCCTCAAAATCATGGAGCTCCTCTCACGCCATGGCTTGAGCCTCTCCGAGATCGAGCACGAAGTGAAGCACTTTTTTTACACCCGCTGCAAGATCGCCTGTGCCCAGCACAAAAAAGGCAAAATGATGCGCAAATTCCTCGAATACGCCAAGGATAAACGCCACTCGAGCATCGATGGTGTCAAAATCTGGGAAAACGACACCGACTGGGTGCTCATGATACCCGACCAATATTCCGAAAATCTCAATCTCTACATCCAGGCCAAAAACAAAGAGGAGGGGATGCAGATACACGATAAGTACAAAAATCTCATCAGCAGGTGGCTCGAAGAATGAACGTAGCGATTCTGTGGCATATGCATCAGCCTGATTACCGGGACAATGACGGCTACTTTCGCATGCCATGGACCTTTTTGCACGCTATCAAAGACTACTACGATATGCCGCATATCGCCTCACTCTTCGATGTCAAGGTCACCTTCAACATCACACCCATCCTCATGGAACAGCTCCAAGACTACATCCGCCACGGCTACCGCAAAGACATCTATCTCTCCCTTTTGGCAAAACCCGTTGCCGAGCTGCAACAAGAGCAAAAAGAGCGCCTCTTGCAGCTGTGCAAAACGGCACGCTTCGCGACGATGGTGGCTCCCTATCCCCGCTTTGTGGAGCTCTATCACAAAGGCAGTCTCGATGATCAGGAGTTTTTAGATGTAGAGGTGTGGTTTTTGCACTCGTGGAGCGGCAACTATCTCAAAAGCAGCGATCCGCTCATCAAGGAGCTCTTGCAAAAAACGAGTTTCACGCACGAAGAGAAGATCGCCCTGCTCGATCGTCTTGTGGCGTTTTTGCCTAAAATCTTGCCGCTCTATGCATCCTTGCAGCGTCAAGGTCGCATCGCTCTAAGCACCACACCCTACACCCATCCCATCTTGCCGCTGCTGCTCGATATCCATGTAGCCAAAGAGGCCAATCCCGCCACCACGCTTCCGCAAGACAGCGTTTCCTTGCAAGAAGATGCCAAGCTCCATATCCAAAAAGCCATCACCCTCTACCAAGAGCACTTTGGCAGCTCCCCGCGCGGGATGTGGCCGGCCGAAGGTGCCGTGGACGAAGCGAGCCTTGCCCTTTACAAAGAGGCCGGCATACGCTGGATAGCCACAGATGAGGCGATCTTGCGAAAAAGCGGCGAAACCGATCCCTACC
>JALVTF010000005.1 GCA_027024145.1 Campylobacterales bacterium
TGGCAAAAGGCGGCACGGCCGAAACCGTCCAAGATGGCGTCAACGGCCTGCACTTTCATGAGCAGAGCAGCGAAGCCGTCATCGATGCGGTGCGAAGGTTTGAAGCGATGCGCTTTTGCTATGCAAAGGTGCGCCAAAGCAGTTTGCGTTATACTTCTTTTACAAAAAATTTCAAAAAGTTTGTCGAGGAGCGATGCGAAAATTTCTAGCCAAAAGCATACTTATTATAGCGGATTTTTTGTGGCTTGTAGGGTTGTTTTATGCCACCTTGTACATCTGCAAAAACATCACCTGGGAGGCGGTGCCTTCCTTTGCACCCATCACGCTGCGAGACTTTTTGTTCGTGATTTTTATCATAGTTTTGCTCTTTTACTACGAAAAGATCTACGACTTTCGCTTCGACTTTTGGCAAGAGCTCTTAAAGATATTCAAGTCCTTACTCATCGCCTTTTTTATCGTTTTGGCACTTCTGGCACTGACTAAGACAAACCTCCGCTATTCCCGCCTTTTCATCCTCATCTATTTTGCTCTGGCGCTTTTTACGCTACCGATATTCAAACGGATCTTCAAAAGAGTGCTCTACCATTTCGGTCTTTTCAAAGAGCGCGTCTTGGTGCTGGGCAAGTCCAAAGACAAAGAGCGTTTCATCGATGAGCTGCGTAAAAACTGGTACTTAGGTGCAGAGCCGAGCGAAAATGCCTATGACCGCGTTATCATCCTTTCGCAAGGGTTCGATACGCAGGAGCTGGGAAGTCTCGTGGATATATATTTGCAAAAGGTGAGCGATGTGTATATCGTGCCCTATCTACGCGATATTAGTTTCACGCACTCCAATATTTTCGAATACACCAATCTGCGGCTCAATACCATCCAGATACAAAACAAGCTGCTGCTCAAAAAAAACATCCTCATCAAAAATATCCTCGATGGATCAGTGAGCTTGCTGCTTTTTATGCTCTTTTTGGTATTGCATATTCCTATCGTGATTCTCATCAAGCTCGATTCACCCGGCCCTATTTTTTATAGGCAAAAACGACTTGGGAAAAATGGGAAAGTTTTTGAACTTATCAAATATCGTACGATGTATGAAAATAGTGACGAGCTGCTCGAAGAGTATCTGCGCAAGCATCCCGATGAAAAAGCATATTATGAAAAATATCATAAATATAGCAACGATCCACGCATCACACGCGTAGGGAGATGGCTACGCAGTACCTCGCTCGATGAGCTGCCGCAGCTTCTCAATGTCTGTAACGGCGAGATGAATCTCATAGGTCCCCGGCCATATATGTTGGAAGAAGAGGAGAGACTGGGCAAGGATAAAGAGCTCATCTTGCAGGTCAAACCCGGTCTCACGGGACTGTGGCAGGTGAGCGGTAGAAATAACTTGGAGTTCGATCAGCGCATCATGCTGGAAAAGTGGTATATCAAAAACTGGTCGGTGTGGGCCGATATCGTGATACTGCTCAAAACCTTCAAAGCTGTAGTAGCAAAAATCGGTGCAAAATAGCGGAGGAAAGAGTGGTGGCCAGAGGCGGACTCGAACCGCCGACACAGGGATTTTCAGTCCCTTGCTCTACCAACTGAGCTATCTGGCCGGAAGTTGAGTGAAATTATACTCCAAAATTTTGAAAATCAGCTTAAAACATAGCGTTTGAAGAGCTCGCCGCGCTCCTTGTAGTTCGCGAATTGATCGAGGCTGGCGCAGGCCGGGGAGAGAAGGGCGACGCTTGTGCGGTCGTGGCGTTTTTTGATGGAGGCCACTGCCTTTTCGAGCGTATGGGAGTTGTGGCATGTGATGTGGTATTTTGCGCACAGCTCTTCGATTTGGGGCAGGGCCTTGCCAATGGCGTAGATTTCTACGTTTCTAAGATGTCTAAAGAGCGGCTCGAGGCTCACGCCTTTGTCGTCGCCGCCGAGGATGAGGTGGATCTTTTTGCCGGTATAGCGTTTGAGGGCCTGGATAGTGGCGTCGATATTTGTAGCTTTACTATCATCCACCCAGAGTCTGCCTAAGCTGTCGCGAAACTCCTCTTGCTTGTGGGGATCGATGTGGAAAGTGTGGAGCCTCTCGTAATTTGCAGATCCGAAGAGGATCTGCTGCGCTGCGAGCGCTAAGAGTGCATCGAGTAAGAACGGGCCTGCGAAAGGGATCTGCGAGCCATCGAGACCGAAACGGCGCGCAAGATCCTCGGCATTTTCATAGCCGATGATGAGGGATTTACTGGGAGTGGTAGCGTACTTAGCCGGTACGATAGCCACGTCTCCTTCGCGCATCATTGATAGGGGCTTGAGTTTGGCCGCTTCGTAGGCTTCGAGGCTGCCGTGCCAGCTGAGGTGGTCCGGCGTGATGGGCAAGAGCAGATAGATGCAAGGGAAGGCTCGCTGGGTGTAGTGGAGCGTAAAGGAGCTGGTCTCGAGTATCCATATCTTCGCATTTTCATCCAACTCTGCCAAAGGTGTGCCCACGTTGCCACCCGCTTGGGCGCCTATGGGAGCAAGCAGGTGCGCCAGCATCTTAGTGGTGGTGGTTTTGCCGTTGGTGCCGCTGATCCAGATGCTGCAGGGCATCATGGGTGCGAAGTAGTCATACTCACTGATGAGGTGGCGCGCCTTTTGGATGAGCGGGTGCGATGGCGGGATGCCGGGACTCGGGATCTCGAGGCTGGAGCGAGCAGGATCGAAGAGATGCGCAGAATGGTGCCAAAAGCCCCGCTCGTCCATAAAAGACTCTGTGATGTCTTCGAAAAAAACGGCACTGCCGACCTTTTGGGCCAGGGCTTGTGTGGTCTTGCCGCTTCCAAAGAGTGTGAGCATCAGCGAATCTTCAGTGTGATGAGTGCTATGAGATTGGAGATGAGCGCTATGATCCAAAAGCGCACGATGATCTTGCTCTCGTTCCAGTTTTTCTGCTCGAAGTGGTGGTGGATGGGCGCCATGAGAAAGACGCGCTTGCCACGCAGCCGAAAGCTTCCCACCTGGATAATGACGCTCATCGCCTCCATGACAAACACGAAGCCGATGAGGATAAGGAGAATCTCGCTTTTGGCTATCATAGCCATGTAGCCGATGAAAGCACCCAGTGGCAGGCTACCGCTATCGCCCATGAAGACCTGGGCCGGGTGGCAGTTGTACCAAAGAAAGCCGATGAGACTCCCTGCGTACGCAGCGGCTATGACCGTCACTTCGCCCACGCCACT
>JALVTF010000006.1 GCA_027024145.1 Campylobacterales bacterium
TCTATAAACACTATCTATAAAGAAAAAGGATGCCCGGTGTGCAATTGGAGCGGTTTTCGCTCACGCCGCGCAGTAGGGGAGCTTTTTTTGATGAATGATGAGATCAAAACACTGATAGCCCAAGGAAGCAACGACATCGAGCTCAAGCAAACCATGATTCAACAAGGGATGAAAACACTCAAAGAGAATCTCCTCGAGCTCGTTCTTTCTGGCCAAACTTCACTCAAAGAGGCGATCCGCGTGGGTCTCAAGGACTGAGGATGCGATTTCGCTACACCGCTTATGACAAAACAAAACGTATCAAGGGAGAAATCGAAGCTTCAAGCATAGAAGAAGCCAAAAGCCGTTTAACGCATCTGGTACTTATCGATATCAGACCTACTCGAAAACTTACTATACATCTCAGCAAAAAAGCCAACAAAAAAGAGCTCGCCAAACTCTTCAATGTCTTGGGGCACTATCTCAAAGCTTCCATACCATTGGCAAGTGCGCTCAATCTTACCAAAAATCAGCTTGAAAGCACACGCCTCATACGCTTCGTCGATTACCTCCTCATACAGATCAAAGAGGGTCAGTCCCTCTATAATGCTTTAGAGTCACAAAACTTTATCCGATTGCCTCGCTATATCGTCAACTCCATCAAAATAGGTGAAGAAAGTGGCAAACTCGATCGTATTTTACTCGAGATGGCAAAATTTTTACAAGAAGAAGAGAAAATAGCCTCCAAGACGATCCAAGCACTCATCTACCCCCTCTTTATCGTCGGGGTCTCCATATTTATGATATCTTTTATGCTTACTACCGTTGTACCAAAAATTGTCAAAGTTTTTACAAGCCTTCATCAAGAGCTCCCTTCTATAACGAGATTCGTCATCGAAAGTGGACACTTTGTACAAGAAAATATCATCACCCTCATCGCTTCTGCACTCATTCTCATAACTTCAATAACTATACTATACAAAAAAAGTGCTCCATTTCGTCTTGTCATAGACACTGCACTCTTGCGGCTTCCCATAATCAAAAATATTATTCTCTCCAAAGAACTGGGACGTTTTAGCTATCTCACCTATATACTCACAAACTCCGGAATTACCTATGTAAACGCTATCAATCTCGCAACTACTACGATAGAAAATAGCAAACTCAAAAAGATTTTTGAAAATGCGCTCAAAGAGGTAGTGGAAGGAAAACGATTCTCCACGGCGCTGGTCAAAGCTAGATTTTCCTACGATCAAAGCTTCCTCCAATCTCTCGCTCTAGCAGAAGAGACAGGAGAGATAGGAGATATTTTGCAAAGCATCAGCGATCTTTACATGGAAGAGAACGAAGCACGTATCAATACGCTCCTCAGTCTTCTTGAGCCAATGCTCATCATCTTCGTAGGAGGCACGATCGGTTTTATCGTCACGGCACTGCTACTGCCGATGTTTCGTATGAACATCCTGCACTGACGGCCCTACCATCTCAAAATAAAGAGGTGTACCCTCATCGATATAGACAAAGAGTTTTTCACCCTTTTGATAGATACGAAAAACCTGCACATTTTTTGCAAACCGATCTAAGTAAAACAGCTCGTCATTCGGCAATGCTATGGGATTGTAGCTTTCTGCCCGCATAAGGCTCTTTTGATTTTTACTTACATACCATACCACGTATGGTTCGATGATGTCATACAAAGAATTCGCCGTGCGAATAAAAACGCGACAGTAGTTCTTTTCAGGAGATTTTTCTATTCTTATGCTTTGTGCTTGTAAAAGATCATTGTAGAGCACTTTGACCAAAATGTTTTTTTTCACTCCATATCGGCTACTGCGTTCGAGTAATTTTTGTACAGATTTTGCCTGTCCTAAGATATAACTCATCGCCAAAAACAGCATCGAGAGAATCGCAACGGCTATGAGAATTTCCAAAAGCGTAAAAGATCGCCTCATTGTAGATCCACTTCATACGCACTATGGGAATTATACGCATCATGCGCAGTAATTTTATAGATCGTTTCTGTGAAAGCACTCTTTTGCGAGAGATTTATCTCATTTACCATATCGACACTCTTTTGCACATGTACCGAATCTCTTTTGAGTCTCCGTATGATAGCGTCGTTGGTGATATTGAAATCACGCAACTGCTCGTACATATTCGTCGCTTCCTTGCCTTCGATAATAGCTACACTCGATTTGAGGGCAAATAGATCCTGTGTCAAAGAGAGATGCAGCAGATGTCTATCATTGGAAGAGAGATGGAAAAAAGCGCCTGCCACCACGAAAAATATCATCACGGCTATCAGTGTCTCGATAAGAGTAAAAGCCTTCAATAGTACTCTCCGGCAGCAGGTGCGAAGTTTGCAAGTAAAAAGAGTTGCTTTGCTTGCTCCAATGAATGTGCTTTCATAATTGCAAGCGGTTTGAATACATAGTAGCCTTGGGAAGATTTGAGAACGAAATACGATCCCAGTCCACTATGGATGCTATATGTAAAAACAATTCGCCGGCCGGTTTTTTGGCCAAAATTTACTTCTTCCCATAGCCCATTTTTACAGCGATAAGCCACGGGATCGGTTAGTCTAAGATGAAGCGGCACCTTTTTGCCATCTTTTTGTGCCTCGATAGTTCCATCTGCATAGAGCGTCACCGACCCCTGTGGCCAAAGAAACTCTCTCAGAGCATCGACTTCGACACTCTTGGATTGTACCTGTGGCAAACGAACCACCAGAAACGTGATAATCCCTATTAATACTACGACGACAAGGAGTTCAATGAGTGTAAAAGCTTTTACTTTTGACATTCGCTGAGCTTGATGTCGCGATTTTCTCCTTTGCCCCCCTCTTTTTTATCCGCTCCTAAAGAGATAATATCGATATCACCGTCATTATTGACGTAGATGTACTCACCGCCCCAAGGATCTTTGGGCACGCTTTTGCTTCCTAAAAACCCACCTTGTGGATAGCTTTTATACTTTTGAGGGTCGGGATTTTTCACAAGCGCTTGCAAACCCTCCTCGGTGGTAGGATAGGAGCCTTCTTGGACTTTGAAGCTATCGAGGGCATCTTTGAGCGACTTCATCTGCACACAGACAAGCTTTTGCTTCGCCTGTTCGCTCTGACCTATGACGTTTGGCACCACCAATGCAGCCAAAAGACCTAAAATCACTACAACGATCATTATCTCTATGAGTGTAAATGCCTGTCGCATACTTCTCCTCTCGTACGTTTTGCATAATTCTATCATATACCGCTTTTTAGTAACATCAGCAATAAAATTTTAACCTACCACATGCCCATATTTGCGATGAGCGCATCGTGGATATGACCGTTTGAGGCGACGATAATATCGCCGAAGCGGTAGGGTGCGCCTACGTGGTTGGTCACCGTGCCGCCAGCTTCTTGGACGAGCAAGATACCGGCCGCCACGTCCCAGGGCATGAGATTGACCTCGTAAAAACCTGCAAAGCGCCCGCAGGCTACGTAGGCCAGATCTATCGCAGCACTGCCGAGCCTTCTGATGTCGCGCGTCTTGGGCAGAAGCTGGGCCATCGTATCGATGACGAAGCGATAGTCCCTGCCCATTTCGACCTTTGTATAGGGAAAGCCGGTGGCGATGAGAGCATCGATGAGCTGCGCTGCTTTGCTCACTGTGATTTTTTCTTCGTTTAAAAATGCTCCCCCACCCTTTTTGGCATAGAAAAACTCTTCTAAAATGGGATTGTATACAGCCGCTTCGATAGGCTCTCCATTCTCCCAAATGCCTACGGAGACGCAGCAGTAGGCGATATGGTGGACGAAGTTGGTGGTGCCGTCGATAGGATCGATAAAGATAGCTCTATCGGGAATGGTACCGTCGAAACTCTCCTCCGCTACGATGGCAAAATCGGGATATTTTTTAGCCAGCGCCTCTTTGAGATACTCCTCTATCGTCACGTCAAACTGCGTCACCAAATCGACGCTCGCCTTTTTATGGATCTCTTTTTTCTCCTCATACGCTTCGGCCAGCATCCCTCCGGCGATTTTTATCACCTCTTTCATCGTTAACCTTTCGTTAATTTTCCATTAAGAATAGTAAAGATTTTTATCATATCATTTCAATGATTAAACTTTCGAGGAGGAAAAAATGAAAAGAGTCGTAATTCTTTCGACAATTGCAGCCGTGATGCTGAGTGCTGCGACGATTCACTTCAACGAAGCACCCAAAGTTACCAACCGTGTCATGCCAGGAAACGGCCAAAACACCGTACTCTCTTTTTACGACGCCATCAAAGATGCCAAACAAAGCGTCGTCAACATCTCGACCAAAAAGCGCATCAAGATGCCTTCGATGCAGAATATGCCCTTTTTCAACGACCCCTTTTTCAAGCAGTTCTTCGGCCCGATGTTTCACAACGCCATCCCAAGAAGCCGCGTAGAACGTGCTCTGGGAAGCGGCGTGATCATCAGCAGTGACGGCTACATCGTCACCAACAACCACGTCATCCGCAACGCCGACGAAATCACCGTCACACTACCGGGTGATACGAAAGAGTACAAGGCCAAAGTGATCGGCAAAGATCCTCTTACGGACCTGGCCGTCATCAAGATCGACAAAACGGGTCTCAAAGCCATCAAGATGGCTGACTCTTCGCAGATCAAGCCAGGGGATGTAGTTTTTGCCATCGGGAATCCCTTTGGAATCGGCGAAACCGTCACACAGGGGATCGTGAGCGCAACCAATAGAAACAACGTGGGCATCAATACCTACGAAAACTTCATCCAAACAGATGCCGCCATCAACCCCGGCAACAGCGGCGGCGCTCTCGTGGATAGCCGCGGAGCTCTCATCGGTATCAACAGTGCTATCATCACGCGTAGCGGCGGCAACAACGGAATCGGATTCGCAATTCCTTCCAATATGGTCAAAGATGTAGTCAAAAAACTCATAGAAAAAGGAAAAATCGAACGCGGCTATCTGGGCGTCGTAATCGAAGACCTGCGCGGCAATCTCAAAGATGTCTATGCCCATAAATACGGTGCTGTGGTCGTGGATGTGCAGCCAGACAGCGCAGCGGCAAAAGCCGGCATCAAGCGAGGCGATCTCATCATCGAAGTGGACGGCAAAAAAGTAGATGACGCCAATACACTCAAATCGATCATCGGCTCTTACCCTCCGGGCAAAAAGGTGCGCATCACCTATGAACGCAATAAAACGATCCATACCACGACGGTCAAACTCGCCGAACGTCCGACAGGCTCAAACAGTGCAGTATCGGAGCTCAAAGGTTTGGAGGTCCAAACCCTCGATGATCGCATCCGCCACATGTACAACATCCCAAGCGATGTCAAAGGGGTTTTCGTCACCAACGTCAAAGAAAACTCCCCGGCCGACAAAGCGGGAATCAAACCGGGCGATGTTATAATAGGCGTAGAGGATATGAACATCACAAACGTAGCAGATCTCAAAAAAGCCTTCGCCAAATACAAAGGTCCCAAAAAGATCTTTATCAAACGCCAAGGTATGCCGCTCATCTTGGTACTCAAATAATTTCTCCCCTCGCGGGGGCAAAGGATGTGTATGAAAGTGGTAATGATCGAAGATGATTTGGAGCTCGCCGAAATCCTTAGTGAATATCTCAAAAAGTACGGCATCGAAGTGACCAACTACGAAGATCCCTTTATCGCCCTCTCGGCGCTCCATATCGAAAAGGACTACGACGCGCTGATTTTAGACTTGACGTTACCTGGCATGGATGGACTCGAGATTTTAAAAAAGCTACGCGAATTTAGCGACATTCCTGTGATCATCAGCAGTGCCAGGAGCGATCTGAGCGACAAAGTGATAGGATTGGACTTAGGAGCGGACGACTATCTGCCAAAACCCTACGATCCCAAGGAGCTCGAAGCCAGACTCAAAGCCATCACCCGCCGCCGCGCCAAACCACCCAAAGAGCCGGAGTTTCGCATCTACAAAAACCGCCATGAAATCGTCTTTCAGAACAAAACACTTCCCCTCACGCCGGCTGAATACGAGGTGCTCAGCTACCTCATCGAGCACCCCAATCAGCCCATCAATCGCGAAGAGCTGCTCTATGCGTGCGAGAGTCTCAGTGAAAGTGCGTCGGTCAAGACCATCGACGTCATCATCAGCCGCATACGCCAAAAGTTAACAGAGGATCCGAAAAATCCCCGCTACATCATATCCGTACGCGGTGTGGGATATAAATTCGTTCCATGAAAAAGAGTTCTATCTTTCTTTGGATTACGATCATCTTCCTTTTAGGGTTTCTCGGCATCGCCGGTGCCTATTTTCTTTCGCTCAAATATATCACCACCGCCGAGAAGTACCAGCGCCAAAAGCGCTTCGACTACGTCTCGCAGGCGATCATCTTGCAACTCAGCAACTTCAAGGACGTCCAGACACTGCTTACAAACTTTCGCGCTCTCGATCTACTCCCTATCATGCATCTCAAGGAAGTGCGCGCTATCTTAGATGGCGCACAGCCCATCAAGAAACGCAAATTCCCCATCGGCCAGGTGCTCGTACTCAAAAAAAACGACAGCTACTATTTCCTGGTCCAAAGTTTCGGTAACGTCATCCTGCTCAAAGACATCTCCAAAAACATGGCATCCCTCAAACTCCTCTACACCATCATTTTTGCAGTGACGCTGGGGCTTTTGCTCATGATTTACATCCTGATGCTGCTCAAACTCAAGCCCCTCAAAAAGATCACGCGCGAAATAGGCAAATTCTCCCGCGGCCAGCTCGATCTCGATCTGGATATCCAGGGATTCAAGGAGCTGAATGAAGTGGCGGCTGCTCTCGACAACGCGGCACAAAGCCTCAAAAACATCCAAAACTCGCGCAAGCTGCTTTTGCGCAACATCATGCACGAACTCAAAACCCCCATCACGAAAGGGCGCATCCAAGCAGAAATGGTGGAAGATCCCAAGCAGCGCCAACGCTTGGTGCAGATCTTCGAAAAGCTCAACTCCCTCATCAACGAACTGGCCGCCCTCGAAGCGGTCAACTCCAAAATCAAACCCAACTTCGAAAATCTCCATCTCGGTGATATCTTAGACGAAGCCATCAATATCGGGATGTTCGATAAAAAGGACCTCATCATCGAGCGCCACGCAAACCCCATCATCCAAGCAGACTACCGCCTCATGGCCATCGCCATCAAAAACCTCATCGACAACGCCCTCAAATATGCCGAGGACTCCAAAGCCACCATCATTCTCGAAACAGACCATATCGCCATCGCCAACAAAGGCGCACCCCTCAAAGAGCCACTCTCCCACTATCTCGAACCTTTCAGCAAAGAGGGCAAAAGAAGCGGTTTCGGCCTGGGGCTCTATCTGGTGGACAACATCCTGCGCCTCCATGGATTTTCGCTCGTCTACCGCTACGAGGGGGGCGAAAATATCTTTAGCGTAGCTTTTAAATAATTTTTTCCTCCGTTCGATAATATCTCCAAAAGCCAGCAACGGAGCAGACCATGCGCTACATCTTTTTCATCTTTCTCGCTCTTTCGCTCTATGCCCAGAGTCTCGATACGCTTTTGCAAGCCTATCGCAGCGCGAGCGAACTTTCCAAAATCACCAAAAGCGACAGCGCGGGATTTGTCTATGTCTATACCAGGGAAGATCTCGAGCGCATGCAGGCCTACACACTTGCCGATATCTTGCGCACCGTTCCGGGCCTCAACTACACCCTCTCGCCCAACTACCTCAATCTCTTTAGCCTGGTCTCCACCACCTTCGCTCCTCCCACCATCGCACGCCTCTACATCAACGACCACGACGTCACGAGCGCGTCGTTTGGGAGCGCTTTGCTCATTTGGGGCGCGATGCCTGTGGAGTATATCGACCATATCGAAGTCTACAAAGGCGCTTCTTCCATCGAGTTCGGCGACGAATCGGCCGTCATCGTCATCAAGGTCTACACAAAGCTTCCCGCACGCGAACTGGGAAACAAACTGCGCATCATAACAGACCATCGCGGCAGCAAAGGGCTCGATCTGTATACCGCGCAGCTCTTCGATGACTCCTCGCTCTTTGGCTACGTGCACGGTTACGACCTCCAGGCCAAAAAGTATAGACACGGCGGCTACACATATAGACGCGACAAAAAAGATTTTTTGGCCTTTTTGCAATACACCACACCCGACTACTCCCTCGAAGCGGCGCACTACAGCCTCAAAAAAGACCCCTTCATAGGCTACGGCATTTCGGCCAAACCTCGTGACGGCGGACTCCACGCCTACCACAGCTACGTCAAACTCAGCAAGAGATTGTGGAATGCGCAGTGGACACTCTCCCTCGATAGACTACGCTATTCGCGCCGCTACCAAGAAGATGCTCCCGGCATCTACACCTCCGGCGGATTCGTCCATAGCTACCACATCACCTACGACGACACCATCGCCGCCATCAAATGCAAAAAGCACATCCAAAGCCGCGCAAACTCCTTGCTGCTGGGAGGTTTTTACAAATACAAAGGCTACAAAAGCGACGGCAATTTCGACAGCTTTCTCAGCGATTCACACAGCCACGTCAATCTTTTTTCACTCTATGCGGAGGATAGCTACAGCTTCGATCCCGATACACTCCTCATCCTCTCGCTCAAGGGAGATTTTTACCGCTACGCCCACGGCGTGAAAGACCACAACCAAAAGATCCTTCGCATCGGGCTGATTAAAAACCTGGGCAAATGGCAGTTCAAAGGCTTTTATACTCAAACCTACATTCCGGCGCAGTTTTTTAGCCTCTACTCTCCAAATGATATGCCGCTGCGTGCCAATCCCCGTCTCAAATTCCCTACCATAGAGCTCCTCACATTCGGCGGCATCTACAAACATGCGGCCCATACGCTCAAACTCAAAGGCGGACTCAAACATATCAAAGACTACATCAGCTACAGCCCCGCTCGCGGCTACTACAACCAGCCGGACAAACAGTACTACGATTTCGTGGAACTCAACTACGCCTATACACTCGATAACGACCGATTCATGCTCGACATCGTCAAAGGGGACAATTCCAAAAGAAAACTCTCCCCCGATTTGCAAATCAATCTGCGCACACTGTGCAGCTACGGAAAATTCGATATATATAACGAACTGCTCTACAAAAAAAACTACACCTTCTATACTATCCATGTCAAACGAGCACTCGACTACACCCTGGCACTGCAGTACCACTACAGCCCGGACCTTACACTCGGCTTCAAAGCCCAAAACCTGTTAGACGAGGGATTTGAACAGGCCTATCGCAGTATCGCATCATCCATCCCGGTCTTCGATAGACGCTATATCTTGAGCATGGAGTACACGTTTTGAAAAAGATAGTGATTCTCGTAGCTCTCGCGCTCTCACTCTTTGCAAACGTGGAGGAGCAGATATACGCACTCATTCTCCACGCTGTTTTCCCTCACAAAGCTGTCATCAAGGTCTGGGTGGACGATCGAGCCAAAAGAGCCCTGTTAGAAGAGATTCCCATGGTGGTCATCGTGCGGCACGCACAGGATGCGGATATCGTCTTTGAGTACCATCACGACGTCAATCTTACGATCCCTGCCCATGCGCTGCTCTTCGTGGGGTCCTATCCCTTGCTCCTCGAGCACACTAAAGAGGCGATAGGAGGCTTTTTTTGGCAAAAGGGGCGCCCCAATATCATTTTCTTGCGCAAAAATTTGCAAGAGCACAACATCACGCTGCCGCAAGAGTTCGCAAAATATATAGAGGATAGGCCGTGAAAGAGATTCGCTTTACCATATTTCTCTTTATCTCCATGATTGTGCTGCTGTTGGGATACATGTATGTCAAGATCCAGCACACCGAAGCGGCTCTCAACGGCAATCTCGAACATCTCTATCTCGATCACGCCAAACGTATCGCCAAAAATATCGATACCTATCTGCACCGCTCCATCGCGGGAGATGTCTATGCCACGCTTCGCAAAGATGCGAAACTGCGTCGCCGTCTCGAAAGCGCACTGGAAATCGCAGCGGCAGAACCCTACAAATATGTCTATATCCTCTATCGCGACGCCAACGGCCAATACCGCTACCTCCTCGACGGCAGCCATGAAGACAAAGGCTTTTTCGACCAGAAACTGGATGTGGATATCGCACGATGGGACCGTATCTACACAAGCGGAAAAGACGGCACTATCTCGCATAAAGATTCGCGCTTCTTGGCCATTACGTACCTGCATCCACTTAGATTTGGCGGAAAAGTCCAGGCGATTCTGGCCATCGACTTTACAAGCTCCCTGCCCCAAACCATCGCACAAACTCTCACGCCGCTACGCAATACCCTTTTGGTGATATTCGGTATCTTCGTACTGCTGAGCATCCTTTTGGCCTATCAGCTCTACCTGTTCCTTATCACACGCAGGCGTGCTGTTACCGATCCATTGACACATGTGTACAACAGAACCTTCATGAAGCAGTTCATAGAAAGCGTGGATCCGAACAAATACGCCATCATGATGGTGGATATCGACCATTTCAAAAAGATCAACGACAATTACGGTCACAAAGCGGGCGATTTTATCCTCAAAAAAGCGAGTGACACTCTCAAGGCGGTGCTGCGCAATCACGACGTGATCATTCGCTACGGCGGAGAAGAGTTTTTGATATTTTTGCGAAGCCCCGGAAGCGACGAGGCCACACTCGCCATCGCCGAGCGCATTCGCCAAACCTTCGAAAACACAAACTTCATCTACGAAGGCCACTCCATCAAAGTGACCGTCTCTATCGGCGTGACGCTGCATCCGTATCGCTACCACTCCATCAAAGAAGCCATCAAAAACGCCGACGAGCAGCTCTATAGCGCCAAGCGTGCCGGCCGCAACCGCATCGCTTATCGTGATGACGCCATCAAAAAGGAAGGCAGCGACGTTATCAACATCGTCAAAGAAGCTCTCGAAAACGACAAGATCTTTTGCCACTACCAGCCCATCTACGATATCGCTACCAAAACCCCCAAAAAATATGAAGCGCTGGTGCGCCTCGAAGCCGACGGCAAGATACTCTTTCCGGGCAGTTTCTTGGAGCAGATCGCCTATACCACCCTCTATACCCAAATGACCAAACGCGTCTTGGAGGTGGTCTTTCGCGCCATCGCGCAGCACAAAAAGCCCATCAGCGTCAATCTCAACTTTTCGGACATCACCGATAACGTCATTTTCGCCAACATCCTTGAAGCCATCGAAGCCAACAAAGCGTTGGCAAGCTATCTGACCATCGAGCTTTTGGAAAACGAACCCATCGAAGATATCGCAGCGATGCAAACAAGACTCCAACGTTTCAAAGAGTTGGGGATAGCCATCGCCATCGACGATTTTGGCAGCGGATATTCCAATTTCGAGATGTTTCGCCATCTGCCCATCGACATCCTCAAAGTCGACGGCACCATCATAAAAAGCCTGCCTGAATCGAAAATCTCCCTCTCCATGGCAAAATCTATCCTGCTCTTTGCCAAGGAAAACGGCATTACGACGGTGGCGGAGTTCGTAGAAAATCGTGAAGTCTTCGATATTTTAGTGGATTTGGGGTTTGAGTATGCGCAAGGCTACTATCTTTCACGTCCCCTTGCGGAGCTTGAATAATAAGAGGAATATGCACTATCGGAGAGAGGCTCTCCGATAGGATTAAAAATCGTAGCGCATAGAGAAGGCTACGGAAGTCTCTTGGTGTTTGACGGTAAGAGGGCCTGCAAAACCAGTAGTTGTCACGGTTTTATTGGGGGCATAGACGATGTCGAAATCGAGTGAGAGATGTTCGGTGATTTTCGCTCCTGCTCCTGCAGTGTAGTGCGTCTCTTCCGTTGCTGGGAACATGAGATAGTTAAAGGTATTCATAATAGCTTTTGGATTGTTTCCAGCTGTTGTCGCATAATTTGCCACAGGATTTTGTGCATAATTAAAACCGACTGCCGCCCAGTAGCCATCCGTTTCATACTTCGCGCCGATCGCATAGACATCCTGGTCATCCCAGCCGAAATCTTTGTAGCCATCCGCATCGGACCACTTGATGCGTTTGTAATCAAACGCGAAAGTGAAGTTGTCCATATCGTACGAAAGCCCGATGCCGTACTCCGCAGGTTGCTCGAGTTTGTCACTTATATTCATCCCAAACGGTGCACTCGCTACGCTCAACGTATGATCATATGTCATACTAATGGAAGATTTGTACACGGCGCCCACGCGTAGATTTTCCATGAGGTCGTACGTTAGACCAGCTTCGAATCCAAGGCCAAAATCTTCAGTAGAACCTTGGCCAACCCATTTATTTGACATGATGTTGTAATATGCGATATCAAGGTTTCCATACTGCACGACCGGAGCCACACCCACAGCTAAAGCACCGCTATGGTATGCCACTGCAGGAGCGAACTTCATCAGCTGCAGGTTCGTGCGTGCTTTCATGTTAAGATAAGGATCGGTTCCTTGATAATCGCGATAATCCACACCCATACCGGCCGAACCGTACATACCTATACCGTATGCCCATGCGTCGTTTATCTTTTCAGAGACGGATACTTCGGGGATGACGTTGGTATCTGCAGAACTCTTCACACCATTTGCCTTGACGGTAGGTGCGAAATAGGTAGCACCGAAAGCCACTTCACCGCCTTTGGATTTTGCGATGAGCGCAGGGTTAGAAAGGGTGTTTTCCGCTCCATAGTATGTAGCGATACCCACGCCGCCCATGGCGCGTGCTTTCGCACCAAGTCCTATCAGATTGTCTCCGTTGGTCGCAAAGAGTGCTACAGCACTTACGACACTCAACGCCACGATTTTTTTCATTGTCTACTCCTTCGATTGGTTTGCAATTGTTGCAACGCACATCCATTATAATAAGATTATTTTATGGTGTCAACAAAATTGCCTCTTGTGAACTGTCCGATTTTTACGCAGTTGCAAAGATTTTGTACATAATACAATACTATCGTTTTTATACATTTTTCTAATGTCTTGAAGCGCTCTACGCTACTTCGCGGTCTGCACACGCACTCTTTTATGAAAAAAACAGGAAAATGCGCCCGCCCCTAAGCTATTTCAATAAGTTTGATTTATAATAATTTTTCTTGGAACAAATACGAGAACAGCGCTACCTTCGTGGTTCGTTCAATTTAACTAATCGTTGCATACCAGTTTTACTAATCGATGCGATTTAATTTGGATGAAGTTTGGTTGTGCTAAGATTTGGTCAGATGTGATGTGCTGGGCTTCGTGACCCATGGCATATCCATAGCTTAGGTTTTTCGTAAGGAGGTCGTATGGAAGAAAAGGGTTATTGGAATCCCGTATTGTCAGGCATACTGCTGGGTACACTGCTCTTCATCGCCTACGCAGTGGCCGGCCAGGGGCTGGGTGCGAGCGGCGCATTCGCACGCACGATGGCTCAGCTGCTCTACTCTGTCGATCCCGATTTCGCACACAACGCCTACGCAGGTAAATATCTGCGCCACGGTAACGCACTCTCAAACTGGATCGTCGTAGAGGTCGTAGGGGTGATGATAGGCGGTTTCATAAGCGCACTGCTTGCGGGCCGCATCAAACAATCTCTCGACAAAGGCGAAGGATACTCCTCTGCCAAGAGAATCTTCTTTGCCTTTTTGGGTGGCGTGCTCATCGCCTACGCTACACGCTTGGCTCGTGGCTGTACCAGTGGGCAGGCTCTCAGTGGAGCCAGCGGCTTTTCAGTAGGTGCATGGATATTCATGCTCAGCGCATTTGGTGCCGGCATGTTTCTCGCACCTCTGTTTAAAAAACAGTGGAAGGGGCTGTAATGGAACATCTCTATCCTCTCTTCACCACCGGTCAGATTTCGAGCAATCTCAATCTCTTTTATGGACTTTTGATAGGAATCGGTTTCGGTTTCATTCTCGAACGCGCGGGTTTCGGTACCTCCAAGCACATCGCACCGGTTTTTTATTTTAGCAATCTTCGTGTCACCCAGACCATGATCGCCGCTATTCTTACGGCGGCCACATGGGTGGTTATCTTTAGTTGGATGGAATGGATGGACTTTTCCAAAGTCTTCATCCCTCCTACGTATGTATGGCCCTACCTCGTGGGCGGTATTATCTTTGGCGTGGGTATGATCATGGCGGGATGGTGTCCGGGTACTTCTGTCGTGGGGATGGTCACGGGTAAAGTGGATGCCTTCGCATTTGTGGTAGGTATGTTCGTGGGAATGTGGTTTTTCTTCGACACATACGACGGCATCAAAGATTTCGCCAATTCAGGCTACCTGGGCCGCTTCACTATCGACAAATTCATCGGCGGTGACATGTTTACATCATCCTATCTCGTCACCGTCGTGCTGGGTGTCGGCCTCGGCATCTTCATGCATACCATGAAAAAAATCGTAGATTCTAAAAGGAGCGTAGAAAATGAGTAGTACTAAAGTACCGGCAGTAGTAGGTGCAGTTCTTTTGGTGTGTGCTGTTATTCTCTCCTTCGTAGCCCACGGCAACGGCAAAGCACAGCAAGAGCGCGCGGCGAAAATCGTCGCCAAATATAAACAGCTGTGCGACGAAGCGCTCAAAGCGGGCGATATCAAAAAGGCGCAAAAATTCGCGAAAATGGCCATCCAGGCCGACCCAAACAGCAAAGTTGCTTTTGCGTGCTATAATAATGCGTTGTTGGCGACTTGTCCAAAAGCCGCTCCTGCGGCTGCAGCACCTGCACAACCTGCTGCTGAGCAACCTGCAGCCGCACAACAAAACGCACCTGCAGCCTCCGAAGAGTCTGAAGATGATCTTGGCTGCTAAAACAACTTTATTAAAGGAGTCTCTATGAAAAAACTGTTCAGCTCACTCTTGATCGCGGGATTGATGGCACTGCCTTCATTCGCCGTAAGCGTTCCCGCCACACACGTCGTTTCTGCAGACTGGCTCGCCAAACATGCCAAAGAGGTGGTCATCGTCGATGTCAGCAGCCCTAAAGATTATGCAAAAGGACATATCCCTGGCGCTGTCAATATCCCTAAGAAAAAATTCTTCATGGGAGAGTTCGGCAACATCAAGCACCTCCTCGATACACCACAACAAGTGCAAGCACTTTTCCGCAATGCCGGAATCTCTAACAACTCCACCGTCGTATTCGTGGCACATGTCAAAAAAGGCAAAAAATATACCGACATGACCAGAGGTCTTTGGACCGCTTGGGTCTATGGTCTTAAAAACGTCGCTATTCTCGATGGCGGTATCGAAGCGTGGAAAGGTCAGCTCAGCACTGCGACACCTGCTGTGAAAAAAGGCAACTTCACTCCTAAATACTCCGCTGCAGACGTACGCACATGGAGAGACGTCGAAAGCGCCATGGTCAACAAAGATGCCCAACTCGCGGACGCGAGAGAGATGAAACACTTCGTCGGACAAGACAAAGACAAACGCCTCCTCAAACACGGACACATCCCTGGAGCAAAAAAAGTCTCTGCCTATCTTTTCGCGAAAAAATCAGGCAATGTCTTCAAACTCGTCTCTCCCGCCGAAGCAAAAGCTATGGTGAAAAAAGATGGCATCAATCTCGCTAAACCTGTCATCGTCTACTGCAACACCGGCCACCTTGCTACCGGTACGTGGTTCGTGCTCAAATTCCTCGCAGGTGACAAAAACGTCGGCGTCTACGATGCATCTATGTATGCGTATACACGCTCTCCTCTTCCTGTCGTACAAGGAAAATAATCTCTCATGAGGGACGCTTTTCGCCCCCTCATGATACCGATACTCCTTTTTCTGCTCTCTTTGTATCTCTTTGCCAAAACACCCGATGGCTGCATCACCTGCCATAGGAATACCACACCTATAGATGCCTACCATCCCTATAAAGAGTTTGGCTGTGCCAGTTGCCACGGTGGCGACAAGAATACACGCTCAAAAGAGTTGGCGCACCGCGGCATCGTCTTACATCCAGCACACATCCAACATGCGAAAATATTTTGTGCAAAGTGTCACAAATCTATCATCGATCGCATCCAGCACTCCATCATGTACGATATGCACGGTGTTTACGATGTGCTACGCTACCAGTTCAAAGAAACCTCTACGATACGCCCCAGTCACGGCGTCTATGCAAAGATGGACGAATCGAATCTGACACTTGCCCAAAGCCATTTTCGCAAGATGTGCGCTGCATGCCATATCGACCAAAACGAATCGATCTTTCCCAAAGGGTACGCTCCAAGAGGTGGTGGATGCGTAGACTGCCACCGCATCAGCCAAGCCAAATGGCAAGGCAGCAAGCTTCTCCATCCACGCCTGAGCACACGTATCCCATCGAGCAACTGCCTCAAGTGCCACAACCGTTCCGATCGCATCGGTCTGGCCTATTTTGGCAAATTCGAAAGTGAAGGGTACGGCACACCCTATCACCATGGACAGCTCAGCCACAAAATCGAAAAAAATCGCTACTACTATCCCCTTCCAGCCGATATCCACCACACCAAAGCCAAACTCGACTGTATCGACTGCCACACAGAGCGTGGCGTCATGGGTGATGGCAAATACCATGAGCACATGGAGGGCGCCGAGGATATCTCCTGTATCGACTGCCATGCACCCCGCTTACACGATGCTATGCACTACCCCTTGGCAGCGAAACTCGCCGCCATCAACGCCAAAATCCCCCTCCCTACAGGCAAAATCGCCATCACGCACAAAAAAGGAACGCCTCTTTATAATGTGCAGCTGCGATCGGGCAAAGTCACGCTCTTTCGCAAGCGCGACGGCAAGGCCTTCTTTATTACACCATCGAGCCGCCGTCCCTACCATACGCTCGCCATCCACAAACGCCTGGCATGCACGGCCTGCCATAGCTCCTGGACGCCCAGCTGCTACGGCTGCCATGAGGTCTATCTCGACAGTGGCCGTCAACTCGATTGGATCAGCAAAAAGCGCACACCCGGACAGTGGCAAGAGCTGCGCAGTTTCTTGCGTTGGGAACACCCTACACTCGGCATCGGCTACAACAAAAAGATCATGCCCTTCGCACCGGGCTGCCAAGTGATAGCGACCATTTTCCACGGACGCAAAGTCCAAAAGCGCTTCGTCTCCATGGCGATGGCCGGATGGGATCCTCACACTACTCAAAAAAAAGCGCGCAGCTGCCAAGACTGCCATTTCGATCCTGCATCCTTGGGGCTTGGTAGAGGAATTTTGCATATCGAAAAGGGGCGTATCGCCTTTGCACCATTCTACGATTCTCGCGCCAGCGGTATGCCCTTTTCCTATCCCATCGACGCTTTCGAAACACCCGAGGGCCATCAACTCCAAAGTACCTCACGTACCTATGCGCGCAGCTTCAACGCCAAGGAGCTTACAAAAATCCTCCAGGCCTATACTTGTATCCTGTGCCATACCGGCTACAACGATCCGATCTATCGTGATTTTACTCGATCCAAAAAACTCTTCTTGCGTGGGATGACGCCATGTTTGAAAAAGTAGCTCCCTTTCTCCTCGTTCTGAGCGCACTTCAGGCCGGCACCTGCATCACATGCCACCCCAAAGAGGCTCGTGACGTGCGCCATTCGCTCCATTTTACTCTCCAAAAAGCGCTCACCATCACACACCATGCATGGAGCATCGAAGGGAATGTCACGCTCCAAACGCTCCCGCATCCACCCAAAACCATCAAAAAAGTCACCGATTTAGTGGATGACTTTTTGCGTCGCAAATGCCTACGCTGCCACCTTCCTCCTCAAGATGAGAACTCCTGTCTCGCTTGCCACCATCCCCATCCACCAAAAGTACACTTCGCCCGAGCCAAAGCCACGATGGACAAATGCCTCGCATGCCACAACAAAGAGTACATAGGTACAGACTTCTTAGGCTGGTTTCCCAAAGATTACGACAGGAGCTATCGCGCCCCACTTTCGCCTCAGGGCACCTATCCGCCCGTGAAGTATGGCATCGACTACCACCACCTCGCACCCGACGTGCACTATGAAGCTGGGCTCACATGTACCGACTGCCACACGAGGCTGCACCCAAAAGCCAAAACCCTCAGCTGCAAGGCGTGCCATCCTCACCCCAGCAGCTCCAACCATCCTGCCTACCACAAGCGCATCGCCTGCATCGCATGCCACGCTTCATGGCAGATCAACTCCTACGAACTCTCCCTCTTTCGCGACGATACCGCCCACTACAAACAGTGGCGACGCCTCACGCTCCAAGAAGATCCTTGGCTGCGCACCTTTTTACAAAAAGCGCTCCATAGCCCCACGCCGCCTCCGCCGCGGATGCCCGATTTCATAGACGGCACGCTTCATAAAGGCATCTGGTACAGCGGCTATCGCTTTCGCAGGTGGGAGGACTTCTATCTCGCGGTGGATAGGCGCGATGGCAAAATCAAGCTCTATCGCCCTTTGTACCAGTATCGCATCAGCTATCGCGACGCAAACGGAAGTGTAGTTTTTGATGATGTCCATACCCTCGCTGGCCGCCCCATCGCCGTATGGCTGCCTTATGCGCCCCATACCATAGGAAAGCAAGCAAAAAGCTGCGAAATGTGCCATGACAATCCGCTGCTCTTGCCGGCTAAATCCACAGGCACCGTCCTCGATCTCAAACATCCAGCAAGATCCGATCTTTTGTGGCAAGCCCGCATGCTCGACGCCAAAGAACGAGCGAAACTCCACTCACAACGGTATAGAAAAATACGAGCGAAGATGCTGATACGAAGGTTACAGATGGTGCCATCGCCCCAGGGGCGATAGCTCCTATTTGAAGAGGGATTTGAAGAAATTGGTGATATGTCCCGGTGTGGTAGAAATTCTCATGAATTGCCCCAATGAAAGATCGGGCAGAGAAATCGCGAGGTAGTATTTAGGATTGAGAATTTTAGCTTTGTTTCCTTCGATCAAAACCATATATGGCAAGAATGCACAGTGTTTTTGCTGATGCAGTTTAGAAATGTAGTACTTCTCTCCATCGGGCGTGTCCATATAGACGCCATAGAGCACTGCCCCTTGCAAAGGAAGCTTGAACACTACGCGTGAGCCCGCATTTTTTTCGAGTTTTTGTGCGAGATTGCTCCCTTTGGCCACAGTGATCATATCTTCATAGTAGGGCATACCGAACATGAAGTGATAGCCTGCGAGTTTACTCTCTTTGAGTTTTTGTTTCGAAGGCGTAAGATCTCCAAAAGCCGCATGGAGACGCTTCGAAACCGCTGCGAGTTTGTTTTTGTCCAAATCTTTTTGCATGAACGCCACGACGAAGTAATCGGGATTCGTCAAGACAAGGATATGATCTTTGCTATCCACAAGTACCTTTTGCACACCTGCAAAGCCACGATCTTTTTTGGAAGCCATCGCTTTGAGTTCATTTGAGGTATAAACGACGATGTGGTAATTTGGATCGCCCATGGCGTCGTATTCGCCCACGGTGGCAAAGCCGTGTGCTTTGAGGGCTTGCTTGACAGCGTCGGCACTTTCATACTTGCCGTACAGATAGGTACTCACGTCTTTTGCCATGAGGCTTACAGCCATGACCAACAGACCGATCAACAGTTTTCTCATTCACTCCCCTTTATTAGGTTTTGTTATACCTTTATCATATATCGTGTTTTCTTAATTACTTCTTACTCGCACACTTTTTTTGCGCCAGATTTTCCAACCGTTCCAAAAAGGGCACCTGGTATGCGATGAGCAGATCTTTGGCCGCCTCTATGTCGAACCATGCGGCCTTGTCGATTTCCGGAAAGCGAAGCTGCTTTCCATGGTACTCCATCTGCACCATATTGGATGTGATATCACCCGAAAGATCCTGCACGGTAGCGTAGATGCGCACCTCCTTGTTGGCAGTGCGCACACTGCCCAAATCCATAAAATCCCCCTCGATTTGCTTGCCCGTCTCTTCGAAAAACTCGCGTTTGGCCGCCTCGATTGGTGTTTCGTCCTTTTCTATCTCCCCCTTGATGATTCCCCAGCTGCGCTGCTTTTTGGCCCAAAAAGGACCACCCAAGTGCCCCAAAAAGACCTGCAGTTTCCCATCTTTACAGCGATAGGGCAAGATGCCGGCACTCCGTTTCATCATACGCCTTTAATTGAACTATAAGTATTGACATTCTACACTAAACCCAAAGGAGTCGCATGAACATCCAAAAAGTGATAAGCGGGTTTTTCTTCATTCTCGCGATGACCACGAACTTCGGCTTTTTCTACGGCAATCCGGCAAATCTCGAATATCACAGTCGCTACGAACTCTTCGCGGCGATCGTCGTCAACCTCATCGCCACTATCCTCAAACTCGGTGACAAGACCCAGTTGGGATCGGTGCTTTTAGCCACCAGCCTCGTGGCAGACATTCAGCTCATCGGTGCAGCGAGCGTGTGGGCACTGGGAGTATATGGGATCGGCCATCTCGATCTCGAATATATCGTCGCCATCGTCTCCATGAGTGGTGGTGCACTGCTGGCCAATATCGTCTCAGTGTTGCTTTTTATCGGCGATACCCTCAAATCCAAAAGGTAACTATGGAATCCAATAGCGCATGGATCATCATCCATCGGATGCGGATCCCTTTTTTGGTGATCATCATCACCTTCACCATCTCCATTTTGGGCATGACCCTCATTCCCGGCCGCGACGACCAGGGACATGTCTATTACATGAACTTTTTCGATGCCTTCTATTTCGTTAGCTACATGGCCACCACCATAGGTTTTGGAGAAGCGCCCTACACCTTCACATATCCCCAGCGGTTGTGGGTGAGCTTTTGTATCTATCTGACAGTCATCGGCTGGTTCTACGGCATAGGAAACATCATCGCCCTCATCCAGGATAAAAAACTCGCACGCGAACTGGCCATCGCCCGCTTTCGCTCCAAGGTGCAAAAACTCACTGAACCCTTTATCATCGTTCTGGGCTACAACAACGTCACCAAAGAGATCATTAAACGTCTCAGCGGCGAAGGCATCCGCACCGTGGTGGTGGACAAAAACGAAGAGAAGATCGAAGAGATAGAGCTCGAAAACTTCATCCCCGAAGTCCCCGCCATCAGCGCCGACACGACCAAGCCAGAAACCCTCAAACTTGCTGGCATCCACCACAAACTCTGTCAGGCAGTGGTGATACTCTTCGAAGACGACGTCAAAAACGCCAAAATCGCACTCATGTGCAAACTGCTCAACAAAAAGATCAACATCATCGTCAAATCCACTACCAAGGACAATACCGAACATCTACGCAATATCGGTATCCGCAACATCGAAGATCCATTCAAAATCATCTCCGACAGGTTCTACTTCGCCATCGCCGCACCCTATATCTGGCTTTTAGAGATGTGGATTTTCGGCCATATCCTGCGCATCCGCAAGCGAGAATTTTTGCCCACGCAGGGTAAATATATCATCTGTGGCGCAGGACGGATGGGAAAAGCGCTGGCCGAAGCCCTGGAACGTGCCCAGATCGAATATGTCTTCATAGACATCAAGGCAAAGGAGTACAAGCAGCGTAAGCAAAGTGCCATCTACGGGGACGCCGAAGATATCGAAACGCTTCTCAAAGCCGGCATCAAAGAGGCCAGCTGCATCATCGCCGGAACCAAAGACGACATGATCAATCTCACCATCCTCTCGACCGCCAAGAAGCTCAATCCAGCCATCTACACAGTCGCTCGCGAAAATAGCCTCGAAGATATCAGCGTCTTCAAATCGGCGCGCATCGACCGTATCTACATCCTCGAGCGTATCCTGGCCAAGTACACCTACAACTTCATCGCCCGTCCCATGGCCAACCGTTTCGTGCGCATGATCCACTACAAAGACAACGACTGGGCGATGCATGTGGTAGGCAGACTCAGCGCCACCATCGGCAAAAACCCCGATGTCTTCGAGGTTACACTATCAGAAGAGAATGCCTATGCACTATGCAAAGAGCTCCAAAGAGGACGTTCCATCACTCTCGAGGTGCTACGCCGCTCCCGTAAAGACTACCGTAAGAAAAACCGTATCGTCTTTTTACTTTACCATTACGAAGATGAACATGTACGCAGGTCGGTACTGATGCCGGACGACAGCCTCGAAATCCAAGAAGGTGCGTCGCTTCTCGTAGCGTGCGACGAAGAGGCGCGTAGCGATTTTGAGTATATCATCAACAACTACTACGAGCTCTACTACGCCATGACGGGCAAAAAGCAAAGTGTAGGCATATTCGCACTTTTAGAGCATAAAAAAGACTCATAATCGCAGCAAAAACTCCCTTGCTGCGATGCGTCCCGCTTCGATCACTTCGTATGCTTTGTGAAAGTCATAGGTGCCGCAGATGTCTTTGGAGATCTCGATGAGATGATCGGGCGGATAGGCGGCCAGGCGATAGCGCGTCAGCGCCCGCTGCATGGTATCGAAGCTCATATCCATGATATCGAACATGCTAAATTTCGTATCGTCTTTGATGAGGGTGGAGAGCTGGTTTTTGAGTTTCGTTTTGGTCTTTTCGAGGCGCTTTTTACGTTCGCGCTCCTTGGAAGGAATCGCGATTTGTGGCTTCGGGGCATCGCCGTAGACGTTGACGACGATGATCTTGTCGCTATGGTCGCTCATGGTGGGCGCCACGGGGATAGGATTGAGTACGCCGCCGTCGACGAGGAGCATATCTTTAAACTCTACAGGCGTAAAAAAGGATGGGATCGAAATAGAGGCCCGCATGGCCGTAAGCAGATCGCCCTCTTGGAACCATACCTCTTTGTTGTGCTTGATATCGGTGGCGATGGCGGTGTATTTGATAGGCAGCTCTTCGATTTTTATCTCGCCTATGATCTGGCGCAGCTTCGCAAAAACCTTCTCGCCGCGGATGAAGCCTCGCTTATCGAAACTCAGATCAAAGAGCCCCACCACATCCCACACATCGAGCCCCAAAACCCACTCTTTGTACGCTTCCATCCCGCCCGCGGCATAGAGACCGCCGATGAGCGCTCCCATGGAAGAGCCGCTGATAGAGACGATCTCGATGCCGGCTTTTTGGAGCTCTTCGATGACGCCGATATGTGCATACCCTCTGGCACCGCCGCTGCCGAGCACCAAGGAAATTTTCATCGCACGGCCCTTTGAAAACTTTGCAAACCCATCATCAGCGCCACCGTACATTTTTGCGCAAAAATCTCGGAGCGCACCGCTGCAAGCTTCGCTTTGGCCTCAGCCTCTTGCGCGATAGCGCGGCTCAGCTCGTCCGCACTGGCTAATTGATTGTCGTAGCGACCTTGCACGAGCCGCGCATATTCCCTGGCGGCTCGAAGCTGCTTTTTGGCCCAAGCAAGTTTTTCTTGGAGCGCACCGAGCTTGATTTTGGCGTTTGCAAGGTCGGTTTTCGCTCTTTGTACATAGTCGTTAAAGTAGCTTCGCTTGGCTAAATAGGCTGCTTTTGCAGCTTCGATTTTGTGCATGTCACCCATGCCATGAAAGAGATTGTAGCGCACGCCGATGCCCACGTAGCTCTCATCGGCATTGCGATACCCATCCCCATCCAAGGCGATACTATCACCGAAACGTTTCAAACTCGCTTCTATACCAATTTTTGGCCAGAGAGTCGATTTGGCCAGTTTTATTTGGCTCTTGCCGATGGCGAGCTCTTTGGATAGAGCCGCGATATCGGCACGCTGCAAAAGCGTGCTCGTTTGGGGCAGCGTGATATGCGGCAGCTGCGTAGCTTTTGGTTTGTAGCCGCTCAGATACGCCAATGTATTGGCTACACTCTTTTGCCGCGCCTGTGCGCTTGCGAGCTGTGCCTTGATGGCATACATCTTCGCTTCGATATTGTACACGTCACTCAGCGGCGCCAAGCCCTGATCGTAAAGCCCCTGCGCCTTTTTATACGAAAGGCGCAACGCGGCGTACGCTTTTTGCAGTGCCGATACCTCCTCGTTGGCTGCATAGAGGGCGGCGTAGAGTCTGGCCGCTTCGAGGTAGAGGTTGCGCTGCAGATCCTTTTTAGTTAGTTTCGCTTTAAGATATTCTAAGCGGCTCTTTTGGATCATGGAGGTGATGGCAAATCCGCTAAAGAGTGGATAGCGCAGCATCAACGCACCCTCGATATGCGTCTTTTTGCCCATAGGCAGCCCCACTACCGGCTGGCGGGGCAGATGCAGATACATCGTGGGCGTTTCACGCAGCTTGGCCGCATCGAGCGTAGCGTCGAGGCTCGGAAGATTTTGCGCCTTTTGTGCCAAGTAGAGCGCTCGCATCGCCTTGGCTTGGAAATCTTTGGCCTGCAAGAGCCTACCCTTTTGCACCCCTTCCAAAACTTTCGTAAATTCGCCCGCCATCAGCAGCAGCGGCAAAAAGAGTACTATCCATCGCATGATTTTCTCCCAAAACGTGGTGTCACGAAGAGCGCTACGACAAAGAGTGCTCCCAATAGGGCCCAATAGCCTGCGTGCATGAAGGTGTTGTAAAAGCCGTAGTCGTAGCTCATGAATAGCTCGAAATTGCGAAAGAGCTCGCGCACGAGGGCTTCTCCCATGCCCAAAAGCTCTGCAAATCTATGCAAAAAATGCTCCACATAGTCGCTGTTTTGTGTTTCTACCATTCTATCGAAATTGAGGGCTTTGAAGTACTCCATATTGTTCGTCGCCAATGCCGTGCCAAAACTCCCGCCCACGAAACGCACATAATCCATCAGCACGATGGCAAGCTCGCTCTTGTTGGCCGGAGCGCTTTGGAGTATCAGCACCGTCACAGGCGCGAAGAACATCCCCATGCCGATACCGAAGGGAATCGTCAGTAAGATTGCCTGCGCAAGCGGCGTATAGTAATCGAGGCGCGGCAAGAGTACGAGTGCTGTGACGACATAGATGACGGTCGCCAAAGCTATGGCGTTTCTGGCTCCAATCTTGTCGCTAATCATTCCGGCAATGGGAGAGAAAATACCGATAAACAACGCAAACGCAAAGACCGCTATCCCCGCATCGAGGGTGGGCAGCCCTTTGATATGTTCGTAGTAGATGGGTAGAAGATAGAAATACTGGTACATGCTAAAGCCGAGGATAAAGAAGTAGATGAAGATGCCGTTGGTAAAATCGAGATTGCGAAAGAGCGTAAAATCGATGAGCTTAGCCTTGGCGTTGAGCTCGATGAGGGCGTAGATGAGATAGGATATGATGGAGATAAAGAGCAAAACCCCGATGATGGTGGAGCTCAACCAGCCAAGCTGCTGACCGCGTCCGAGCATAATCAGCAGCGAAACGGTCGCTATAGAGAGGAAAAAGAGACTTACGAAGTTGATGCGCAGTCGCTCGAAAAAGCGCTCTTTTGGCAGATACAAAACCCCGGCGATCGTGAGCAGTATGCCGATGGGCACGTTGATAAAAAAGACCATCCGCCAGTTGTAGTATTCAGTCAGATAGCCGCCTATCGTGGGACCCAGAGCCGGAGCGAAACTGACCCCCAGCGCAAAAATCCCCATCGCTAATCCCTGGCGCTCCGGGGGAAAGTAGCTAAAGACCATCACATGGCTCGTGACCATGATGAGCGCTTCTGCGAAGCCTTGGAATATGCGCGCTGCGATGATAGACTCCAAGGAGCTCGAAATCCCGCACACGAAACTGGCGAGACTAAAGAGCGCTACGCCTACTAAAAAGACCTTTTTCGCACCATTGCGCTTGATGAGATACTCACATACCAAAAGCCCGATGGCCGCAGCCACCATGTAGCTGGTGATGATCCACTGCACGCCGTACATATCTGTCGCCAATGGCCCCGTGAGCTTGGGCACAATTACATCCACCACCGTCGTATCGAGAATCGCCATAAAAGCACCTACCATGACGATGAAAGTATAGAGGGCGCGCTCTTTGGAAGAAATATCCCAAGGTTTTTTGTCATTGGTCATTAGGTCATTGGTCATTGGCGACATTTTTCTTTCCGGTTTTTTGGATAAAATTATTGAGTTTCTTTCCCAAATCTTCCAAATCTTGTAGCATTGTCTCAAATAGCTGTTGCGTTATAAAATTTCGCTTCCACAACAGTAACAGCCAATGTTTTGCTTCCCATAAACTCCCACGCGCATTGTAATAGAAACGAATTTTGTCCTTGTAGTGAAATCGTCCATATCCTTCTGCAATATTCGCTCCAATCGAATCACATGATGAGAGAAACTGCTCTCCTATAGAAAATTGAAATTGTTTAGGAAGGGTTTGAAAAATTTGCCATCCTTGTTCACTCACTTGTAACGATAATCGATAAATTTCCAAATTTCTAAGTCCCTGTCCCATCTTCTTTCCTAATGACTAATGACCAATGACTAATCACCTCTTCGTATCGCCACATTCGCTCCCATCCCCACTTTTAGATCGGGGGTAGGATCATCGAGGGTGATGCGCACCACGAAGCGCTGGTCGAGTTTGGTAAACTCGCCGCTGGCGATGTCGCGCGGCACAAGGGCGAACGTAGCGGCGCTGGCTGGGAGGATGTCTTGGACTTTGCCGTGGTAGTCACGATCGGGATAGGCATCTACGTGGATGAGCACCTTGTTGCCTTTCTTGACGCCTTGGAGTTTCTTTTCGCTGAGCAGTACCTCCACGTGCAGATCCTTAGGATCGACAAGCGCATAGATAGGAGAGCCTTTTTTGACGACACGACCTGTGTTGATATATTTTTTGGCTACTCTTCCATCAAAGGGGGCATAGAGATTGCAGTAAGCGATCTTGTTTTGCATCTCTTCGAGCGCCTTGCTTTTCGCAGCGATTTGCTGCGTCAACGCCGCTATCTCTTTATCCAAAATCGCTACGCTTTTTTTGGCATTTTTCGCCGCTTCCACGTTGTCTTGGGCCGCCAATAGTTGCGACTTGAGTGCTTGGATCTTGGCTTTTTGTGCTTTGAGGGTGGCAAGCAAGACGGTTTTTTGTGTCGTAAGTTCGTCGATCTTTTGTTTTTGCACCAGATTGCCGTGATAGAGTTTTTGGAAGCGTCGCAAATCGCGTATCGCAAGCTGCAGCTTCGCTTGCGAAATGCCTATCTGCGCACGCTGCGCCGCTATTTGATGCACAAGTGCAGCCACTCTATCCTCGGCGCTCTTGATGCCTATCTCCACATCGCGAGCCGTTTTTTGCCGTTTGATCTTCAAAGCCTCTAATTTGCTGCGAAGCGCATCTATCA
This sequence comes from Campylobacterales bacterium, assembly GCA_027024145.1. Taxonomy (GTDB): domain Bacteria; phylum Campylobacterota; class Campylobacteria; order Campylobacterales; family Nitratiruptoraceae; genus Nitratiruptor. The sequence goes on from JALVTF010000006.1 coordinate 27,071, forward strand.
TGCGTACCAGTTCATCGCGCGCCACCTTGAAATCGCGATCGTCGATGTGGGCTATGAGTTCGCCTTTTTTGACTCTTTCACCCTCGATTTTTCGCATGCTATCCACTCTGCCGCCCACCTTGAAGGCCAAGGTCGTAAGCGAATCGGTGCGGATAAAAGCCGCATCGCTCACGGCGTTGTGGGTCCTGTAGCGCACGTAGTTTATGCCAATAATCGCAAAAACGACAATCAAAAGTATCAAAACCACCGTACCTATGCGTTTCATGCTTCCCTTTCTGTTTCGCACTATAGTGAATTATATTCACTTTTTTATTAACTAATTCTTATTTAAGAGTTTTTGTCCTATCATTTGCATAAGGAGTCCTCATGATCAAAGAGCAGGTACGCGAATACAAAAAAGAGCTGATTTTGCAAAAGGCCAGCGAATATCTCGAAAAAGAGGGATTTGCCAAAGCCAAAATGGCCGATATCGCAAAGTACTGTGGGATCTCTGTAGGAGCGCTCTATAAGCTTTTTGCCAGCAAAGAGGAGCTCTTTTATGAATATGTGCGCTACCAGGTCAATATTTTCGATGCGAAACTCGAAGAGCTCTTCGCCATTATCGATACGCCCCAGGAGCGCATCAAAGCCTATTTGCGCCTAAAATTTTCCACGTTTGCGCAAAAGCGCAGCATCCTCACAGACACCCTCGCCGGTGATCCGCTCTTTTTCGCTAAACTCGCAGCCAACAAGGAAAACCCTGCCCGCATCGTGATAGAGCGCATCGCTCATGAACTTGCCCGCATGGGGCTGCGCGACCCCATCAAAAAAGCCTACATCCTCACCTATATCGCCTACGGCTACATCGAATACTGGCTCGTCAGCGGCGAAGATATCGAAAAATTTGCCGATGAGACCTACGAGCTTTTCATGCGAGGCGCGCGGTATGTTTAGGAAGTATCTGTTAGGATTTTTGCTTCTGGGACTTGTGGCCCTCGCCGGTGTGCTCATCTACCACAAACTTCACCCCAAAACGCTTCCCGCCAATCTCATCGCCGGGGTGGGACGCATCGACGGGGATCTGGTCAATATCAATACCAAATACCCAGGTCGCATCGCCAAACTCATGGTGGATGAAGGCCAAAGCGTCAAAAAAGGCGTCCTCATAGCGTTACTCGAGAGCAAAGAGTACACGGCGCAAAAGGATGCTCTCACGGCGCAGATCGCAGCACAGCAAAAAGTGCTCCAGGCAAAGAGCGTGGCTCTGAAAATCGAAGAGTCCTCACTGCCCCAAAATGTCCAAAAAGCACTGGCGGCCAAAAGAGCCAAAGAGGCCCAAAAACGAGCACTCCAAAGCCAGATCGCCACACTCACGGCCCAAGTGGCGCAAGATGACAAAGATCTGCATAGACTCAACCAACTGCTACTAAGACATCTGATCCAAAAACACAGCGTCGAACTGGCCAGACTCAAACTCCGAGCAGATCGGAGCAAACTTCAAGCTCAACGTCAAAAACTCCAGGCAATAGATGCAGCCATCCAAGCAGCCGACGCCACGCTTGCACAGGCGCGCAGCGCTCTGAAAAAAATAGAAGCACGCAAGCTTCAAATAGCGGCACTCCAAGCCCAAATCAAAGCACTCCAAGCCAAAAAAGCGCAAATCCAAGCCATCCTCGATGAGCTGCAAATCCGCTCACCCCTCACTGGCTATATCGTGGACAAAGTGGCACTACCCGGCGAAGTGGTGGGAGCGGGCATGAGTATCGTCACCGCCATCGATCCATCCACGCTCTATCTCAAAATCTACGTGGATACGCGCAAAAACGGCCGCGTCCACATCGGTGACAGAGCCGAAATCTTCCTCGATGCCTATCCCAATGACCCGATATCGGCCAAAGTCACACACATCGCCCAAAAAGCGGAGTTCACCCCCAAAGAGGTAGAAGTCCGCAGCGATCGCATCCAGCGTGTCTTTGGGGTGCATATCAAACCACTCCATCCCGACCCACGCCTCAAGCTCGGTTTACCGGCAATTGGTATAATAACCACCAACGGCAAAGATTTGCCGACGAGTTTGCAACAACTTCCACCATTGTAGGATAGCAATGAACATCATCATCGCCGGTGCGGGTCGCGTAGGCTATCGATTGGCGCAAACACTCTCTATCAAACACAACGTCACCATCATCGACCAAAACCGTGACGCTTTAGGACGTCTGTACGAATCGATCGACGTGCTTCCTATCGTGGGCAATATCGAAGACCCCGACACCTTCAAGGCTCTCGATGGCCACTACGACATCTTCATCGCCGTCACAGACAACGACGAAGCCAACATCCTCTCCACGCTCATCGCAGATGACGAAATCGACGTGGACAAAAAGATCATACGCTTGCGCAACCCCTACTTCGCCAAAAGCTCCATCGCCAGCAAACTCGGTATCGACGAAGCGGTCTTTCCCTTTCGCCTGGCGGCCTCGGCCATAGGCGATCTGCTCGATTTTCCCAAAGCCAACAATATCAAAAAATTTATCTTCACCCCTTTCAAACTCATCTCGGTGCGTGTGGACGAACCACTGCTGCACACCACAGAAGAGATCGAAGGCTCCACCATCGTTGTAGCCGGCATCGAACGAGACAAACGCTTCTTCATCCCCGAGGGTGATGTGCGTTTAGAGCAAAACGATTTGATCTATCTTTTTGGCGACGAGGATGCCATCCGCGACGTCTGTCACAAAATCAACAAGAACGATCCCGGCTCCATCACCAAAGTGGCAATTTTCGGTGCCAAACTTTTGGGAATCGAAGTGGCCAAGGCGTTCTCAGACCGCAAAGTCCAGATCAAACTCATCGAAACCGATCCCGAACTGTGTAAAAAGGCATCGGAAATCTTGCAAGATCGCGTCACCATCATCAATAGCAAATATATCGAGCATGAAGTCTATGAAGAGGAAAACATCCGCCTCGCCGACATGGTCATAGCCACCAGCAGCGAAGATGAAGAGAATATCATCGAATGCCTCGAAGCCAAGGAGTTCGGGGTCAAAAAGACAGTGGCTGTGAACAACAATATCGAATTTTACAACCTCATGCACAAACTCGGCATCGTAGCCGTACGAGGCCCAAAAGCAAGTGCCTACTACGCAATCCTCGAAAAGATCGGATCAAGCAATATCATCTCAGAGCGCCACTACTGTGGAGGAAGAGGTACCATTTTCATGCGCAAAGTATTCGAAGATTCGCTGCTTATCGGCAAAGCCGTCAAGCCCTTGAAACTCGACGAGTGCACGACCTTCATCATCCGCGAAGGTGCCATCAGACCTTTTAGAGAGAAAACAACGCTCCATAAAGAAGACGTTATCGTCGTCTTTTTGAAAACCTACCAGGAAGAACAGGTCAAAAAGTGGATCTACAATCTCTAAAAAACCTCGTCAAATTCACGAGCCTCACAGGGCTCGGGCTGGGCATCTTTTTCCTCATCCCGCTCGGTGTAGGGATGGTCTATCAAGAAAACATCTACGACTTCATGCTCTTTTATCTTCTTTTCATGCTCGTCAACTTCGCCATGTACATGAGCGTCTACAAGCACCCTTTTGCTATGAACATCAAGGAGTCTATCCTCGCTGTGAATCTGATTTGGATTTTGCTCGGTGTGGCGGGAGGCGGAGCGCTCTACTTCACCTCCGATATCTCCATCCCCGACGCTTTTTTCGAAGCCATTAGCGGCTTTACCACCACGGGAGCCACCATCTACACCGATATCGAGAGCCTTTCCAAAACCACGCTGATGCTGCGCTCGCTCATGCACTGGCTGGGCGGTATGGGTATCATCGTGCTGGGTGTAGGGCTTTTTACCATACTCAACCCCTCCGGTTCGCTCACCCTTTTTAAGTCCGAGTCCACGGGCATCAACATCGAAAAGCTCACACCCAAAATCAAAGACACCGCCTCACGCCTGTGGGGTATCTATGTGGCTTTGACACTCATAGATGCGCTGCTACTCTACATCGGCGGCATGAGCCCCTTCGATGCCATAAACCACGCCTTTGCCACCATCTCCACGGGAGGGTTTTCCACCAAAAACGCGAGTCTCGGCGCATGGCAGGACAATCCTTTTATCCTTTGGGTGACGACGATTTTCATGTTTCTAAGCGGTGTGAACTTCCTCGCGCACCTGCGCGCCCTGCACAAGGATTTCAGTGGCTACAAAAGCGAAGAGGTGCGCTGGTACACGCTGCTCTTCTTGCTCTTTTCCATCGCTTTGACGCTCGTGCACACCTTCAAAGGGCACGACTCGCTGTGGCATGCTGCGACGCATGCGTTCTTTACCATCTCTTCCATCATCACCACCACGGGGTTCGCTTCCACCGACTACTCTCAGTGGTCGCCACTGGCGATCGCCATAATCATCATCCCCATGTACATCGGCGCCAATGCCGGCAGCACCGCCGGCGGCGTCAAAGTGATCCGCTACGTAGTGCTCTTTAAGAACCTTTTTGCGCAGATCAAACAAAACCTCCACCCCAATGCCGTGGTGGGCGTCTATATCGACCACAAACGCATCGGCGGTAAGATTTTGGGTAGCGTGCAGGGATTTTTCTTTATCTATGTCGTCACCAACTTGCTTCTGGCACTCTTTTTGTTTTCGCACGGCTACGACTTTCTCACCTCCGTCACGGCAGCTATCGCATGTATCGGCAATATCGGCCCGGGATTCGGACATGTGGGGCCGGCGGACAACTTCGCCTTCTTTAGCGATTTTGAAAAGATAGTGCTCGCGATTTTCATGATCATCGGGCGCTTGGAGTTCTATACCTTTTTAGCGCTCTTTTCACGGGATTTTTGGAAAAAGTATTAATTGTATCCGATAATAATGGACACAGAAAAAAGGTAGCAGATGTTTCGCGGACATATCACTGAACAAACGGCAATTCTCCTTTCGGTCACCAAATGGATCTTTCTCTCCTCCTTTATCGGCGTCGTCATTGGCGCGATCGTCACCTTTTTTCTCAAAACCATCGAATATTCGGAGCATTATCAGCACAAACTCCCTTTTCCCTACTACTACTTGCTTCCTTTTGTCCTGCCCTTCGCGGTCTGGCTCATTCGCACCTTCGCCCCCAGTGCCGAAGGACACGGCACGGAAAAGGTGATCGAAGCGGTCCACAAGCACCACGGCAAGATCGATATCAAAGTGGTGCCCATCAAGCTCATCGCCACGGTGCTCACCATCTTCGCAGGCGGTTCGGTGGGTAAAGAGGGACCTGCCGGCCAAATCGGTGCAGCCAGCGCATCTGGGCTCAGTGATATTTTACGCTTTAGCGATGCAGACCGTAAAAAGATCGTCATCTGCGGTATCAGCGCTGGTTTCGCATCCGTTTTTGGCACGCCCATCGCCGGAGCGATCTTCGGGGTAGAAGTGCTCATCATCGGCGTCATTTTGTACGATGTGTTATTGCCCTCTTTTATAGCGGGATTTGCAGCATTCACCACGGCACAGTATTTAGGTATCGATTATACCTACTACGATCTGCACTACTACCAAAGCATCGATCTCGATCCCATCCTCATAGCCAAAGTGGTGGCTGCAGGGCTCTTTTTCGGACTCGTCTCCGATCTCATGGTCACCATCATCAATCTCACCCACAAAGGGATCGAAAAGATCAAGCTCAACGTCTACCTCAAAGCCTTTCTCATCGGTCTGCTCTTAGTGGGTATCGGCAGGCTCTTTGGGCAGCAGTACTTGGGCCTTGGGATGGATACTATCTCCAACACCCTCAATCCCGATCCCTACTTTGCGAAAGATCTGCCCTGGTACGCCTTCATTCTCAAGACCATTACCACCGCTTTGACTTTAGGCGGAGGCGGAAGTGGTGGCGTCATTACGCCTGTCTTTTACGTAGGCGCCACCAGTGGGCATGCCTTTGGGGCATGGTTTGACTACCAGCACATCACCCTCTTCGCGGCACTTGGATTTGTAAGTGTCCTCTCAGGCGCTACCAACGCACCCATCGCCGCTACTATCATGGCTGTGGAGCTCTTTGGGCTTGAGATCGCTCACTACGCCGCTTTGAGCGCTGTGATTAGCTTCCTCGTCACAGGGCATCGCAGTGTCTTTCCATCTCAAATTTTGGCGATGAAAAAGAGCGAGATCTTGGAAGTCAAAATCGGCAAAGAGATAGAAGAGGCGGAGGTGGAACTGGAAAGAAAAGAGGTCTCCCGTTTCCAAAAAATCCGCCGCAGAATCTTACGCAAAAAGATGAAATTAGGCAAGTAGCCTACTTTTTATATAAGATTTGGCTCAGGCGTTTTTCTATCTCCTTGGCATCCCACAGGATATGTTTGCGAACGATACGCTGCGTACCCAGGCGCAGCACGATTTCGATGAGATAGGCACCAAAAAAGGCTCCCGCTACATACCAGCTGACACTTGGCATCGACTTGGAGGTATACAGCAGCGCCATGATCGCCGCACCGAAGGCTCCGATGGCCGCCAGCGCCACGAGAAAAGGATTCGCTCCCGTGCGCTTGATTTTAAAAAAGTGCCCAAGATGGACGAATCCCTGGATAAAGAGTATCACGATCGATGCGATCGTGGCGATCTGATCGAGCTGTAAAAACAAAATCATCGGTACGATGAGCAGAGCCGAGACGATGAGCCCTTCGGTGGAGCGAAAGACGTTGTACTCATAAATTTTGGGCAGTTCCCCTTTACGCGCTAAATCGTAACTGATCTGCGTGGCTGCATAGAGGGTAGCGTTGATAGCGCTCATAGCGCTGATGAGCGCCACGGCCGCCATGATGCGGAACCCGATCTCGCCAAATATCGGCTTGGCCGCTTCGGCCAAGGCGTAGTCTTTGGCGCGTATCACCTCAGATAGGGGTAAATTGCCCAATACTGCAACGGCCGTAGCCACATAGAGCACCACGACAAAAGAGATGGCTATCATCATCGCACGTAAGATGTTTTTGGATGGATTTTCCATATCTTCGACGGTGTTGGCGATGAGGCTAAATCCCTGGTAGGCGAAAAAGACGAGCCCCAAAGCGTAGAAAAGATTGATTAGTGCCGGTGAGGCGCTGGCTTGGAGGCGAGCCGGATCTATATACGGCAGTGCCGCTCCCACGAAGAGTATGAGCGCGGCAAGCTTGATGATGACGATGATATTTTCGCTCTTTGCTACGATAGTGGCGCCTATGAGATTGATAAGCGTAAAGAACGCCAAGACGCCCAGTGCAAAGAGATCGATCCAAAAAGGATCGGAAGCTGCGTTCAGATACGTAGCTGCATAGGTGCCAAAGGACTTGCACACGGCGGCAAGCCCTATGAGCTGCGCCAGATAAAAGAGCACCCCGGCACTGCCGCTAAAAAACCCTTCGCCATACTCTTGGACTAAATACTCGATCACCCCGCCGCGGCTGGGATAGACGATGGCGAGCTTGGCCAAAGAGTAACCAGCCAGCAGTGCGATGAGCCCACCGAGGATAAAGGTGTAGATGACGAGATTACCCGCTATTGCCCCCGCTTCGCCGATGACTATGAATATCCCGATGCCCACCATCGAGCCGATTCCTAAAAAGACGGCACTCCAGAGTCCAAAAGCTTTTTTATGCATTGTGATCCTTTTTTTTCTTAGGATTATAAAACATCTACGCACCAAAAACTGCAACCAAAGGCACAAATGAATATAATTCACGAAAATGACATTTATTTCATCCTCAGCTTTTTTATCATACTATATGCATATGAACAAGAATATCCTCTACTTGGGACTCGTGAGCTTCTTTACCGACTTCGCCACGGCGATGATCAATCCCATCTTGCCCATTTTCGTGGTCTACTATCTCCACGCAAGCGTGGAGAAACTTGGCTACATCGTAGCTATCGCTACCTTCGTCTCCTATATCTTTCGCATCGCCAGCGGCTATGTCAGCGATAGATTTGCCATAGTCAAGCCTATCGTGGTGGCAGGCTACGCCCTCTCGGCACTATCCAAGCCGCTTTTGGGGTTCGCGCATACTTGGCAAAGCGTTGCCGCGTTGCGCGCTTTGGAGCGCTTCGGCAAAGCGGTGCGCAGCGCCCCCAAAGACGCCCTCATCAGCGCCTATGCCACGAGGGTTGGCAGAGGATTTGGCCTGCACAAAACCCTCGATATCGCAGGAGAATTGGGTGGCTCTTTGCTGCTCTTTTTTGTGCTGCATCACATCTCCCAGAGCGAAGAGACCATTCGTCTGCTCTTTTTCGCACACTCATCCCGGGCCTCATTGCTCTTCTCATAGTACTTTTTTTGGTCCAGGATGCACCACCCAAAAAGCGAGGAACCTTTCGTTTCACTTCCCACGACAAACGTGCAGCCGCTACACTGCTTTTTTACTTCGCGTTTTTATTCTTTTTCTTTAGCGACTCCTACTTCGCCGTAGCGGCCAAGGAGGTGGGCGTCGATACAGCGGACATCGCACTCCTTTTCATCCTCTCCACCGCCACCCAGACCCTCACCAGCTACGCCAGCGGCATGGCTTTCGATAGATTCGGCTACAAAACGCTGCTTCTTGTAGGATTTATTGCAGGCATCGCGGCGTTAGCGGCCCTGCATCTGGCGCATCCCTACATCGCCTTTATCTTCTCGGGACTTTTTAGCGTCTTTACCCTCAACGCCAACCGGGCCTATATCGCGCAAAAAGCCATGAATAAGGCCACCCTCTACGGCATTTTCTATGCCGGCGTAGCGCTCTTTGCCTCACTGGGAGCGCTGGTCATAGGATGGATATGGCACCACTATGGGATGGAGAGGACACTCTGGATAGCCTTAGCAGGATGCAGCATTGTGACACTTGTATTTTTTTGGGGATACAAAGATGCTCCAAGTCAGTGACGTTACGGTACGCTACGGCAAGACTATCGCCATCGAAGATGCGAATCTTGAAGCCAGACACGGCCAGATCGTGGGTTTCATCGGTGCGGATGGAGCAGGCAAGAGCTCGCTGATGCACGCTATCGCCGGTGTGGTACGCTTTACGGGCAGCATCACCTATGATACCTTCACCTACCGCTCCCCCAAAGAGGCCGAACCCATCAAAGACAAAATCGGCCTCATGCCCCAAGGCATCGGTCTCGTGCTCTATGATGAGCTAAGCGTCGATGAGCACCTCGATTTTTTTAGCGATATCAGAGGCCTGCGGCGCGATGCGGAGTATCACCGCTATAGGCAGCGCCTTTTGGAAATGGCGGGTTTGGCGGAGTTTGGAGGCAGGCTCGCCAAGAATCTGAGCGGCGGGATGCAGCAAAAACTCTCGCTGATTTGCACCCTCATCCACCGTCCAGATCTGCTCATCCTCGATGAGCCCACCACGGGCGTGGATCCGCTGAGCCGCAAAGAGCTGTGGGAGATCCTCGATGACAATCGCCGCCAGCGCAACTCCATCACACTTGTGAGCACCGCCTATATGAGCGAAGCGAGCAAGATGGATGCGATACACCTTTTTGACGAGGGGCATATCATCGCGCGCGGAAGCGCTGCCAAGCTCATCGATTCGGTGCGGCCCTACACCTACGAAGAGACGACCTGTGAAGGATGCATCACCTTCGGCGGTCGCACCTACTCTTTGCAAGCCTTGGAGGCCAAACACGCAGAGCCGAGCCTGGAGAGCCTCTTTTTCGTCAACGCCTTGCAAAAAGGCAAAATCCCGCCACCCATCACCATTGCCCCCAGAGAAAATCCCATCGACATCCCGCCCGTGGTGATGGAGGCCAAGGGCCTCACCAAGCGCTTCGGTGATTTCGTAGCGGACGATCACATCGACATGCAGCTGCGACGGGGTGAGATTTTGGGACTTTTGGGTGCCAATGGTGCGGGCAAGACCACCTTTATCAAGATGCTGTTGGGTCTCTATCCCATCGATGAGGGGGAACTCTATCTTCTGGGCAAGCGAATCCGCAGCTACGAAGATCGCATCGCACTCAAGAACAAAATCGGCTACATGAGCCAAAAGTTTGCGCTCTATAAAGATCTCACGGTCTTGGAAAACCTGCTCTACTTTGCCAACATGCACCAACTACCGCTCTCCAAAGCCAAAAAACGCATCGACAAACTCGCCGAAGGCTTGGGGTTTGCCCAGTATCTGCACAGTTTCCCCCGCGAACTGCCCCTTGGCATCAACCAGCGCTTCAGCCTCGCTGTGGCGATCCTCCACGAACCGGTGGTGCTCTTTTTGGATGAGCCCACAAGCGGCGTGGACACCATCGCCAGAGCGCAGTTTTGGAAGCTCTTGCACGAGCTCAAAAACAGGTGGAACATCTCTATTCTCATCACCACCCACTACATGAGTGAAGCGGAGTTTTGCGACCGCGTGGTGGTGCTAAAACGCGGCAAAAAGATCGTGGACGACACCCCTGCAAATCTCCATGCCACCTACCCCGAGGCCAAGAGTTTCGAAGATATCTTCATCCACTTTTACAAGGATGCGCGATGAGAGCGGGAGTGATTCGCGCCTACATCCTCAAAGAGTTCAAAGACTTAGCGCGCACCAAAATGCTTTATCTCGTTTACATCCTTCCTACGATGATTTTGCTGCTCTTTGGTTACGGCATCCGCCTCGAAGTGACCCACGCGCGCACCATCGTGCTCGATTATGACAACTCCACGCTCTCGCTGGATCTCATCAGCGCACTGGAGCATACCAAGTACTTCGATGCGCACGTCAGCACGATGAGCGAGCAAGAGGCACTGCGCCTTATCAAAAAAGGGGATGCCGATATCCTCGTCATCATCCCCGCATCCTTGCAAAAGCGCATCCTCAAGCACCAAAAGGCGCAAATCGGTGTCTACATCGACGGAGCCTACCCGATGCGCGCACTCACGATGCAAAGCTACGTGGAGGGCGAGATCCTGCATCTGGCACAAAAGCTCTTGGCAAAAAGAGGCTTTGATGGCCACCTCATCACCATCAACCAGCGCACCCTCTTCAATCAGGCAATGCGCGACGAAAACGCCATCGTCCCGGGTCTCATCGGCCTTATTATGCTAGTGGCTCCAGCCCTTTTGGCAGCACTGCTGATAGTCAAAGAAAAGGAGCTTGGCACGATTTTTAATTTCTACGCCTCTCCCATCGGCAAAACCGAGTTTCTCATCGCCAAGCTCACACCGGTCTTTTTGCTCCACTCTCTCAATATCTTCATCCTCTTTCTTTGGGCCGTCTACCTCTTCGCGGTGCCTTTTCGCGGCAGTTTCACTCTCTACTGGCTCGCCAGCGAGCTCTACCTCTTCGTCTCGCTTGGCATCGGACTTTTGGTCTCCATCATCACACGCCGCCAGATCGTAGCCGTGGTGCTGACGGTTATCATCACCGTGATTCCGGGGTTTTTGTATTCTGGGATCTTGATGCCGATATCCTCGATGCAGGGAGCTTCGGCCATCGAAGCGCATCTCTTTCCCGTGATGTACTACAACCACATCGTCTACGACACCTTCTTGGTGGGCGAGGGGCTGGCATCCCACAAAACGGTGCTCTATCTTGGGATTTTGGCTCTGTATGGCGCTGTGCCTTTGGTTTTGGGCACACTCTTGCTGCGCAAGGAGCTGCGATGAGAGCCTTTTGGAGTGTCTTTGGCAAGGAGATTTTGCTCTTTTTACGCTCTTTCGGTCTCGTGGCCGTGGTGCTCTACGCTTTTACGGCCGACATCTACATCGCAGGCGAAGGCATCCAGGTCAAACCGCGCCACGTCAAAGTGGGCTACGTAGACTATAGCGGCGGATATTTAGCAAACAAGATCCTCTCGCACCTCCACGCACCCGAATTTGAAAAGCCACGCGCATTTACCAGTGTCGAAGCGCTGCACAAGGCGATTTTTGACAAAGAGATCATTGTGGGATTGGTCTTTGGTAGTGATTTTGAGCGCAGCTCCTACCGCTCGCACCGCGCCAAAGTGGACGCACTCATCGACGCCACCGCCGCGGCGCAGAGCTTCGTGACTTTGGGGTATTTGCAAAACATAGTCCTGGGAATGAGCGACATAATCTTTCCCGTGGATCTGCGCATCCACAAACTCTTCAACCAAAACGCCGATAGCAAAATCTTCATGAGCTTTACCGAAATGCTCTCCATTACCACACTTCTTGCCGTGATCCTCTCGGCGATGGTCTTCGTAAAAGAAAAAGAGGAGGGCACTTGGGATATCATGCTCTTGATGCCAACAAACGCCAAAACCATCATCCTCGCCAAGGCGCTCTCGCAAGTACTCATCATCCTTGGCGGCATCCTCTTGGCACTGGGGTTTGTGGTGCTTGGCATCTTCGATGCACCGATGAACGGCTCTTTTTGGGCTTTTATGCTTCTGAGTCTGCTTTACTCTCTCACTTCCATCGGCATAGGCTTTTTCATAGCCGCGGCATCCCGCACCATCATGCAAGTAGCCCAGCTGACCATTCTCATCATGATGCCCCTTATCTTTTTAAGCGGCGCATGGACACCCATCTACGCCATGCACCCCGTCTTGCAAAAGTTCTCGCTCCTCTCGCCGCTACGCTACTACATCGAAGGGAGCGAGAGCATCTTCTTTCGCGGAGCTTCCATCCTCGATATCTGGCCCTCCTTCGTAGCCGTAGCGCTTTTGGGTTTTATACTCTTTGTGGTAGGATATAGGAAAATAGGGAGGCTGTTTTGAAAAGACTCGTCGCTTGTTTGCTGGCACTACCGCTACTTGCCGCCGAGCCTCTGACCACATCTTTTTACCATCCATCACGCCTCCCCTTTTATGCGATGCTCCCCTTCGCTCCCGCACCACACGAGAATCTCCAGCTCCTTGTCGCAGAGAGCAATGAATTCGAAAACGAGAAGATAGTGCTGGCCGATTTAGAGATGACGACGCTGCGGCTTGTGTATGAGCATCCTCTTAGCAGCGCTTCGAGCCTTCGCATCAGTATCCCTTTCCATATTGTTTGGGGAGGCTTCATGGATGAGGCGCTGGACTGGTTCCACGACGCCACAGGCCTGCTCAACGGCGCGGAACACAATATCTATGGAGACAACGAGGTGCACTACCGTATCGGTACGCTTTTTTCCAAAGATAGCTCCTATAGCTTCGTAGGCGATATGACACTTGAATATAAACGTGCACTCCCTTGGCATCCCCTCGGCACGACACTGGCCGTGCAGCTTGGCTGTAAGCTCCCTACGGCTCCCAAATATTCACACATGGCCTCGCGCAAAATGGACGCAGCCCTGGCCATAGGAGCACAAAGAGGCGACTGGATAGCCGACATCTGGGTAGCGCGCCTGGGAGAAAAAAGGCTTGGAAACTACGCCAGGTCGCACCGCCTCATGGCAGGAGCGTACATAGGTTACAGCTATAAGCGCTGGCAGTTCGCCTACCGCTTCGCCACGGCACCCTATGAATCATATTACTCCACCCTCAATTCCGTAGCGAACGTGGTGGATATCAGCTACACCTTCCCAAGTGGTCTGGCGCTCTTTGCCACAGAAAATCTCGCACCCTTTTACACCACTATGGATTTCACTATCGGGGTGCGCTATAATTTTTGAAAAAAGGCTACGCAATGCGATGGGAAGATCGCGAAGGATCGCAAAACATCGAAGATAGACGCCGCTTCGGCGCCAAAGGCAAAAGCCTCACGGGACTGCTCATCACGGCGGCTTTGGTCTACTTCCTCTCTGGAGGCGATATGAGCGCGGTGCTGCAGACGGTACTCAGCCAAGGCCTCCCCACTACCCAAAGCACCAAACCCTCGGCCCACGAAGAGCACTACGCCCGCTTCGCTTCGGTGGTGCTCAAAGATACCGAAGATGTCTGGAGCCGCTACTTCCAAGCGATAGGACGCACCTACCATCCTACCACCCTCGTGCTCTATCGAGGCGGCACACGCTCGGCTTGCGGCTATGCCCAAAAGGCGATGGGACCCTTCTACTGCCCACGTGATCAGAAGGTCTATCTGGATCTGAGCTTCTTCGATGAATTAGAGCGCAATCTCGGTGCGCACGGCGATTTCGCCAAAGCCTATGTCATCGCCCACGAAGTGGGCCATCACGTCCAAGATGAGCTGGGGATCTTGGATAAAGTCCACGCAGCCCGGGCACGCTTGCCCAAAGTGCAGGCAAACAGAGTCTCCGTGCGCACGGAGCTGCAGGCAGATTGCTTAGCCGGCGTGTGGGCCAGATGGGACCAAAAGATCCACAATGCCTTAGAGCCAGGAGATGTGCAAGAAGCGCTCCAAGCGGCCGCACAGGTAGGCGACGACACCCTCCAAAAGCGCGCCCAAGGCTACGTGGTGCCCGACTCCTTCACCCACGGCAGCGCCAAGCAGCGCAGCTTCTGGTTCTACCGAGGCTACAAAAGCGGCGATATCCGCGCGTGCGATACATTCAATCAAAGGATAGCAGGTGGATAAGAAAGAGTACAAAAGAGAGCTCTACTACCTTCAAGTGGAGCTTGTCAAATTCCAAAGAGAAGTGATAGAAAAAGAGCTCAAAGTCTGCACCATCTTCGAAGGACGTGACGCAGCCGGTAAAGACGGCACCATCAAGCGTTTCGTGGAGCATCTGAGCCCTCGCGAGACGCGGGTGGTGGCTCTGGGCAAGCCCAGCGACATCGACAAAAAAAGCTGGTACTTCCAGCGCTACGTGCCGCATCTACCCCACGGCGGCGAGATGGTCTTTTTCAACCGCAGCTGGTACAACCGAGCAGGTGTAGAAAAGGTGATGGGCTTTTGCACAAAAGAGGAGTACGAGCAGTTCATGGCCGAAGTGCCCAATTTCGAGCATTTACTGGTGCATGACGGGATGATTTTTACCAAGTACTACCTCGATATTTCCAAAGAGGAGCAAAAAAAGCGCCTCGAAGAGCGCAAGCACGACCCTCTCAAGCAGTGGAAACTAAGCCCCATCGATATGAAAGCCCAGGATTTATGGGATGAGTACTCCTTGGCGCGCGACGAGATGTTTGCGCGCACCCATTTTGCCTATGCGCCGTGGTATGTGGTGCATGCCGATGATAAAAGAGCGGCGCGCATCAACTGCATCAAACATTTCTTATCTAAAGTAGATTATAAGAAAAAAGATGAGAAACTACTTATATACGATCCCACTATCGTGTGCGAATTCGATCCGTCTTGCTACGAAAAGGGGCTCATCGCCAAATAAGGAGGCAGCCATGGCAAAGCTTGAACGCTACATGTTCTACTATATGGATACCATCACAGAAAAGAACTTCAAGGAAGCACAGGAGCTCGCATCGCAGATGCTGGAACTTTGTGAAGACGAGAGCGCACCTGTCGTAGAAGGGTTTCTCAGTGCCGCAAACTGCCTGCAAGCCCTCAAGATGGGAGATTTCGATCGCGTCGAGGAACTCTGGAACGCCTATGAAGAGTCCAAGAAGTTTTTAGAGCCATCCAATCGCCACTATGCGCTGCTTTTAGAGATCTCTCTGGTGCTTGAAAACACAAAAGAGGAAATAGAGAGGATCATATGAAGATAGATTTCGCAACTCTCAGCCTCAAAGAGCGCTACAAAATCATGAGCCGCACCATCATTCCAAGACCTATTGCTTGGATCGTCACCGAAGGCGAAGCCCTCAACATCGCGCCCTTTAGCTACTTCATGGCGCTCAGCTCCGAGCCGCCCACGGTGATCGTCTCCATCGGCCACAAAAAGGATGGCACGCCCAAGGATACGCTGCATAACATCATCCACTCCAAAAAGGCTACCATCTGCATGGTGCGACCAGAGCATCTCGAAAAGATGGTAGCAAGCAGCGAATCCCTACCGGCCGAGATCAGCGAGGCCGAAAAATTTGGCATCGCCACCAAGCGCGCCATCGATGGCTATCCGCCCATCATCACCGGCACTCCGGCAGCCTTCTTTTGCGATCTGCACCAGATCGTGGATCTTGGTGGCGGCAAGACCATCCCCCTCATTCTCAAAATCGCACACTACTACATCGACGATAGTTACTACGACGAAGAGTACAATTTCGACTTAGACGTAGTAGCGCGTATCGGCAAGGAGTACTGCCGCTGCGAAAAGATCGATGCGAGCTGATTTCTTAAAAATATTTTAATTTTTGCAACTTTTGTCGCACTCCTTCGCTGCAAACAGTGGTATAATGGATACAAAAGGAGGCGAAGATGAGTGTGCATGCATGGATGAGCAAGAAATTGCCATCAGGAAAGATTCTTTGCGAAGCCTGTGCGCAAGCCTGCAAATTAGATGAAGGCGAATACGGCATATGCGGCGTGCGCAAAGTCGAAAACGGCGAGCTCAAACTTCTGGTCTACGGCAAGGCCGCGGCCGTGAACGTGGATCCGATAGAGAAAAAACCACTCTTTCATTTCCTGCCCAACTCGCTGGTCTTTTCCATCGGTACCGTGGGGTGTAATCTCAGCTGCAGCTTTTGCCAAAACTTCGACATCAGCCAATACCCCCAAGAGCACGACCATAAAATCTTCGGCCAGGACCTCCCGCCCCAAATGGCCGTGGATCTCGCGCTCCAATACGGCGCCAAATCGATCGCCTATACCTACAACGAGCCGATCGTGTGGATCGAATACAACTACGACATCGCCAAGCTCGCCAAGGAAAAAGGCCTCAAAAACGTCTACGTCACCAGCGGATATGAAACACGCAAAGCGATGGACAAGCTCGCACCTCTTGTGGATGCGATGAACATCGACCTCAAAGCCTTTACCGATAGATTCTACAAAGAGCTCTGCGGCGCCAGACTCAAGCCTGTCCTCGAAGCCATCGAATATGCCTATAAAAAGGATATCTGGATCGAAATCACCACGCTCTTTATCCCAGGCCAGAACGACAGCGAAGAGGAGATGCGCCAGATCGCCGAATTCATCGCCGAGCTCGACACCGCCATCCCTTGGCACGTCAGCGGCTTTTATCCTACATACAAGATGACCGACACCAACCCCACACCGCCCGAAACGCTGCTAAAAGCCTACGAAATCGGCAAGGATGCGGGTTTGAAGTTCGTCTATGTCGGCAACTTCAACGCACCGCAGTTCGAGACCACCTACTGCCCATCCTGCGGCTTCGCGGTAATCGAGCGCGCCGGCCACATCGGCAGCCAGGTCAAAAACCATCTGGTCGATGGCAAATGCCCAAAATGCGGCACCTTCATCCCGGGAGTGTGGAGTTAAAATCTGCCGAGCAACCCCACAAGGCGCTGCGTAGCACCGCTATTTTTTCGCACCTGACACGCCAGCACGCTGCGCGGTGCTGCGTGATAGTAGGCGCGTGTGCGCGCTTCATCGATGCTCAGCGCCGCTCCGTTAAGAGAAATTCCCGCAAAAGCCCCGCGCGAACGGGAGTAGGAATAGATTTCAGAGTGTAGCTCAATATCGGTAGCAGCACTCCCTGTGCGTCCCACCGGCCCCACGGCCACGGAGCCGTCCACGCCCAGGGTGAACTTGCCACCTAAGAGCTTGTGCACGCTCTCGCGCGAGCGAAAGACGAGCACCAAATCGATGCTCTCTACGCCTATTTGCCATCCTAAGCTACCACCTGCTACTTTTACGAATACCGGATCGCTCCAGCCGCTGCCGCAGCGCACCAGCAGCACCCCCTCGCCGTAGCGCCCTCCCACGATGAAGGCTCCCCGCAAGAGCCCGGGCACCACCACGATGGCCTTGGCCTCGCGCAGGAGTTTGGTGGGGATTTTACTCTCTTTGAGATCGGTAAAGTCGCGCAGCACGTAGTAAGCATCACTGAGAATCTGCGAAGCACTCGCACCAAAAAGCCATACGGCCGCTATCAGCATCACAACTATCTTTTTCATATTTCCTCCAATCGAAAACAAAACTCGCTCCCCTCTTTGTAGCGGCTTTGGATCTGCAGTTCGCTGCCGTGGAGCTTGAGGATATAACCGGTGATATAGAGCCCCAGTCCCATCGAGTTATCCCAAGAGTGGCGCACGCGGTAAAATTTTTGGGTGATGCGACCAAGATCCTCTTCCTTGATCCCTACACCTTTGTCGCGCACGCAAAAGCGCCCGCCGCGCACCTCCACCACCACATCGAGCTCGGAGTATTTGAGCGCATTATCCAAAAGGTTGCTCATGGCGATCTCTATCATCGCACGGTCGGCTTCGACGAAGCTCGGCTCGCACTCTAAGCGTATAGCACGATCCTTGTAGCGGCTGCGCATCAGCTCCACCACCTCGCGCGCCACCTCGCAGAGATCGAAGCGGCTCTTTTGGAGTGTGAGATTGCCGCTTTCAAACTTCATCGCTAGTGCCAAGCGATCGATCATCTTCGCTATTTTCCCGCTGGCAGCGTAGATCTTTTCGATGAAGCGCTGGCGCAGGTTTTTTGGCATATCGGGATCTGTCAAAAGCGTCTCTGCATAGCCGTTTATAATGGCGACGGGGTTTTTGAACTCGTGGCTGATGGCAGATATCAGCTCGTTGCGCTGGCGTGAGATCTGCTTGATCTTTTTGGTAAATTTCTCTTTTTTGGCATCACGCTTGGCCAGTTTCGCCGCAAGTGCTTTCAAATGCTCAGCTATCGTGACGAACTCCTTGGCAAAACCTACGCGCAAGGGTCTGTCGTACTCTTTGTGCGCCAAAGCGTCCAGATACTCCACGATCGCTTCGATCTGGTGGGAAATTTTGGCACTGAGCATAAAAGAGGCCACCATAGCCGCCACCACAAAAAACGCGAAAAGCGCCACGAACTGCAGCCACAGCCGCATATAGGAGCTGCGGATTTGATCCAGAGGATATGCCAAGCGCACGACATACGCGCCGCTACGCTTGGCTACGTAGAGGAAATCTTCATGCAGCGTGGTAGAGTAGCGCACACTCTGTCCCCAGCCTGTGCGCAGCGCCTCTTGGACTTCGGGACGCAGCAGGTGGTTTTCCATATTCTCTTTGTCGTGGCGGCTTTCGGCGATGACGCGCCCTTTGGGGTCGATGATGGTAATGCGCGCCGCGATTTTTTTATCGAGCTTTCGCACCAGCGCATCGCTGATACCTTCGTGAGCGAGGATATTTTCTAAAAGCGTCGCCTCGTTTTTGAGCGCTTTGGCGTAGTTGGAGATTTCTATATTTTTGAAGGTGTAGTAGCTAAAGATGGAGATAAACAAAAAGAGCGCCGCCAAAAGCAGCATTAAGTGGCTGAGGAATATGCGGCTGAGTTTCAGCACAGTTTATACCCCACGCCGCGAATGGAGGCGATGTAGTTTTTCTCTTTGGTAGGGTCGATTTTTTCCTTGAGGCGCTTGATGGCCACATTGACACTGCGCTCTTGCTTCATATCACCCCAGACGTGCTCGAGGAGGTAGTCGCGGCTGAGCACCTGATGGGAGTTTTTAACAAACTCCAACAAAAGGCGATATTCGAGATTGGTCAACTGCACTGGCTCTCCATCCACAGAGACTTTTTGGCTTTTGGGATGGATCTCGATATCGCGGTAGCGCAGCACTTCGCTGATTTCTGGTTTGGTGCGACGAAGGACTGCTTGGATGCGAAGTTTGAGCTCGCCGAAGCGAAAGGGCTTGGTGATATAATCGTCCGCCCCGCGCAAAAATCCCTCTTCGATCTCCTCCTCTTTATCTTTGGCGGTGAGAAATATCACGGGGATATCATAGCCCTCTTTGCGCAGCTGCGCCACAAATTCACTCCCCTCGATGCCTGGGAGATTGCGATCGACGATGAGCAGATCGGCTCCCTCTTCATCGAGGAAATCCCGCACACGCTTGGTGTGCAAAAACCCCTCTACGTCGTACTCTTTGGAGAGCTGATACTCCAAAAGCTCCAAGAGATCCTGCTCATCTTCGATGATGACGAGTTTCGGTTTCATAGTACTATTATACTATCGCACCTCTATGTCGTCAAAACCCTTACCGTTACTGGCCCAGTCACGGATGCGCTGCTTGTCTTTTTGCGAAAGCTTCGCATCATGGTGGAGCCACAAGTACTGCGGCAAAGGCATCGCGATAGCCACGCTGCGGTATATCTGCTTGCGCAGCTCCTTGCGCTTGGCATCACTATAGTCGTACCAGGTGCTGAAATTGAGCGCCTTGCGCCCCTCGATCACGTCGCGGCGCACCGCCCAGCTCATAGGCGCTACGTTCGCATACCAGGGCCAGCGGGTTTCGTTGGAGTGGCAGTCGTAGCAGCTGCGCTTTAGGATCGCCATCACATCTTGTGGCGCTTTGATCTCTTTTGCGCGGTCTACCGGAGGATTGGTTTTTTCATAGGTTGGAACAAACTGCAAAAGTCCGATGATAATGGCCACTACCGCCAGATACTGCAAAAAGCTCTTCATACTCCCCCTTTGTTTTTTTGCGCAAAGTATAGCACAAGCGGCTAAACGATTTTACGAATATCTACATACTCGCCGCTGGGATACTCCAGGAGTTTAGGGAAGTTATCACTCAGTAGCATGGCCGCATCCATCGGACCCAGGCGCTTGGAGTTGGCCAGGCGCTGGACGACGGGGAATTTGCTGCGATCGGCGTGGGTGAGGATGTACTCCATCATCGGTGTTTCGATGAGGCCGGGAGCCAAAGCTGTGAGGTGCGTATTTGGCATCTCGGATGCATAGAGGCGCACCAGCATATTGAGCGCGGCTTTGCTGAGGCTATAGGCGTTCCAGCCTCTTGCGCCACTCACACTGGCACCGCTGCTGATGGCCACCACTTGTTTTACGGTACGTTTTTTGAGGATATCCAGCAGCACCTTGTTGGCATAGACGTTGAGATTCATAATAGTTTCTATCTCGTGGATGGAGGTCTCGCTCATATCCTTGAGCTCACCGAGGATGCCTGCATTGAGGATGGCCAAGTCCAGCTCCACATCGCCCAAGAGCTCTTCCACTACAGGCGCGATCTTTTCGAGGCTGTGGAGATTGAGCGGTACGAAATGGAGGTTCGTAAAGCCTTCCAAACTCTTTGGCAAAAAGCGACTCACCGCATAGACCTCTTCGCCGGCTTGCAAGTAGAGCCTGGCTAGTGCCTCTCCCAGACCGCTGCCGATACCCGTGATGAAGATTTTCATAGTCGCTCCTGTAAAGTTCTATAGAGATTATACAACACCTCTTGATAGTCCGCTTCTCCTCGCTCCACCCGATCCATCACAGCTTCAAGCTCTTTGGTGTAGTGCTCATTGACAAAGGCGTAGATCGCTTTGTGCTTTCGCAGCTCTTCATAGACACGTATCCCTAATTTCGTGGCGATCAATACGCCCTTTCTTTGGATAATATAGCGGCGCTCTTCAAGTTTTTGGATAGTGTTGGCATAGGTGGAAGGTCGGCCGATGCCCCGCTCCTTCATCATCTGGATGATCTGCGCATAGGTGTAGTGCGGAACCTTGGGTCGCTCTCTCAAATCCTTCTGTACGGCTACGTTGCCCTCGCCCACACTGTGCAGCGCCACCGGCCACACCAGATCGATACCGTGGCGCAGGATCTGGCTATAAAAGCGCACTTGGGCGGCTTGGTCCAGCGCCTCGATGCGCGCCGTGATCTCTTTGGCGATGGTTTCGCGCATTTGCGAGGCTATGAAGTTGCGAAAGATAAGGTCGTAGAGCCTGATATGGCGACTATCCAACGTGGTGCGACCGCTGAGTGCTAGAAAGCTTCGCAGCTGCTCCGCATCCATCGCGCGGGTGGGTCGGATGCACTCGTGCGCGCCGCCGGCTTTTGCATGGGTGCGGGGTGTGAAATAGTCGGCGCCGAAACGCTCGGTGATGTACTCCTTGGCGATGGCGATGCCTGCGGCACTCACGCGTGTAGAATCTGTACGATGGTAGGTAATCAGCCCCGCTTCGAAGAGATCTTGCGCCAATTGCATCGTGGTTTGTGGCGAAAAGTGGAGACGATTTGCCGCCTCGAAAAGCATCGCATCGGTAGTGAAAGGCTCGCGAAAGAGCGGTACCTCCTCTATTTTCTCATAGCGCACAGTAACTTCTTGGAGTGCATCGAAAAAACTCTTGGCCGCCTCTTTGTTTTCGAAAACGAACTCCGCCGTGATACCATCCAAAAGCGCTTGCACCACCCAGATGCGCTGCTTCGCTTCATATTCGCACAGCACGATCCACTCCAGCACCGCGCTTTGCACCCGTCCGGCACTCAGGGTCTTTCGTCCCAGACGCCGCTGCAAAAACTGGCTCACCGCAAACCCTATCCACCTATCGGCGATGCGACGCACCAGCTGCGCACGCACCAGATCTTCGTCGAAACTGCGCGGCTCCTCGATGGCTGCATCGAAAGCGCGCTTCGTCACTTCGTGAAATTCGGCGCGCTTGATGTGGGGGTTGTAGGGTTTTAGATTCAGTGCCACATCGTAGCTGATCTTCTCCCCCTCCACATCGGGGTCGGTGGCGATGAAGACCTCTTGCACTTCGATGCCCTCTTCGCGAAGTGTTTGGACGATACGCAGCCGCTGCGCATCGATCGGCTCGAAGATCGGCAGCATCCCTCCATCCATCTCTACACCGAAATACCCCTCCTCTTTGTTCAGATCAAACAGATGCCCTTTGGATGCGGCGATGAGGAGGATGCGATTTTCCTTGGCCACTTCATAGACCCGCACCGCACCGAAATCGCGCACCATCGGCTTGCCGTAAAAGCCGGCAATCGTGCGCGCCTTGTTGGGGGATTCGACGATCACGAGGGTTGTGGTAAAAAGATCGCGCGCTTCTTGGAGCTTGCCTGCAAGAGAGAGGCGGATACGCTCCCTATCGGCATCGATCTTTGCAAAAATCGCTTCGATATCCACCTCGTCGGCTCTTTGGAAGGTAATGGCGTCGCTAAACCAGCGCACCTTCTTTTGCAGGCTACAAAAGGCCTTGGCGCTATCGACGAGAGTGAGGGCGAGCCCTTGGCTAAGGCCCCCGGCATAGAGGCGGCTGGTGCGTCCGCTCGCTTGGATGTAGCCGGTCACGTCGGCGGTAATGAGATGGAACCGCTCATCTTTTACAAGTGCGATGTTGGGATTTTGGTTGATCTTTTCGATGATGTGGGGTGTGAGCGCTTCCGTGAGCTTTTCGTAGATTTGCGCGATGTGCTCTTTGGCGCTCTGTGTAAGGCGCTCGGCGGGGATGTGAATGAGCTTTTGCAAATACCCCACGTAGCGCTGCAAATCGGCGAAAAACTCCTCCTCGCGCACCGCAGGCAGGAGCGAGAGCAAAAAGTAGTAGAGCGTGACGTGATTCGATAGATCCAGCGTGAAGGTGAGCTTGGGCACCCCCACGAAGAGCGCGTAGCGGATGACATCCGGCATATCGATACCGCGTGCCAGAGGGTTGCGATAGCTGGCAAACCCCACCAGCACCTGCGTTTTGCCGCTGCGAAAGGCCTCTTCGTCGAAATCTTCGTAGCTCGCTGCTTCTATCCCCTCATCTTGTAAGAAAGCTACGAACTCTTCGAGACGCTCTTTGGTTTCATTCCCCGGCAAAAAGACTAAACCTCCACTCCCAAACTCCTTGATACGCTCTGCGGCGCGTTGCCACAAATTCCCTGGCTCTTCATAGAGATCCGCCACATTGCGAATCGTGATGGATGGTCTGCTCACCTCAAAGCCCAAGAGCTCGCGAAAGAGATGAATACGGCGGCTTTTGGGATTCGCCGTGGCACTGGAGACGATGAGGCGGCCACGCGCCTTTTGGCGAAGCAGCTGCACCTCTTCTTGGAGTTTGGCAAGCTCCTCGGGATCGAGATCGCCTTTTCGTTTGGCATCGATGATCTGGAGCGCCCTTTGGATATCGGCCTCGCTAAAGCCAAGGAGCATCAAGACTTTGTCGATATTGCGAGCACTCTTGAGGATGCTATCCACATCGTCGACGAAAACGAAGGCGAAAGCTTTTGGAATGAGAGCGAAGTTGCGATACAAAAAGCTCGTGGTGGTGATGAGGATACGAAAATCGCCTGCAGCAATGCGCTGCTTCACAGCTTCCTTTTGCTTGCCCGAAGCGCGCGAATCGTAGAGAAGCGGCTCCTCGCCCAGAGCCTGGAGTTTTTTGAACGCCTGCTTGGCCAAAAGCTGCGTAGGGAAGATGAGGTAGGACTTTTCTGGCAGGTAACTGGCCAGCGCAAGTCCGAAGGTGGTCTTACCCACGCCCGTGGGTGCCAAAAGCGCAAAGGAGCGCCCCAGAAAAAAGCGTCGCGCCCACATCTGCTGCAAACTTCTTAGGCCAAAGCCCATCTTGGCTGCAAAGAAGCGGCCAAACTCCTCGGCCTCGTCCCACACTCTACAGACTTTGCGAAATGCCTTGTCGGCCACCTCGCACGGTTCGGCGGATTCCGGCATACACCGCCTGCATAGTAGCCCCGCCGCAAGTCTGTCGCTCTCGATATCACCCCCGCAGTTGGGACACATCTGTTTGTAGCGAAGCGCTATCACATCTTCGCCTCGAGGTACTCTTTGATTTCGTGCAAGAGCTCGGCCGGCGTCTTGATGGGATAGAGAAGCCCCTCGGCCACTTCTGCGCCGCTATGGCCTTTGATGGTGATGTTTGCCAGTCTTTGTGCCAACACTTTGGCTTCTACGATAGGATAGTCGATGCCTTTGGTGTGTTTGAGCACCTGATAGGCCCAAGGACTTTCGCAGCTTGCGGCTTTGAGCGCTTCGCCGGCCATCTGGTGGCAAAAGTCCAGCATCGTTTGCGAATCTTGCCCCTCTTTGACGAGCTTGTAGGCCAGTTTCGCCACGCCGCCTGCTGTGTGGACTTTGAGCTCTTTTTTCTCTTCGGCGCTGAGCTCGTCGATGTGCTGGATCTTGTACATCGCCGCATCCGGGTCAGCACGCAGGATATTGCGCACGGTATTGCGCGTCAGTTCCACATATTCGGCGATATCGTCTTCGGTGCGTAGGTATTCTTCATGCAGCACCACGGCAAATGCCGCACGTGCCAGGCTTGGCAGCCACGTAAGCGTGCGATACTCCGCCAACTGCTTGAGCCCTCCCAAAAGATCGATCGCTTTGAAAAAGACGCGTTCGACCAGTCGCTCCAGCCCCTTTTCGTCGATAGTCAGTTCGTTACCGCTTAAAATTATCATCTTCGCCTCCTTTTTCAGATGGTGGTATTGTGGAAAATTACAAGTCGAGCGAATGCTTTGCGATTGCAATGTGCACGGCGTATGGTAGCTTTAGCTAAAAAAGCGCGCCAAACCCGAAGGGCGCTTGTCGTTCGCGCTTTTTAATACGACGTGCACATGGTCGTACAGCGAGCAATCGCAACTCGCATGAGTGAGATTTGGTAATTTTTCGCAATCAGCCTTCTCCCAATGGCCCCAAAATCCTCACGATCCCAGTATCGGTGATCTCCATATAGTGCGTCTTGCTATCGTGTCCGCTCATGCGACAGCCGTCTATCCGAAAGAGCCGCACCAGATCGCCCAGCTTCGCTTTGTACATACGCGCGGCGTACTGGCTGGCGATGAGCTCCTTGGCCACCACCATCGTGCCATCCACGATGTGCCCCACGGCATACCCACCTGCCGCCTCGGCGCTCAGCTCCTCGTGGCCGCTGCGCTTTTGGCTGATGAAGATGGCTGTTTGGTACCACTTTTTCATAAAGTTGTAGACCCTGCGCACGATGGCTCTGGCCATCATCTCCTTGTTTTCGAAAAGCCCTGTAATGGAGTCGATGACGGTGAATTTGATGTCATACTCCTTGATAGCGTAGGCCAGCGTGGCCAGAAGGTCCGGGACGTTTTCGCGAAGTTTCGTGTGGCTGGCAGCATCGATGAGGATGATGTTGTCTTGGAATGTGTCGAAGTCGTACCCCATCGCCAGCGCGCGATACTTGATGGATGCGATGACGAAATTGGCCGGTGTCTCGACGGTGATGAAGGCCACCTTGTCGCCTCTATGCGCCTGCTCTACGGCGAACTGCTCGGCCATGAGACTCTTACCGGTATCGCTCACGCCTGTGATGTTGAAGACGCTATATTTTGGGATGCCGCCGAGCGGTACTTGCTCCAATTTGCCCTTTTTTTCTTTGACGGTAAAAAAGAGCTCATCAAGCCCCTCGATGCCCGTAGGCACTCCCTCTATTTCTGGCGCTTTGGCCAGCGCTTCGGAGCCTATGAAGATACTCTCTTTGACGACTTCCGGTTCGTGATAGGAGACAGGATAGCTATTTTCGGCCATAGCTCCTCCTTTTTTTCGATTATAACGCAAAGCGCGCTATAATGTGTGCAACTTTTCTAACAAAAGGAGCGCCAATGGCAGTGCACGAGTCACCGCATCCCCTCGTCAAACATCTGGTCAACTCCATTCGCGACATCTCCATCGACGCCGCGCAGTTTCGCAGCCGCATCGCCCAGATAGCGCAGCTTCTGCTCTACGAAGCGCTTGCGGAGTGGAAACTCGCACCGAAAAAGATAGCGACCTGGATAGGCGAAAAGGAGTTTGGCTTCGTCGACCAAAAAAAGATCCTCTTCATCCCGATTTTACGCGCGGGACTCCCGATGATGGAGGGGGTGAGCGAACTTTTGCCCGAAGCGAGTGTAGGGTTTTTGGCCATGAAGCGCGATGAAGAGACCTTCAAACCCCACATTTTTTACGAGCGTTTCCCCGAAATAGAGGGAAAAACCGCCATCCTCCTCGATCCCATGCTGGCCACCGGCAGTTCGCTGACTGATGCCATAAACGTGGTCAAAGCCAAAAACCCGGTGCGCATCCTCTCGCTCAATATCGTGGCCGCTCCCGAAGGGGTGGAGTATGTGACGAAGCTTCATAGCGATGTGGATCTGCATATCGCCCAAATAGACAGCCACCTGAACGAAAGAAAATACATCATCCCCGGCCTTGGCGACGCGGGAGATAGGGCCTACAACACATGAGCGTGCGAGATATCATTCGCGAGACGCTGCGAACGCGGCGCTACTATCTGGACCTGCGAGGATTGGGACTGCGAGAGATTCCCCAAGAGGTGGCGAAGATGGAGTTTTTGGAAAATATCGCGCTCTCGCGCAACGAGATCGAAGATATCTCGATTCTTGCGCACCTGCCGCATCTGCGCAAAGTGGCACTTTCGTACAATCGTATAGAGAACCTGGAGCCGCTGCGGGGATTTTACAATCTCAAATACCTCTTCATCGGCTACAACCGCATCAGCGATCTCGCACCGCTCGTAAACCTCCCCAAACTCAAAAAGCTCGTGGCACCTGCCAACGAGATAGCGGACATCACACCTTTAGCAAAGATCCCGACTCTCGTCAATCTCGACCTCTCTCACAATCCTATCGAAGATGCGAGCGCGCTTTTTGCGCTCCCCGATCTCAAATGGCTGAGCCTTCACGCCACCGAGGTGCCTGTGGAGCAAAAGCTGCGCTTACGCAAAAAGGTGCGTATCTTTTACTCTTGAGACTCTCCATACCCACCCCCGCCGGGAGTTTTGATGATGAGCTTGTCGCCGGGTTGGACAGTGAGGCTTGCTTTGGAGCGCAGATCGTAGCGCTTGCCCTCTCGTTCCAAGATATTCTCGCCCTTTGCACCCGATTCGCCGCCGGCCATTCCGTAGGGTGCGAAGACGCGCCGTTCAGTCAGCAAGCTCACCTGCAGCGGCGCGAAAAAGCGATAGATACGCTCTATGCCGTCACCTCCTCGGTGTCTGCCGGCTCCTCCACTGCCGCGGCGCAAAGCGAAACGCTCTATCATAAAAGGATAGCGCCGCTCGATGATCTCGGGATCAGTGATCTTGGTGTTGGTCATATGGGTGTGCACGCCGCTGGCGCCATTACTCGCAGCCGTCGCGCCGGCACCCCCGGCGATGGTCTCATAGTAGCCAAAATTTTCGTCGCCGATGATGACGTTGTTCATACATCCCTGGCTGGCACCCGAGACGCCAAAAGCCTTGAAGATCACATCCACGATGCGCTGACTGGTAGTGACGTTGCCGCCCACCACAGCGAGCTCGGGATCGGGACCCAGGAGCGAGCTTTTTGGCACGAGAATTTGCAGCGGCTCCAAAAGCCCCTCGTTGAGCGGCACATCTTCACCCAGCATCACCCGCACCGCATAGAGCACGGCACTACGCACCACGGCATAGGGAGCGTTTTGGTTGGAGAGGAGCTGCGCGTTGGAGCCGCGAAAATCGAAGATTACTTTTTCATCTTCTTTGTAGACCTTCAGATGGATACGTGCGCCGTTGTCGAGGTAGTCCTCCGCCTCCTTGGGAGTGAGGCCTGCGAAAAAGTCGCGCACTTTGGCGGCGCTGATAGCCTGGATCCGTTCGAAAAACCACTCATAGTCCGCAATTTCTAAGACTCCTCTGATTCCTTCCATATTGGCCGCGATTTGCGCGCGAATGTCGCTGATGTTATCTTCGATGCGGCGCGCTCCGGCCTTTTGAAAAATCTCGCGCAGTTTCGCTTCATCAAATCTCCCCTCTTCCACCACCGCAAATGCCTCGATGATAGCACCCTCTTCAGATAGCCACCTGGAAAATGGCGGCATACTCCCCGGTACGCTGCCGCCGATATCTGCGTGATGTCCGCGGCTCGCCACCCAAAAGCGCACCTCGCCATCTTCGATGTATGGCGTCACCACGGTGATATCCGGCAGATGCGAACCACCCTCGTAGGGGACGTTGGTGATGTAGGTGGCGTTTTTTGGCTCGGGAAATTTTCGCATCACGGCTCTCACTACGCTGCTCATACTCCCAAGATGCACGGGGATGTGGGGTGCGTTGGTGACGAGATTGCCAGCAGCATCGAAGATGGCACAGGAAAAGTCGTGGCGCTCCTTGATGTTTGTGGAAATCGCTGCTTTTTGGAGCACTTCGCCCATCTTTTTGGCCACAAACTGCATCCTGTTAGCCAGGAGCGACACTTTGGCAGCCTCGATGTTTTGTACCTCTTTTGCTGCACCGAGCTCGATCTCGATATCGCCGTAGTCGCTGACGCGCGCAGTGCTGGCCTCATCCAGCACGATGGTGGAGCTCTCTTGCACTATCAGTGCAGGCCCCGCTATCTCCTGACCGGCTCCAAGCTCCTTATAAACTTTCGCCTCTTGCCAGCGGCCGCCCAGGAAGATTTGCGTGTTTTTGATGGGTGGGAAATTGCCGGCGGCTATCTTTTGGCGTTTTGGCATTTCACCCTTTTGGACCGTGCGCACCTTGATGCGCTCCACGATGAGCTCGGTATCGAGCAAAAAGCCAAACATCCGCTTGTAGGCCGCTTCGAACTCGCTCACGGGATCGTGGGTGCTCACCTCGATAGTGGTGTTGGTACCGCGGTATCTGAGAAAAAGGCTGCGCTCCCCTTCGGGGAGATCCGCAAACCACGCCTCATCGAACTGCTCTAGCGGCTTTTCGATCACCTTGAAGTGGTTTTCACTCACCTCGGCGTACGCAATTCCCACAGCCGAAAAGATTCCGCTATAGCGATGGATGAAGACCCGTTTGATCCCCAGCTTCCTCGCCACCGCCACGGCGTGCTGGCCACCCGCTCCCCCGAAGGCGCAAAGAATATGCTCTTTTGGGTCATATCCCTTTTTGATGGTGATCTCTTTGATAGCGTTTGCCATATGCTCGTTCGCCACGTCCAAGAAAGCCTGCGCCACTTCCTCGATACTTGCTCCCACCTCCTGGGCTATCGGCGCGAAACCTTGGCGCGCTAATTCGATGCTCAGCGGCTCATTGCCGCTTTTGCCAAAGATAGCGGGAATACTCTGTGCATCCAGCCTCCCAGTGACGAGATTGGCGTCAGTCACACTCAGATACCCATCCTTGCCGTAGCAAAGGGGCCCAGGATCGCTCCCGGCACTCTCGGGGCCCACCACAAACATCCCATCTTTATAAAAGTGTCTGCTGCCGCCACCAGCTGCGACGGTATGGATGTCCACCATCGGGGTGCTCACATAGCAGCCAGCCACTTCGCTCTCGTATCTGAGCTCCACCGTTCCGTCGTAGCGGCTCACATCTGTGCTGGTGCCACCCATATCGAAGCCAATGAGCGGCACGCCCGCATAGACGCTCTTCATCGCCACCACGCCGCCGGCAGGACCGCTGAGGATCGCGCTGGCACCGCGAAACTCCTCGGCTTGGCAGAGGCCACCATCGGATTTGATGAAGTAGATTTTTTTCGTATCGCCTCTGAAGTTTTTTAAGATTTTCGCCACATACTCACGTACCACGGGTGTGAGGTAGGCGTCCACCACGGTGGTTTCGGCGCGTGTGACGATCTTGAGCGATGGCGAGACTTCGCTCGAAA
>JALVTF010000007.1 GCA_027024145.1 Campylobacterales bacterium
TCGTCATGGCAGGCTGCCTGAGTGAACGCTACAAAGAGGAGCTCTCGCGTGAGCTCACGGAAGTGGATATCTTCACGGGTGTGGGCGATTACGCTCGCATCGACGAGCTCATAGCCAAAAAGCAGAGCGCCTTTAGCGACCGGGTCTATCTCATCCATGGCGAAGAGCGCGTCATCACAGGCTCGAACTTCCATGCCTACATCAAGCTCAGCGAAGGGTGCAACCAGCGCTGCAGTTTTTGCGCCATCCCTTCCTTCAAAGGACGCTTGCAGTCACGCCCCATCAAAGATATCATGGCTGAAATCGAGCGTTTGGTGGATCGGGGCTTCGTGGACTTTACCTTCGTCTCCCAGGACAGCAGCTCGTATCTGCGTGATTTTGGGATACAAAACGGCCTGGAGCGCCTTATCGAAGCGGTAGAGAAGATCGCAGGCATCCAGAGTGCACGCATCCTCTACCTCTATCCCTCCACCACCTCCCACGAGCTCATCGATACGATCGCTGCGAGCCACACATTCGTCAACTACTTCGAAATGCCCATCCAGCATATCAGTGATGCGATGCTGCGCCGCATGCGCCGCGGTATCGGAGCCGGCCTCACTATCAAGCTACTCGAGCATATGCGCAGCGTCCCGGGTAGCTTTCTGCGCACCAGCATCATCGTAGGGCATCCGGGCGAGAGCGAGAGGGACTTCCAAGAGCTCGCATCGTTTATGGAGCGTTTCGATTTCGATCGCGTCAATCTTTTCGCCTACAGCGACGAAGAGGGCACGAGCGCCTTTGAGATGAGCGAAAAAATCCTCCAAGAGATCGTGGATGAGCGCCTCGACATCATCGACGCCATCGTCCAAGAAAAGCTCCAAAAGAGTCTCAAAAAAGATCTGGGCAAAGAGGTAGAAGCCTATCTCGAAGGCACGAGCCAAGAGAGCGAACTGCTGCTGAGTGCACGCAAAAAGATCTGGGCTCCCGAAGTGGACGGCGAGATCCTCATCAACGATGTGGAGACCGAAGGTCTCCAGCCGGGTGGACTCTATCGCGTCCATATCGTAGAAATTGCAGGAGACAAACTCGTTGGAACTCTGCGCGCTTGAATATTTGCAGCATGCAAAAAACCTCTTAGCCTTTTCGGCTGGAAGCGATTCGAGCGCACTCTTTTTCGCCCTTGTAGAACGCAACATCCCTTTCGACCTCGCCATCGTAGACTACGGCCTCCGCCCCCAGAGCAAGGAGGAGGTAGCCTACGCCAGGAAGCTGGCCGACCGCTACGAAAAGCGCATCTACATCCATGAAACGCACATCAAGCCACCCCGTTTCGAAGAGAAGGCACGCAAAGAGCGCTACCGATTTTTCGAATCCATCATCCATGCTCACGGCTACGATAACCTCATCACCGCACACCAGCTCAACGACCAGTTCGAGTGGCTCTTGATGCGCATGGCCAAAGGCGCCGGTGTGGTGGAGATGGTGGGGATGGATGTGGTGAGCCAGCGCGAGGGATACAGACTCGTACGCCCCATGCTCTACGTACCAAAAGAGCGCATCTATGCCTATTTGCACGAGCATAATATCCGCTACTTCGAAGATAGCACCAATTATGACGAAACGATCGAGCGCAACTTCATCCGCCACAACTTCAGCGACCCTTTCGTCAAGCGCTTCGCTCCCGGTCTCATCAAGAGCCTGCACTATTTGCATGAAGACAAACGGCTCTTAGTCCATCATATAGCAGCGATCGAGGAGCTGCACTATGCCCCCAATCCGCACGATTCCTACGCTATCAAACGCATCTTCGATCGTATGGCTAAGCGTCTGGGTTATCTGCTCTCGACTAAACAAAAGGAGGAGATCTTGCGCCAAGGCGCAGGGGTGGTGGCCGGCAGACTCGCTTTTGCCGTGACCAAGCACACCATCTTCATGGCGCCGTTTGTTCAAACGAAGCTCCCAAAAAGCGAGCGTGAAAAGCTACGCCGCCTCAAAATCCCACCGCCCCTGCGAGGGTATGTAGCTACGAAGCGGCTCGAGGAGCGAGTCGGTACACTGCTAAAACAAAATCTATCTTGACGCTGTTTTTTTCTCGTGCGAAATGGATGGGATACTGCAGCTGCACGGGATAGTCGTTTTTGGCGAAAAAATCGACAAGAGCGTAGAAATCTGCAGGAGTCGTCACCATCCCTTCTACGTAGTAGCGCTCTATGAGAAGACCGTCTTGCGTATGGGAAGGGAGTTTTTTGAGATAGAAACTGTGGATATAGTGCGCCACCACGTCGCGGAGCATCTTTTCATCGATCTGCTTGCCCAATGTAGCACGGTTCTTTTCGTTTGCGATGCTCTTTTGGAGGCTCTCTTTGGTCTGTGCGACATACCGGGTGATGGTCTTTTGAAAATTGAGCCGCTTTTTGGCCTCTACGTAGCGATCGAGATCCTTGTTGAAATACAAAAAGATATACCCCAAAATCGCCACGGTAAAGAGTAGCAAAAGCAAGAGCGAGACGATTTTCGGCTTGTCGATAGATTTAATGTACTGCATGGATCGCATCTCCGTCGGCTACTCTGAAACGGTAGCCTCTCTTTGTTTTCTCGAGGGTGAGTTTTTGTGTACTTTTTGCAAGTGCTTTTTTGATAGAAGCAGCATGGAGAGCCACCCCCTCGAGCTGAACGCCCTCTTTGCTAAATGCAGCTGCAGTGAGGTAGGCATCATCGGGAATGAGAGAAAAGACATTTTTGATGCGCTCAACGGTTTGGGCGTTTGACTCTTTGATACGCTCCAAAATCGGATCGATTTTTTGGGATTGGAGCATCTTTTTGGTGTAGTTGTTGGTCTCGTTGGCCAGCTGGACCTGCTGCTGGATATATCCCGTGGCCTGTTCATTGAGTTTTTTAGTTTTGAATTTGAGGAAAAAATCGATCGCCACGAGCCCTGCAAAAATGAGCAAGAAGAGCAAAATCGCCACGCGGTTGCGCTCCCAAAAACTCTTCTCCTTCTTTTCTATGGTAGGCAGTGCCGTATAACGCTCGACATCTTTGTCCTCACACACATCGCCATAATCTTTTTGTACGAGCTGCACTTCCAAAAAGAGCTTTTGCTCCACCTCATCGGGCACCACCACCATGAGATTGCTAAAGCGATAGATGATCACTTTTTCGATGAAGTAGGTTTTTTCTTGGCGATAGAACTCTTTGAGAGCATGCTCGATCACTTGCTCTATATTTTTCTCTTCAGAAAGAGGTACGATTTTCCAATACACCGGCAGGTCTTCGTCGAATGTGGCGATGTAGATGTTCTCATCGGCGATAAGTACATAGAGTGTATGCTTGGGTTTTTCCTTTTCGTATTGCAAAAACAGATAGCTAAAGGGCGAAAGGACAGGTTTCGTGGCGGCTGCGAAAATTTTGTTAAGCTCTTTTTGGTCCACCGCGATGACCCAGCCAGTATGCTCTATGGTAAACTTTTCACCCTTCGCATCGTTTCCTACTATTATCTCTTGCGCTGCAGTATCTAAAAATACGCAATTTTCCACCAAAATTCCTTTATTTGTTGCGACTCAGCTTCTTCAGACGCTCCTCTACCATGCTGCGAGCCGCTTCGAGTTCCAATCCATCGACACTAAAAGGCTCGCCTATCGTAAAGGTCAACGTGCTAAAGGGTTTAGGCACGATGAACCTATCCCAGCTTCGTAGCTGCCAATAGCGTGAAGCGCTGTATGTAAATGGTACTATATAAGCGTTGTATTTTTGTGCCAAAACCACGATCCCCGGCGCCACACTGTGTCTGGGACCTCTGGGACCGTCCGGTGTGATGGCAATGTCATAGCCCTGCTGCATCATCCTAAGGGCTTGGATGAGCACTTTCGCTCCCCCTTTTTTGGACGAACCACGGATCGATGCGAACCCGAAATGAGCAATAGTGCGCGCTATGAGCTCTCCGTCGAAATGTTCGCTGATCATCACCGCTATGGGGTGCGAACCGCGAATCTTTTTATATAAAAATGGCTGCATCAAGAGCTCTCCATGCCAAAAGGCGACGATGAAGGGCTCTTTAGGAAGATTATCGGGGATTTTGTAGATCTTTTTACAGCTCAGATAGAGCAGTCGTATCAAAAACGCGCCAAGAGGCGGCACTACGGCGAGTGCCACCTTGCGCCAGAAATCTTTTTTCATGCAAGTACTTCGCCTTCGAGCCCGAGACGTCCCGGTTTGGTGATCTTCACATCCACGAAGCGTCCCAGCAGCTCTTCGCTGCCTCTGACTTTTACTATCCAGTTGTTGTCTGTGCGGCCGGCTACGTAACCACCGGGCTTCAGCTCTTCGAAGTAGACGGTGTAGATTTTGCCCTTTTCCTTGGCACTGATCTCGTCTAGCATGCTCAGATGTAGCTCTTGCAGGCGGCTTAGGCGTGCACTCGCCACTGCATCGGGCACCTGATCTTCGTAGTCTTTGGCTGGAGTGAGAGGACGAGGAGAATACTTGAAGCTAAAGATCTGCTCGAAGCGCACCTTTTGGACCACATCGATGGTATCTTCGAAGTCCTTGTCGCTCTCTCCTGGAAATCCCACGATGATGTCGGTGGAGATATGCACATCTGGTACCATTTCACGCAGCTTCATCGCCCTATCCAAAAACCACTCTTTCGTATATCCCCGCTTCATGCGGCGCAGCACTGCAGTGCTGCCGCTTTGCAGGGGCATGTGCATCGATTTGCAGATCTTGGGATTGGTGGCAAATTCATGTAAAAACTTGTCATCCATGTGCAGCGGATGGGGCGAAGTGAAGCGGATACGCTCTACACCCTCGACTTCGCTGACCATCTTCAAAAGATCGGTAAAGTCGATCTTGCGATCATGATCACTGAAGCGACGACCATAATTGTTGACATTTTGACCCAGCAAAAAGATCTCCTTAGCACCGCTGCGGACCGCCTTTTCGACCTCTTGAATGATGAGTTCGGGCGGGATGGAGATCTCCTCGCCACGCGTACTGGGCACGATACAGAAGGTGCATTTTTTGTCGCATCCGATGGAGATGTTAATGAAGGCCTTATAGGGGGAGGAGCGAAAATCGCTAAAAGCGTAGGTGCTCTCGTCGTAATCGATGTCCACTTCGACGGCTTTGTCTTTGTGGATCACCTGCGTGATTTTGGAGACGTTGCGAGCGCCTAAAACGAAGCTTACATAGGGCGCTTTTTTGATGATCTCTTCGCCTAAGTGGCTGGCGGTACAGCCGCACACCCCGATCTTCGCTTCTGGTTTTTTGACTTTGTTGAAGTAGCCTATTTCGCTGAAAAGTTTGTGCACAGGCTTTTCGCGCACACTGCAGGTATTGATGAGGATGAGATCGGCCTCTTTAAGTTCATCAGTGAGCGTGTACCCTTCTTTTTGGGTCAGTTCTGCGATGATGTGCTCGCTGTCGCGCACGTTCATCGCACAACCGAGAGTTTCGATGTAGAGCTTTTTCATGCTAAGATATGCACCTCGTAGATGTAGTCGTTTTCATCGAGTCCGTAGCGTACTTCGCGAAAGTAGACGCTGTAGCCTTTTTCTTCGAAATAATCCACGAGCTCCATGAGATCTTTGTGAGAGTTTTCTCGATCGAAATAGAAAATTTTGTTGCCCTCTTTTGCCACTGCCTCTTCGATTTTTTTGATATCGATCTTTTTGGGTTTGCTTTTGAGTGTCTCGCGCGCTAATTTGAGTTCCATTGTCGCCCTTTTTTGTGCTGTCGTTTGTAATTTGTAATTATAGCAAAAAACGATACACCCAAAGAGCTCGATTTAATCCACATTGAAGTGAATTTATATTATAATTGCACAGCCGCACACCTCCTTGCATAAAAAATCACGAAATAAGGAAAACGAGGTATGGAAAAAATAGCAGATATTATAGATTCTATTGCCCATGAAAAGGGTCTCAGTGTCGAAAAAGTCACCGAAGCCATCAAACAGGCTTTTATCAATACCGCCAAAAAGCTCTTAGGCGAAGAGCAGGAGTTCGAAGCCGAAATAGATGAAAATACCAAAAAGATGCATGTCTATAGAAAAATCTTAGTGGTAGCAGATGACGACCCGCGTGCCACGGAAGAGCCCGAGCGCTACATCACCATCAGCCAAGCCAAAGAGATAGACCCCGATTTGGAAGTGGGCGATGAGCTGCGCTATCCCGTGGAGCTGGAAAAGTATGGCCGCACCGCCGCTATGCGTTTGCACAACGAAATCGAATTTCATATCCAAAGACTCATAGAAGAGCAGCTTTTTCAAAAGTACAAAAACCGCGTCGGCACCATCATCAGCGGCACGGTCATGCGTGTAGACGACGAGGAGAACACATGGGTGGAGATCGACGAGGTCAAAGGGGTCTTGCCAAAACGCTACCGCATCAAGGGCGAAATCTTTCGCAAAGGAGACGTGGTGCGCGCGATCTTGCGACGTGTCATCGTCGATAGGGTCTACGGCATCTATCTGGAGCTTTCGCGCACCACACCCAAATTTCTCGAAGAGCTGCTCAGACTCGAAGTCCCCGAAATAAAAGACGGCCTCATCACCGTCGAAAAGGTAGCGCGTATCCCCGGTGAGCGCGCCAAAGTAGCCGTCACCTCCCACAGCCCCAAAATCGACCCCGTGGGCGCATGCGTCGGTGTACGCGGCGTGCGCATCAACGCCGTGAGCAAAGAACTCAATGGTGAAAGCATCGACTGCATCGAGTATTCGCCTATTCCTGAGATCTTTGTCGCAAGGAGCCTCAGTCCCGCCATCATCACATCCGTCAAGATCGAAGGCGAAAAGGCCATCGTCACCCTTCCACCCGATCAAAAGTCCAAAGCCATCGGCAAGAGCGGCGTTAATATTCGCTTAGCCGGTATGCTCACAGGCTTCGAAATAGAGCTCGTGGAAAAAGGCGCGGCTATCGAAAGCGAAGCGCAAAAAAGAGAGGAAGAAAAACCGAAAATCACACTGCAAGATCTTTTTAAAGATTAGCTTTGACGTCTGGCATAAGGGTTGAGCCACAAAAGCGCGAGATCTGCGAGGATATTGCCTAAGAGCGTGAGAAAGGCGGTGATGATGAGAATCCCCATTATTACGGGATAGTCTCTGGCCATCGCCGCTTGGTAAAAGAGCAGCCCCATGCCGTTTATGGAAAAAATCGACTCGAGTATCACGCTGCCGCCGATGATACCGGGTAGGGAAAGCCCCAGCATCGTGATGATGGGCGGCTTGAGATTTGGGATGATGAAATATTTGACCAGGTCTTTGTCACCGATATTACGTGCTTTGGCAAAGAAGATGTAGTCGCTTTTGAGAATCTCCAGTGTCAACGAGCGAATATACTGCACCAGCGATCCAAATCCTACGAA
The DNA here is from genome assembly GCA_027024145.1 of Campylobacterales bacterium. Lineage (GTDB taxonomy): Bacteria > Campylobacterota > Campylobacteria > Campylobacterales > Nitratiruptoraceae > Nitratiruptor. The sequence continues at coordinate 7,345 of JALVTF010000007.1, forward strand.
CACTACCACGAAAATGGGCAGCACCAGATGCCACGCCACATCGAGATAGTATGCAAGACCTTTTTTTGGCTCCAAGGAGTGCAATCCGGCGATCGGGAAAAGATGGAGCTGCACACTCAAAAAAAGGATCAATAGAAGTGCCAGATAGAACGAGGGCATCGAAAACGAGATGAGAGAAAAATTTTTGACGATGCGGTCAAAGAGAGAGTCTTGGCGCATCGCGCTTTTGATGCCCAGATAGAAGGCGAGCACAAAGATAAGCACCATGGCCGAGAGATTGATACCCAGCGTAATGCCTATACGCTCGGCTATTTCGTCGATGACCGGCTTGCCACTGGCAAAAGAGACACCGAAATCGAAATGCATTAGCGCCCTTATCCAGGCAAGGTACTGCTGCCACAGGGGCTTGTCGAGGCCGTAGATCGCTTTGAGATGTGCGATGGTTTCGGGAGTGATGTTGGGATTGAGCTCGCCTGCGGCGAGGAAAGAGTTGGGAGCCAGATGAATGGCAAAAAAGGAGATGAGAGAGATCAAAAAGAGCATTCCGACGAGGTAGAATGCCTTTTTGATGAGGATACGTTTCATCGGACTCTATGGAGCGTTACGATTTTGCCTTCGTCCCAGCCAGTGATATCTTCGATGGTGTTGTCGTCGATGATTTTGATCTTGCGGATCTCCCCGCCAAATGTGAGAAAACCGAGACGCGCACCTTCGGCGAGGTTGAGGGTGAGCGTTTTATTTTTTTCATCGATATTTTCTACACTCCATTTACCGGAGATTGTCTTCGTTCTGTGTCCGTCTTTGACGCTAAAGACCACTTTGTCTTTCGTAAACTCGTAGCGCTCCCCATCTCCGCTCCATGTGCCGATGAGGGTTTGCACAAGGGGAGTGTCCTTGAACTTCGCTTCGGCGTTCGTTTCGAGCTTGTTGGCCACTTCGATGTTTTTGCTCTCCACCTTCTCCCATGTGCCGTCAGGTTTGATGGCGATGGTTTCGTTGCCTTTTTTGATCACTTTAACTTCCTGCCAGGTGCCATCGGGCCTCAGTTCTATCACTTTGCCGTTGTCGAGGGTGATGTAGTTTCCTGCGATAAGTGCGGATGCAAAAAGTGCAGCGAAGAGAGATCTTTTCATAGCTATCCTTTGTAAGGTTCTTAGCTATGATTATACAGAGGGAGTGATTAAAGAAGGGTTAAATCATTCGGGCCCAAGGCCCGAAGAGATTAGAAGTTGTATGTGAGGTAGACTTGGATCATGTTGTAACCATCACCCTTATCAGTAGCAGATTTTTGATTTTGGTCATCTGCTTTCGTATAGATATATGCCAAAGTCGTATCTAGGTTACCAAAAGACTTGCTTGCTGCAAGAGTAAATTCTTGCATATCTACATCACCGCCTGTAGTTCCTTGATTTGCTGATGTATATTGAGCCATGAAATCAGCAATACCTTCCATATTGTAGTCAGCACTTACCATCCATGTTTTAGTGTCTGGAGCACTTACGTAGCCATAGTTCCACCATGCTTCAGTATAAAGCTTAGATTGAGATCCTTTCAAACCAGTTGCAGTGTTTGCTACAAGAACAGGTCCTTTTTTGTCTGTCGCAGAGTACGCAGCAGCAAGTTTAAGATTGTCCATGCTATAGCCAAGCTTCACTGCCCAAGCTTTTGCATCGTCAAGTTTTGTAGAAAGTTCTTTTTCAAGTTTGCTTGCTGGATTGATATCTGCATATTGTGCACCAAAAGTCAATCCAGGAAGAACTTCTTTCAGGTCGATATCTGCTTGGAGCCACCATGCGGATGCAATATCTACAACATCGTAGTACCATACTTGTGCAGTAGTATAAGGTATCGCTTTTGTTACCGCTGCTACAGCATATGCCCCTGCCACTTTAACATTTTTGCCAGGAAATTTACCTTGGAGTGTGTCTTGAATAGCGCTACCATACGTTCTGAAAGAGTCTCCTCCATTCGTTACAGTTCTAACTACAGAATAGTCACCGGCTCCGTTTCCTCTACCTATCCATGCAGCTACCAAAGTAGTCTGAGGAAGGTCGTTATTAAGTACTACTGCAGCATCGAAGCTGTTTGCAGCGATATTCCATTTTTCACTGAAAGCAAGAGGAGTGTCAAGATATTGTCGACCTACTTTTACAGTTGTATTACCAAATGTTTTAGCAAGCCAAGCTTCACTCGCCCACCAAGTTGTCTGAGTTGTACCTCCAGCCCAAATATCACTTACAAGATTGTTTTCAAGTCCCAATGTGCTAAGAGCAGTGATACCTACTTTTCCTTTTACACCATCAGCAAGATCCGCTGTTGCAGCGAGGTCGAAAGCGGCCTGTCCATATGACGTCGACTTACCGAACAAAGAAGAGTCTTTGATCTTATTATAATTTTCATCATAATCGACATCAGCAGTGCCATAGAAAAGCTTCGCATCACCGCTTACTTTGATATTTTGCACGTCAGCGAATGCACTTACACCAAGCGCCATAAGCGCTGCAAGACTCAATTTTGCCAGTTTCATTCCTACTCCTTATGTGAGGTTTGTATTGTTCACAGCATAATTATAGGCATATTTTTCTTAAATTTTAGTTACGTTTTTATAGAAAACCTCAGTTTTCCCTGTTTTTGTCCCACAAAAGCGTGGTTTTGCCATCTATTTCTTCCACTTCTGCCAGGCCCATGATGTGGTATCCCGCATCCACGTAGTGCACCTCGCCCGTCACGCCGCTAGCGAGGTCGCTGAGCAGATACATGGCGCTGTTGCCCACTTCCTCGATGGTAACGTTTTTGCGCAAAGGTGCGTTGACTTCGTTCCATTTGAGGATGGTGCGAAAGTCTCCGATACCGCTGGCGGCCAGCGTCTTGATGGGTCCTGCGCTGATGGCGTTGACGCGGATGTTTTGGGGTCCCAGATCCGCAGCTAAGTAGCGCACGCTCGCTTCCAAAGCAGCCTTGGCCACGCCCATGACGTTGTAATGTGGGATGTAGCGAACAGACCCTAAGTAGCTGAGGGTCACCACGCTGCCGCCATCTCGCATCAGCGGCAGGAGCTCGCGCACCAGCTCGATGAGGGAGTAGACGGAGATGTTCATCGCTATTTCAAAAGCCTCTTTGGAGGTATTGACAAATCTTCCATCCAGCGCCTCGCGGGGAGCAAAAGCCACGGAGTGGACTATGAAGTCGAGTTTGCCAAGATCTTTTTCGAGACTTTCGCGAAGCGCTGCGAACTCCTCTTTGTTGGCCACATCGAGCTTGTAGACCTTGTCACTGCCAAACTCGGCGGCTATCGGATCGACGCGCTTTTTGATAGCGTCGTTGAGATAGGTAAAGGCGAGCTCGGCCCCCTCGCGATGGCAGGCTTTGGCGATGCCGTATGCGATCGATTTATTGTTGGCCACACCGACGATGAGGCCCTTTTTTCCTTCCATAAGTCCCATTTAGATCTCCTTTGCGATTTGGATCATTTCTATGAAGCTCTCCACATCCCAGCTGGCCGTGCCTATCAGCGCTCCCGCACAGCGGGGGATGCGAAGGATCTCGGCGATATTGGCAGGCTTGACGCTTCCGCCATAAAGAAGCGGCGCATCGGTGTGCGACGCCAAAAATGCCAAAATCTTTTCGATATCCTCGGGCGTCGCGCTCTTGCCGGTGCCGATGGCCCAGACCGGTTCGTATGCGATGATGAGCTTATCATAGGAGGTGTCGATGCCTTCGAGCTGTTTTTGTAAATATATATGTATAGCATCTTCACCTCGCTCTTTGACTTCCAGCGTCTCGCCGATACAGTAGAAGATGGTAAAGCCCTGCTCTTTGTAAAAAGCGAACTTCTGGGCGATGAGCTCTTGGGATTCGCCAAAGATGTGACGCCGCTCGCTGTGTCCTAGGATCAGCGTCTCGATGCCGAACTCACGCAGCTGCGCCAGCCCTATCTCGCCGGTATAGGAACCGCTTTCGGCACAGTAGGCGTTTTGAGCGCCGATGGTGGCGATGCTCTCATAGCTATCCAGCGCAGTGAAGGGCGGAAAGACGAAGAGATCGATATGTGCAGGCTTTTCTATGCTGTTTAGTCGCTGCAAATAGGCGCGCGTGCTGGCGCGCGTGTGATTCATCTTAAAGTTGGCGGCCAGTATCATGCCTCATCCTCGACCATGAGGGCTTTGATACCGGGAAGCTCTTTGCCTTCCAAAAGCTCCAGACTCGCACCGCCTCCTGTAGAGATGAAGGTCATCTCGTCATCCACGCCCGCTTTGCTAATCAGACTCGCCGTGTCGCCTCCGCCGATGATCTTGGTGGCGTAGCTTTCGGCCACGTAGTTTGCGAGCTTGATGGAACCGCGAGCGAACTTCTCCATCTCAAAAACCCCCATAGGTCCGTTCCACAAAATCGTCTGCACGTCATTGAGGGCTTCACGAAAGAGGCGCGTAGAAGCGAGGCCGATATCGAGGCCCATCCAATCTTTTGGAATCTCTTTGAAGGTGACGAATTTGACGGGGGCATCCTCTTTGAATTCGGGTGCTACCACAAAATCGACGGGCAGATAAAACTTCACACCCAAACGTTTGGCCTCTTCCATGATCTTTTTGGCTTCGTCAATAAGATCGTCTTCTACGAGGCTCTTGCCCACCTCTTCGCCGAGCGCCTTGAGAAAGGTAAAGGCCATCCCCCCACCGATGATCATCTTGTCCACTTTGGGCAGTAGATTGATGAGCGCTCCCAATTTGCCCGAAACCTTGCTACCACCCACGATAGCTAAAAATGGACGCGTGGGATTTTGGAGCAATTTATACAGATACTTGATCTCTTTTTGGAGCAAGAAGCCTGCGGCTTTGTGATTTTGGTCGTAGTATCTGGTGATCGCTTCGACGGATGCATGGGCCCTGTGGCTCACACCGAAAGCGTCGTTGACGTAAAATTCGCCAAATTCGCTGAGCTTCTTGGCAAACTCAGCATCGTTCTTGGTCTCGCCCGGCTCGAAGCGGAGGTTTTCGAGGAGTAAAATTTCGCCGGCTTGCAGCGATGCGAACTTCGCATGCGCATCCTCTCCCACCACGTCGCTCGCCATGGTGATGTCTTGTTTGAGGAGTTTTTGCAATCTCTTGGCGACAGGCTTGAGAGAGTATTTTTCGTCATACCCTTTAGGTCGTCCCAAATGGCTGGCGAGGACGATGCGACACTCATTGTCCAGGCAGTAACGGATGGTAGGCAGAGCCGCGCGGATGCGTCTGTCGTCGGTGATATTGCCGTACTCATCGAGAGGCACATTAAAATCACAACGGATAAAGACACTGCTACCGGGAGCGAGGTCGAGCTCTTTTATCGATTTGATATGCATACTACTCCTTTGTGATGTACTTCGCCATGTCTAAAAGTCTGTTGGCATAGCCCCATTCATTATCGTACCAGCTCATGATTTTCACGCTACGTCCCACCGCCTGCACCAAATCGGCTGCGACGATGGAGCTATAAGGCGAACCCAAAAAATCACTCGAGACGCGATACTCCTCATCCACAGCCAAAACTCCCTGCATCGAGGTGGCGGCAGCCTCCTTGAAAAGAGCGACGAGTTCATCTGTGCTCGCCTCTTCTTCGAGCACCAAATCCAGATCCATCAGCGACACGTCGGCCACGGGGACGCGTACGCTGCGTCCATCCAGCTTATTTTTAAGCGAAGGCAAAACCTTGAAAATCGCTCTGGCAGCCCCTGTGGTGGTGGGGACGAGATTGATGGCAGCAGCGCGGGTACGGCGGATGTCGCGCTTGTGATCGCTATCGAGGAGGTTTTGGTCGATGGTATAGCTGTGGATGGTGGTCATGAGTCCGCTTTCGATCCCGTAGCGTTCCTCGACGAGTTTGGCGATGGGAGCGAGGCAGTTGGTGGTGCAGCTGGCATTGGAGATGATGGACTGGCTCGCATAGTCTGTGTGATTGACACCATAGACGAAAGTGGGCGTCTCATCCGTAGCGGGAGCGGAGATGATTACCTTTTTTGCGTAGCGTAGATGCCCTTTGGCCAGGTCGCTGCGCAGGAATTTTCCTGTCGATTCGATGGCCACATCCGCTTGGGGCGCTTCGATGGCGGCAGGATCGGCAGCATGGTTGACAGCGACACGGTGCTTGCCGATTTGCAGCGTGCTATCATCGACGATGTGCACCTCTTCGTCGAAGTTGCCGTGCACCGAGTCGTATCGAAGCAAATAAGCCATCATCTCGATGCTCATGAGATCGTTGATAGCCACGATAGCGAAGTCTCCTCGCTTGCAGGCGTTGCGCACCACGGCGCGCCCGATACGACCGAAACCGTTGATAGCTATGCCGATTTTCATCCACCATCCTCAAAAATTTTGATACATTTTATCCCAATGTAGCTATA
>JALVTF010000008.1 GCA_027024145.1 Campylobacterales bacterium
CTTCGAAGCCCGTTTTTTCCAAAATCTTTTCCAAAAGCTCCGTGATGCCGAACTCCACGAGGGCCTTGAGCTGCGTGGCGTAGGCGTTTTTGGCAAAGCCGACTGCGGTGAAACTATCGATCAGATGGCCAAAGTGCACATCGTAGGTAATGTCGCTACGGCCAAAGAGCGATGCGATATCAAGCCCCTCTTCGAAAAAGGGAAAGACCCGATGTTTGGCATAGATGCGAATGCTAAAGTCGTTGCGTGGCTCCAAATCGCCGTAGTCGAAACTAACGAACTCACATCTCTCACAAGCCGCATAGAGCTTGGCGGCAAAGGAGCGATAGCCAAGCGCCACTTCGCCCTTTTGGATGCCGTAACGCTCACAGTGTGCAGCGATATCGGCATCCATCTCGCCCCAGTGCACAACAAAATCCTCCACATAGGCCATCTGCCCTTTAAAAACCAGCTCGCAGGGAAAGGCGTCGAAAATTTCATTGGCCACGACGAAGGCTTCATCGAAATGCGCTTGGCTCAGGTCTTTGTAATGCCGCAGCTTCACCCTCTCGCCGAAACTTTGGCGAAAGTACTCCTTTTGGATGGATTGGAGATTGCCGAAAGGCTCGATGATGGTAAAGCGCAGCGTATCGATGAGAGTGGGATCGAAGGTGTAGAGAAACTGCACGATATCGGCCAGCAGATAGCCACGATGCGCTCCTATCTCGACGATAGTGGCACGGCGAGAGAGTTTGCCATCACGGATACGGCGCCAGATGTAGCGCGCGATGGCCCCGCCAAAGAGCGGCGTGGCGCTGACGGCTGTGAAAAAGTCACCGCTTTTGCCGATATCTTTGAAACTAGCATAGTAGCCTCTGGGTCCATAGAGCCAGGCGTAGAAAAACTCGCTAAAACGCATCGTGCATCTCTTTATAGAGCTGCAACAACAGCAGCTGCTTATCAAGTTCGTAGATTTTGAGATCGAGTTCACTGGATCTTAAAGAGTTGCGCATCGTCTGCAGGTCGTAGTCTGTCTTTTCGCCGGCTCGGTATTGATCGCGAGTCTGTGCATAGAGTTTGGCGTAGAGGTCGTGATTCTCTTTGGCGATGGCGATCTTTTTGTCGATGAGCCCCAGCTCTTTGGCGATGCGCGTATAGAGCTGGTCGCGTTCGCGCTTGGCTTGGACGAGATCGAGGCTGCTTTTGAGGTAGTCGATCTTGGCCTCTTCGATGTTACGAAAAGCGTTGATGTCAAAGAGCGGCATCGAAAGCCGCAGGCCATAGGTGGAGTAGTGGTCGCCATAGGAATAGCCGGGAAAGTAGAGGCTTCCCTTCATAGACTGGTAGTTGTAATTGGCAAAGAGGCTGAGACTGGGTAGGTATCTGGCTATTTGCATAAAGCGGTTGTACTTGGCAGCCTTTTTGGCGGCGCGTTTTTGTGCCAGTGCGATGTTTTGGCGCTCGAAACGCTCCTTGGGCACGAGCGTAAAGTGCGGCAGCTGCACGCTTTTAGGGTCGATATCGCTGATGGCTCGTAGCTGCTCTCGGGTTCGTAGGAGCTGTTCTTGGAGCTCTATGAGGGCGATTTCGATCTGGTTTTTTTGGATGATAGCGTTGTTGAGATAGGTGCTATCGATCGTGCCGTGCAGGTAGTTTTCGCGCTTTGTGGCCACGTCTATGCGGGCGTTTTCGAGGCGTAGCTTTTGGCGCTCGATCTGATAGGAGAGCTTGCGATAGTTCATCGCAAGCTCCACCACACGGGCTATGAGCGTCTTACGGCTGAGTTCCACGCCGCTGAGAGCCTCTATTTTTTTGGCTCCAGCATACTTGATGGCAGCCCAGATACCGCCGCTTTTGAAGATGGGTTGGTCGACGCTGACGGTAAAATTTTCGAGCTTTTGGTTGGGAAACTGATTGCCTTTTTGATAGGTGTAACTGAGCCTCACGGGATTGATCCAGCTATCGCGCAGCTTCTTGGCCTCGATGATGGAGCGGTTTTTGTCCAGATCGAAGCTCTGCTCTTTGATCGCAGAGAGATACTCACCGGCTACGAGTAGTGAAGCGCAAGAGATATAAGCCGCGATGGTTCGTTTCAAGAAGCGACCTCCACACGCTTCAGCGCGTTTTTGAGCCTTGCAAAACCATCTTCTATCTCATCTTCCGTGATGGTAAGCGGTGGCAAGAAGCGCACGGTGTTGCGCCCCGCTTTGAGTACCAAAAGACCCTCTTCGAAGGCTTTTTGGATCACCTGGCTCTGGATATCGGCGCTTTTAGCTCTCAGGCCTCGCATCAGGCCGATACCTACCTCTTTTTCAAAAAGATGCGCAAACTCCTCCGCGATCGCTTGTGAAGCTTTCGCGAACGCATCTATCGTCGCTCCAAGCTTGCCGGCATCTTTGTAACGCTGCAATATATCGAGCACAGCCAGTGCCGCGCGGGTGCTAAGATAATTGCCCCCAAAGGTGCTGCCGTGATCACCGGGAGAGAAGATACTTTTGAGCCGTGTCATAATCGCACCTATAGGCACGCCGCCCCCCAGACCCTTGGCGAGAGTGATGATGTCTGGCTCGATCTCGTAGAGGTTGCTGGCTAGTAGCTCGCCCGTGCGGTATATCCCCGTTTGCACCTCATCGACGATGAGCAGCACATCACGCTTTTTAAGCTCGTTAGATAACTCTTGCACCGCCTTTTTATCCTGCGGCTCCACGCCGCCCTCGCCTTGGATCAACTCGATCATCACGGCTACCGTTTTATCGTCGATGAGCTCGGGGATCTGCGCGATGCTCTCGGCATAGACGAAACCGTCTGGAAAGGGTCCGAAGTAGTTGTGCATCGCCTCCTGGCCTGTGGCTTTAAGAGCGGTGATGGTGCGGCCGTGGAAGGAGTGCTTGAGGGTGATGATCTTGTAGCGCTTGATCTGGCCATCCACTTCGCCGTATTTGCGCGCTATCTTGATGGCTCCCTCATTGGCTTCGGCACCGCTATTGGCAAAAAAGAGGCG
>JALVTF010000009.1 GCA_027024145.1 Campylobacterales bacterium
TGCATACAGCGGCCAAACTGTATGCAAGCGAAACATTTATGCAAGAATTAGGCCTGGCCGAGGGCGATAAAGTGAATATTAAAAAAGATGATACTAATATTACGGTAGAAGTGGAGCTCGACGATAAAATCGGCTCTGGAGCATATATAGGGACGTTCGATCCGCATGTGGATGCGAGCGGCTTGTTCGACGGATACAGATTTACAGAAGTAACCATCCAAAAGGTGTGACATGGATGCAGCATTCGTAATCGCGACGATTATCAAGATTTTGATAGTTCTTGGAATCTTCTCGGCCCTTGCAGGGTTCGGTACCTATGTGGAGCGTAAGGTACTCGCTTTCATGCAGCGCCGGCTCGGGCCCATGCACGTGGGACCCTATGGACTTTTGCAAGTGCTTGCAGATGGTATCAAACTCTTTACCAAAGAGGATTTCATTCCCCAGGGTGCAGTGCGCCCGATTTTTATGATCGCACCCGTCATCACGGCTGCCACCGCCTTCATCGCTATGGCCGCGATTCCGATGTTTCCCGAATTCACCATCGGCGGCTATACTGTCAAACCCATCATCTCCGATATCAACGTAGGCCTTCTGTTTGTGCTGGGTGTGATGGGAGCAGGACTCTATGGACCTTTGCTTGCGGGGATGGCCAGCCAAAACAAATGGAGTATCCTCGGTGCCGCCCGTACTGCTATTCAGTTTCTCAGCTACGAAGTAGTAACAGGCCTCTCCGTCCTCGCTCCCGTTATGATCGTAGGCTCTTTGTCACTTATCGATTTTAACAACTACCAAGCAGGCGGCGTGAGTGATTGGCTTGTCTGGAAGCAGCCGATCGCCTTCATCCTCTTTTTGATCGCTGGCTTTGCAGAGACAAACAGGACACCATTCGACCTGCTCGAACATGAAGCGGAAGTGATTTCAGGGTACGCTACAGAGTATAGCGGTATGCGCTGGGGGATGTTTTTCATCGGTGAATATGCAAACATGTTCACACTGGGCTTTCTCGCTAGTCTCATCTTCCTCGGCGGATTCAACGACCTGTGGTTCATCCCTGGCGCTATCGCGATCTTGATGAAGGTATTTTTCATTTTCTTCTTTTTCTTGTGGACACGCGCTTCTTGGCCGCATGTACGTCCCGATCAATTGATGTGGCTTTGTTGGAAAGTCTTGATGCCGCTTGCAGTGATCAACGTGGTCATTACAGGCATTGTGATGATGTTCTAAGGGAGAGGGTATGAGCGGATTGGAACAGTTCAAAGATCGTAACGTTTCGCAAAACTACTATAAAGTACAGATAGAACCCTATCCCAAGACGGGATGGGAGAAGTTCAAGCGCGTTTTGAAGCGCAGTATCAAACTCGAGCTCTTCGTGGGGCTCAAAATCACGCTCATGGAGATGCTGCGCTTCAACATCCATACTGTACAGTATCCAAAAGAGAAGCTCCCTATCGGTCCGCGATACCGTGCGGTGCACAGACTCCTGCGTCTGCTCGAGAGCGGTACGGAGCGCTGTATCGGATGCGGACTGTGTGAGAAGATCTGCATCTCCAACTGTATCCGCATCGATACGAAAGTGGACGAGCATGGCCGCAAAGTGCCCACAGAGTACACCATCAATTTCGGTCGCTGTATTTTCTGCGGTTACTGTGCCGAGGTTTGTCCAGAGCTGGCTATCGTCCATGGGCCAGACTATGAAAACGCCAGCGAACAGCGTGCGCACTTCGCCCTCAAAGAAGACATGCTTACGCCTCTCGATAAGCTTAAACAGCAGCAAGAATACCCAGGTTTCGGTGCTCCGACTCCGGTAGCCGATCAACGCATCAAAAAAACGCCGTTAGCGTACTAAAGGTGAGATTATGGTAGAAGCGATAGCCTTTTATCTCTTCGCGTTTTTGACGGTTGCGATGTTTACCATTACCGTCATGAGCAAAAACGCACTCTATGCGATGAGTGCGCTCGCAGCCGGGATGATATTCATTTCGGCCTTCTTCTTCTTGCTCGATGCAGACTTTTTGGGTGTCGTGCAGATCATCGTCTACAGCGGTGCGGTGATGGCGGTTTATGCTTTTGGTATGATGTTCCTCGATACCACCAAAGATGTGAAAGAGAAAAATCCATCCAAGAAGATCGTCTTTTTCCTCAGTGGTATGGTGGCACTCTTGCTCGTGCTTATCGTCCTTTCACCCATCGTCAGCGACAAAGTCCAAGCACTCTATCCGATCAGCCACGACATCGGCAATGCAGAAGCCGTGGGTATCGTGCTCTTTACCAAATATCTCGTACCTTTTGAAGTGGCTGCGATTATGCTTTTGGTGGCGATGATTGCAGGCATCATTCTGGCCAGCAAACGTATGGATGAGAGTATCACCCTCAAAATCGATCAAGAAATCGAACGCTCCAAAAAGGAACAGCAATGATAACGCTCACACACTATCTCGTCTTGGCTGCGCTGCTGTTTTGCATCGCACTTGTGGGCATCATGCGACGTAAAAATTTGTTGATGCTCTTTTTCGCCACGGAGATCGCGCTCAACGCAGTCAATATCGCATTTGCCGCGATTTCGAAATACTACGGCGATCTGACGGGGCAGCTTTTCGCTTTTTTCATCATAGCGGTGGCTGCGAGTGAGGTGGCCGTAGGATTGGGACTGCTCATCATCTGGTATAAACGCCGTGGCAATATCGATCTCGATTCACTACAATCAATGAAGGGATAGGGGAAGCGTATGGAAAAGTATCTACTCACGACGCTCTTCGCGCCGCTTGTGGGTTCGCTTTTTGCAGCCCTTTTTGGGATGAAGCCCAAAAAGCTTATCACAGGTATCGTCACGTCACTGCTTCTGTTTGTCTCGTTTGTAAGTGCTAGCATCCTTTTGTGGCATGTGGCGACGACGGATGAGATCGTCCACGTGAAGCTTTTTGACTGGATTACCGTCGGTGGGCTCAATATTCCTTTCGGATTCGTGGGTGATC
>JALVTF010000010.1 GCA_027024145.1 Campylobacterales bacterium
GGGTTAAATAAGAGAGATTTTATCTTATTTGCGCTATAGTAGCGATAAGTAAAGCAAAGGGGCGTAACCATGGGAATGGAAAAAGTCGACAAACTGATAAACTCCGAATACGATGTGGGTTTTGAGGTGAATGTAGAGGAAGAAAAAGCACCTCCAGGTCTTACCGAAGATACCATCCGCTTCATATCCAAAAAGAAAAACGAGCCTGAATGGATGCTCGAACTGCGTCTCAAAGCATTCCATGCCTGGCAGAAGATGGAGGAGCCCCACTGGGCGAAGGTCACCTACCCTCCCATCGACTATCAGGCCATCAGCTACTGGGCTGCACCCCAAAAAGCACCAGAGAGCCTCGATGAGGTGGACCCTGAAATCCTTCGCGCCTACGAAAAATTGGGCATCCCTCTCGAAGAGCAAAAGGCGCTTGCAGGCGTAGCCGTTGACGCGGTCTTCGACTCCGTTTCGGTCAAGACCACATTCGTAGAGGAACTCAACAAACTCGGTATCATCTTTTGCTCCATCTCTGAAGCGATTCGCGACTATCCCGAGCTTGTCAAGAAGTATATGTTTAGCGTCGTGCCGATGACGGATAACTTCTTCGCTGCCCTCAACTCTGCAGTCTTTAGCGACGGGACGTTCGTCTACATCCCCAAAGGGGTCAAATGTCCGATGGAACTCTCCACCTACTTTCGTATCAACGCCCAAAACACGGGGCAGTTCGAACGTACCCTCATCATAGCCGATGAAGGAAGCTACGTCAGCTACAATGAAGGGTGCTCCGCTCCCACGCGTGACGAAAACCAGCTCCACGCTGCGGTCGTCGAGCTCATAGCCCACAAAGACGCACATATCAACTACTCTACCATCCAAAACTGGTATCCGGGCGATAGCGAAGGAAAAGGCGGTATCTACAACTTCGTCACGAAACGAGGTCTGTGCGAAGGAGAGAACTCCAAAATCACCTGGACGCAGGTGGAGACCGGTTCGGTCATTACATGGAAATATCCAAGCTGTATCCTCAAAGGTGACAACTCCGTAGGAGAGTTCTACTCCGTAGCGATCACGCGCCTCGCGCAGCAAGCAGATACCGGAACGAAGATGATCCATATCGGCAAAAACACCAAAAGTGTCATCATCTCCAAAGGCATCTCTGCGCAAAAAGGACAAAACAGCTATCGGGGTCTGGTGAAAATGCACGAAAGCGCCAAAGGCGCCAAGAACTTCAGCGAGTGTGACAGCTTGCTGATCGGCGATCGCTGCGGCGCCCATACTTTCCCATACTTAGAGAGTAAATGTGAAAGCGCACAGATAGAGCATGAAGCCACCACCAGCAAAATCAGCGAAGAGCAGCTTTTCTATCTGCGTCAGCGCGGTATCAGCGAAGAGGATGCGGTCAGCATGATCGTCCATGGATTTTGTAAAGATGTACTCAGCAAGCTCCCAATGGAGTTTGCGGTCGAAGCCAAAGCACTCTTAGATCTCACATTGGAAGGAAGCGTAGGATGAGCACTATGATGAAAATAGAAAATTTGCATGCAAAAATCGGTGATAAGGAGATCCTAAAAGGGATCGATCTGGAGCTTTTCAAGGGTAAGGTCCATGCCGTCATGGGACCCAATGGTGCCGGTAAATCGACACTTTCCAAAACGATCGTGGGACACCCGGATGTGGAAGTGACCGAAGGGAAGATCCTCTATAAAGGCAAAAATATCGTAGAGATGGAACCGGAAGAGCGTGCATTGGAGGGGATCTTCATGTCCTTTCAGCATCCCGTGGAGATCCCAGGCGTCAACAACGCCTACTTCTTGCGCACGGCACTCAACGCCAAGCGTAAGCACCAAGGGCTCAAGCCTCTCAACGCCGCGGAGTTTCTCAAACTCCTCAAAGCCAAGATCCAAGAGCTCGGCATGAAAGAGGAGATGATCCAAAGAAGCCTCAACGAAGGCTTTAGTGGCGGTGAGAAGAAGCTCAACGAGATCTTGCAGATGGAGATCCTCGAGCCCGATTTCGTGATCCTCGATGAGATCGACTCGGGTCTCGATATCGACGCGCTCAAGAAAGTGAGCGAAGCAATCAACAATATGCGCGATGAAAACCGCACATTCATGATCATCACCCACTATAGAAAGATTCTCGACTATATCGAGCCTGACTACGTGCACGTGCTCAAAAACGGCAAAGTGCTCAAAACTGGCGGTCTGGAGATCGTCGACGCTCTCGAAAAAGAGGGATACAAAATATTTGGGGAAGAGTGATGAAAGTACTTGACCTGCAATTAGACCAATTCAAAGAGAAAAAGGCGCTCGTACAAAAGCTCAAATCGATGGGCTTGCCTACGCCAAAGACCGAACACTATCGCTATTTCGGCATCCGTCCTATCTTCGATCGCGACTATGAACTGCACAAACCTCGCGTGGTCAAGATCGAAGAGGCGGATCACATCGAAATCGTGGACGGCACCATCACCAAAGCGCCCAAAGAGCTCTACATCGAGTTCCAAAAGTCACCCCGCATCGACGATAGCCACTACGATCAGCTCTACTACATCACGCATCTGCTGAGCGATCAGGTGGCAAACATCGAGATCGACGAGGATAGAGAGCTGCGCATCGTCCAGAAATTCACCCAAAACGGCGCTTTCATCCCTTTTCGTTTGCGCATCACCATCGCACCTAATGCACATGTGAAAATCTATGAAGAGACCTTAGCTCTGGCCCAAGATACGCTCATCGTCAGCGGTTACGATATCGACATCGCCAAAGACGCATCCCTCGTGATGGTGCAAAATCGCGTCACCAGTATCGACAGCTTCACGCATATCGCATCGCACGCCATCAACTGCCATGAGCAGAGCCGCTACGATCTTTTTACCTTCGATTTTGGCAACGCCAAAACACTGCACAACTACC
>JALVTF010000011.1 GCA_027024145.1 Campylobacterales bacterium
GGCCACAGGGTCTATGAAGTCGAAAGCGGTATCGAGGGGCTGGAATTTTTGGAAAATCTCGAAAAAGAGGCTGAGCGTGAAGGCGTGGATATCACAGACAAGATCCAGCTCATCATCAGCGATATCGAGATGCCGGGGATGGATGGTCTGACATTTACGAAAAAAGTCAAAGAACATCCCATCTTTTCCAAAATCCCAATCGTCATCAACACCTCGCTTTCGGACAAAGCGACGGTGGACAAGACGCGCTATGTCAACGCCGATGCACATCTGGTGAAATTCGATACCAAAGATCTCTTGCACATCGTGCATGAGTACGCTATCAAGAAATAGGAGGAACAATGGCACTGCCTGATAGAAATATAAAAATTTTAGTGGTCGACGATGCACCGATGATACGAAGAATTCTCAAAAATCTGCTCAAAGAGATGGGATTCACCAATATCGACGAAGCCGAAGACGGGATGGTGGCACTACAAAAACTGCGCAGCCAGAAGTACGACTTCGTCATTACCGACTGGAACATGCCCAATCTCACAGGTATAGAACTGGTCCAAGAGATCAGAAAAGATCCCAATCTCAAGCATTTGCCGATAATGATGGTAACGGCCGAGGCAAAAAAGGAAAACATCATCCTCGCGCTCAAAAGCGGCGTGAACAACTATATCGTCAAACCCTTCACGCCAGAAAACGTCAAAGCGAAAATCGAAGCAATCTTCAATGCCAAATCTAAAAAATAGGAGCCGACTATGAGCAAAGAGAACAAAAAAGAGTTCGAAAATAGCGAAATCCAAGCGTGCAAAGAGGAGCTCGAAAAAGTACTTCGCACCGATAAAGAGCGCTGGATAGGAAGCGGTGGGAAGCTCGCCGAATCGATCTTCAACGCGGCCCTTGTCAAAACAGGGGTCTATCGCTTCAAAAACCGCTTCGCAAAGTTTAACGAATCTTTCGCCAAGATTACTCATACAAGCGAAGATAGCCTCAAGATCACCGACACTATCATGCAAAGTATCGCGGAGATAGAAAAGGCTCAAAAAGAGACTACCGATCAGATAGAAAATGGCGAGACGATTCTGAATAAAACCAACCAGGACATCCTCGAATCGGTCAAGGCGATGGATAACCTCACCAAGACTACCGAAGAGCTCAAGAGAAAAATCAGCGGTATCGACCATGTCCTCAATGTCATCTTAGAGATCACAGAACAAACCAACCTGCTCGCTCTCAACGCCGCCATCGAAGCGGCGCGTGCAGGCGAAGTGGGACGGGGCTTTGCCGTGGTAGCCGATGAGGTGCGCAAGCTCGCCGAAAAGACCAGCAAGAGTGCCAGTGAGATCCGCGAGGTGACGATCTCGGTGATGGACGAAATGGACAACACCGCAAAAGTGGTCAACAATGCCAAAACCATCGTCGAAGATAGTGCCGAAGGCGCCAGCGGCGTGCTTAAAACCTTCCATAAAATCAAGCAAAACAGTGCCAATGTGACAAATCTCATCAATCGTCAGATCGAATATACCAATCACCAAAAAAACAACATCTACACCTTTAGCGAAGAGATACAAAAGCTCAACGAAGACCTCAAAGAGGCGCAAGAGCTCGCCAACATCACCGGACTGCGCATTCTCTCCACTATCGACATGATGAAAGAGGGTATCGACAAATGTGCAGAATCTACAAAAGACCAAGCGGTCACCAAGATTCTCGATGCCATCAAAGCACACTCCATCTATATCACGAATGTCGCGAAATTGATGGAAGGCTACGAAGAGATCACCCTCAAAGATTTCACATCCTGTGATTACGGCAGATGGTTCTACTCCGGTGAAGCCCTCAAAGCCCTCAGACCTTACGGTGACGAGGTAATAGCCATCCTCGAAGGCACGGAAGATCTGCACAAAGAGGTGCACAATATCGCCCAAGAGCTCGTGCGTCTCAAACGAGAAAACCGCCGTGAAGAGATTTTCGACAAGTTCCAAGAGCTCGCGGAAGCGGCCACGGCACTCGTGAAAGAGCTGACCAAAATCTACGCGATCATCGCTGCAAAAGAGCTTGACTAAAGGCTAAACCATGTACAAAAACCTCTACAACAAAAGAGGGATCGAGCCCAAAAACATCGAATCACCCTTCGAGCTGAACGAGCTCTTTTTCTCCATCACCGATCCCAAAGGGGTGATTCTTACGGGCAACGACGTGTTTGTCAGGGTGTTGAAGATGAGCAAAGAGGAGCTCATCGGCAAGCCACACAACATCATCCGCCATCCCGATATGCCGCGTGCTATATTCAAGGCTCTGTGGAGTACTATCAAAGCCGGCAAACCCTTCGTGGGCTACGTCAAAAACATGGCAAAGGATGGGAGCTACTATTGGGTTTTGGCTGCAGTGTACCCCGTCATGGATGAAAACGGTGAAATAGAAAAATATATCTCCATCCGCCTCAAGCCAAGCTCCAAGATGTTCGAAATCATCCCTGATCTCTATCGCGAACTTCTCGAATATGAGATCAAAAACGATATGGATGCTGCTTTGGAGCTTCTGGGCAAAAAGCTCAAAGAGCTCGGATATGAGAGCTACGAAGAGTTCTCCAAACGCGTATTTTTCGAAGAGGTGCAAAGCAGAGAAAAGCTGATCAAAAGCGACGACAATGTCAACTGTCAGGTAGATCTATCAAACGTGACAGCGGAAAATGCCGAATTTATCGATCTTTTGTGCAATCTCGAGACGGTCTTTTTTCGCATCAATCGCTACTTCAACGAAATTTTCGGCAAGGTCAATCTCTTTTTGAATCTCAACGAAGAGCTCAATAAAAAGAGCCAATTCATCTACGAACTGGCCGAGGATATACGCCTGCTCTCTCTCAATGCCTCCATCGAGAGCTATAAGGTCAAAAAAGAGGGGGTCTCTTTCTCCACGCTCTCACACGAAATGCGTAAGAACGCGGAGCTGAGCGAAAGAAAGATCTTGCAGCTGAGCGACATCATCGAGGATACCAAAAAGGATATCGAAGATATCGGCTTCAATATCCTCACATCCAAGCTGGTCATAGAGATGATCACTTTCTTTATCAAAGAGATGATCCAAAACCTCTCACACATGACGGTAGAAGATACGCGCCAAAAAGAGGTGATCGAAAACCTCAAAAACCTCTTTGCCCTTTTGGTGCACTACTCCCAAAATCTCTCCACCAATATCGACGCTTCTAAAAGTCAGCTGCGCTCGATGTTTTACAATATCCAAGAGCTCAACGTCCTCATCAACCGCCTCGACTTCATCCATATCAACGGCCTCATCGAATCGGCGCATACCAAAGGGGACGGCGGAGGTTTTACCATCATCTTCTCACAGATGCTCAAACTCATCGAAGCGGCAAAAAACGAGATCATCAATCTCGAGACAAGCATAGCAAACGCCAACGAAGAGAATCTCTCGGTCAATCTCATTACCGACGTAGCGCAGCAAAAAATAGCGAAACTCCAAAAAGAGTATGGCGAGATCTTCGCCCAGTATGTCTAACCGATGATCTCCTCGAGTTTGGCGAAGGCCGGCTTGAGGATGCGTTCGTTGTATTTTTCGCAGTCGCTTTTGAGGGCTTTTTTGAAACTAAGTCTTTTGATCTCTTCCTTGGTTGCGCCGTTTTTGATAGCCTCGCGCAATTCCGCATCCACGTCCATATCCATATTTGCAAACTCCCAGAGCGTGATACCAAAGGCGCGCGAATATTTGATGGCGTCGCTATCGGCCAAGACAAGATAGTTGCGATCTTTTTCGTCGATGTAGTTGATCACGCCTTTGGTATCAAAAAAGCCGTATTTATCGCCTAAGAATATATCGAACTGCGACTCGATCTCGCGATTTTCGTTCCAGCGGTTGAGGGCGAAGATGGTTTTGATATCGGGGTTTGCGTTTTTGACCTTTTGGTAGATGTTGATAGCGCTCGTGGCGTCGAGCTCACCATCCATGAGAGGGATCACCACGCTATCAAGAGCGTATATCATTCCGCTTTCGACTAGAGCGTCGAGGACATAGACGGCAGTTTTGTTCGCACCGATATCCATGACGATGTTGTTTTCGAGTAGCAAAATATCGCGTAGCTCTTCACGCAGATCCAAACCTGCCACGCCCACGCGTTCGAGCCAGACAAGCCTACTCTTTTCGAAAGAGATGCTATCTTCGTTCTCGTCGTCAAACTCGAAAAATGATACGGGATTGTGAGATTTTTGGTAGAGGTAGGGAGTGACAAGCTGCATACTGATGGTGCTCTTGCCCACTCCCCCTTTGGTGTTGATGACTGCGATTTTTTTGAAATTTGGCATTCTTACCCCGTCTATTGGTCTTGGGGTAATTATACCAAAAGCGGCGCTTAGTGGGAGCAGCCGCAGCTGCCACCACCATTATTGTGACCACCACCTTGGGAGCCAGCTGCCGTGGAGCATGCAGAGACTCCCGGAGGTGTGGTGGGCTGGATCGCTTCGTTGCTGGCACCCCCCTCTTCATTGACTTTTTCTATGAAGTGCCAGAGCTTGTTGGCCGCTTTGTGGTAGCGCTTGGCCGTTTCGCTCTCAGGATGATAAAAGACCACGGGCTTGCCCTCGTCTCCTCCCTCGCGAATCGCCGGCTCGATGGGGATCTCACCCAGCACGCTCGTGCCATATTCGAGCGCCACGTCGTGCGCCGTGCCTTTGCCGAAGATATCACTCTCGGTGTGACAGCTGGGGCAGATGAAACCACTCATGTTTTCTACGATACCGGCGATGGGGATATGGAGCTTTTTGAACATATCGAGGCTGCGTCTGCTATCATCGAGGCTCACCATTTGCGGCGTGGTGACGGTCACACCTGCAGTGACAGGGACGCTTTGGGCCAGTGTCAACTGCGCATCGCCGGTGCCTGGAGGCATATCGATAAAGAGCACATCCAGATCGCTCCACAAAATATCGCGCAGGAACTGCTCGATCGCCTTCATAATCATGGCACCACGCCAAATCAGCGACTGCCCCTCTTCCAGCAGTACGCCCATACTCATCACTTCTACGCCGTACTCGGTCTCGATAGGTTTGACCTTATTGCCCACCACTTCTGGCTGGACGCCGAGGATGCCCAGCATTCTCGGGATATTGGGACCGTAGATGTCTGCATCGAGGATACCCACCTTCTTGCCCTGCATCGCAGTAGCGATAGCGAGGTTGACAGTGGTGGTCGATTTGCCCACTCCCCCTTTGCCACTGCTGATCATCACGAAGTTTTTGACTTGGGGGGCCAGGTTTTTGCCGCGGCTGGAAGTCTCGCGAGGCATCTTGGGCTGCTTGATATTGACGATCACCTCTTTGGCCCCTTCGAGGGAGAGTTTTTTAGTGATCTCGTCACGCAGCTGCTGTGCCACTTCTGGTGCGCTGGAAGTGACATCGAGGTCTACGACCACTCTATCGCCGTTCACTTCGACGTTCTTTACAAAACCGAAAGTAACGATATCTTTGGTAAATCCCGGATATGCAACGGTGGAGAGAACCTGTTGCACTTTCTCATTGGTCAGCATCTATGCTCCTTTAGCATTGTAATTCGGATAGATTTTATCCTATTTATCTTTAAGGAAGATTAAGAAGATTTGCAGTCGGTATTTATAATTTGTATATGGAATACGAGCATCATAAATCGAGCGAATGCTTTGCGATTGCAATGTGCGAGGCGTATGGTAGCTTTAGCTAAAAAAGCGCGCCCAACCCGAAGGGCAGCATAGCTGTTCGTGCTTTTTAATACGCCTCACACAATGGTCGCTTGCGAGCAATCGCAACGCGCATGAGCGAGATTTGGTGATGCTCGTATGTACTCGTAATGTATTGCGTGCAAGAGCACGGAGCCTTAGGCTCCATGCTCTTCGAGGATGGTCTGAGTGATTTTGTAGCTGCAAAATTTGGGGCCGCACATGGAGCAAAATTCCGCCTCTTTGAAGACATCTTGCGGCAGAGTCTCGTCGTGGTATTCCCGTGCACGGTCGGGATCGAGAGCCAGTTCGAACTGTTTGTTCCAGTCAAACTGATAGCGCGCATCGCTCATGGCATCATCCACATCGCGTGCTCCTTTGCGCCCTCTGGCGATGTCTGCCGCGTGTGCAGCGATCTTGTAGGCGATGATACCTTGGCGCACATCCTCGGCGTTTGGCAGGCCCAAGTGCTCTTTTGGTGTGACGTAGCAGAGCATACTCGCGCCATACCACCCCGCCATCGCCGCACCTATGGCACTGGCCAAGTGGTCGTAGCCCGCCGCGATGTCGGTAACGAGTGGTCCCAACACATAAAAAGGCGCTTCGTGGCAGTAGTCGCGCTCTATCTTGATATTGCGCTCGATCTGGTTCATAGGCACGTGGCCGGGACCTTCGATCATCACCTGCACATCTTTATCCCACGCCTTGAGTGTGAGCTCGCCCAAAACCTTGAGCTCTTCGAGCTGTGCGTCGTCGCTGGCATCGGCCAGACATCCCGGACGCAAACTATCGCCCAAAGAGAGGCTCACGTCATATTCGCGACAGATTTCGAGAATATCGTCAAAAGCGGTATAGAAGGGATTCTCTTTATGGTAGTGCATCATCCACGCAGCCATGAGACTCCCGCCGCGGCTGACGATCCCCATCTTGCGCTTGGCCACGAGCGGCATGAAGCGCAGCAAAAATCCCGCATGGATCGTAAAGTAGCTCACACCTTGCTTGGCCTGACGTTCGATGACTTCGAGCATCTTGTCGATAGTGAGCTCTTCTATTTTATTGTTACAATCATGCAGTATCTGGTAGATAGGCACCGTACCGATGGGCACGTCTGCGTTTTTGATCACCTCTTCTCTGATCGCATCCAGATCGCCGCCGGTGGAGAGGTCCATGATGGTATCGGCGCCATACTTTTGGCACACCTTGACCTTCTCCACCTCACCTTCGATATCGCTTGCAAGCGCTGAGCTTCCGATGTTGGCGTTGATCTTGCACTTGGCGGCTATTCCGATAGCCATAGGTTTTTGGTGGATGTGGTTGATGTTGGCAGGGATGATCATACGCCCGCGCGCTACCTCTTTGCGCACAGTCTCGGGCGCGAGGCCTTCGACCTGCGCCACATACTCCATCTCTTCGGTAATGATGCCCTGCTTGGCATAGTACATCTGTGTACGGACTCTATCGTTTTTTCTCTTTTTTACCCATTCTCTTCTCATATTAACTCCTTGCATCACACCGGCTGGTTTTTCACAATATTACTGAAAAAAGATAAAAAAAAGCTTTCATTATGTATAATTTCGTAACACATCAGCCAAAGGAACGCGATTGTCCGATATCACCCTCATTATGCTTGGAGCCGGCGGTTCTACGCGCTTTGGACTGCCTGTGAAGAAGCAGTGGCTCTGGATAGGAGAAAAACCTCTGTGGCTATATGTAACAGATAACGTGGCGCAGATGGCAGATTTCGCGAAAATCATCGTCACCGCCCATCCTCAAGAGGCAGCTTTCTATGCCAGGTATTGCGACTACGAAGTGATAGCGGGAGGAGCGAGCAGACAGGCATCCATCGCCAATGCCTTACAAAAAGTCACCACACCCTACGTGCTCATCAGCGATATAGCGCGAGCGTGCATCCAGCCGCAAGTGCTTGCAAACATGCTCGATGCACGCGATGAGGGCATCGACTGCATCGCACCATTCGTCCCCTCCCCCGATACAGTGGTGTATAAAAACGAAACAATCGATCGCGAGCAGGTCAAACTCATCCAAACGCCCCAACTCTCGCGCACCCAAAAGCTGCGCGAGGCTATCACGAGCGAAAAGGAATTTACCGACGAAAGCAGCGCCATCAAAGCAGTGGGCGGCAATGTGCTCTACGTTCCAGGAGACGTGCGCCAGCGCAAGCTCACCTATAAAGAGGATCTTTTCTACCTGCCTTGCCTGAAAGCCCCTGCACACCATCAGCGTATAGGACAGGGTTTCGATGTGCATGCATTCTGTGCAGAGAGGCCGCTTATGCTCTGTGGTGTACAAATCGACTACGACAAAGGACTCGCAGGTCACTCCGATGCGGATGTGGCGATCCACGCTCTTATAGATGCGCTTTTGGGAGCTGCCGGTTTTGGGGACATAGGAGAGCTCTTCCCAGATAATGATGCGCGCTATGAAGGCATCGCATCTACGCAGCTTTTGGAGCATGTGGCGAGTCTTTTACGCTCCTGTGGATTTGTCATAGACAATATCGATCTGACAATCATGGCACAAGCCCCCAAACTGGCTCCCTATAAAAAAATGATGCAAAGAAGTATCGCACAGATCTTGCGACTTGCCACGCACAAAGTCAACATCAAAGCCACCACCACCGAAAAGCTGGGCTTTGTGGGGCGTAAAGAGGGTATCGCGGCCCAGGCTATAGCCACACTACACTACTATGATTGGAGCGAGGCATGAGAGTACTCATTGTCGAAAACGAAATTTATCTCGCGCAAAGTATCGCAGCCAAGCTCTCTGACATGGGCTACAGCTGCGAAATCGCCGCCAGCATCAAAGACGCACTGGCCGATGTGAACTTTGACGTGGTCTTTCTTTCTACGAACATCAACGGACAAGACTTCTCTCCCGTCATCGAAGCTTTTAAAGACAAAATCATAATCTTGCTCGTAAGCTACATCTCTCAAGACACCGTCAGCGAACCCCTCAGACGTGGGGCCAACGACTACATCCTCAAGCCCTTCATGATCGAAGAGCTTATCCGTAAAATGGAGCATTTCATCGAGCATGAAAATCTCATCCGCTCCAACAAGGCTTTGAGCGATTACGTAGAGTACCTTTTCAAAGATCTCAAAATCGAATCGATCTCCATTAAAGAGCCACTTCCCCTTTTTATCAAAACCAATTACCAAAAATATGCAGACTCCTACGCTTTTAGTTTCTCCAAGCTCTTGGGCGAGCCTTTTAAGTTTTACGCACTCTCCCAAAAAGGCGCCCTGGCAAAGATAAAGAGTGAAAAAAATTCCCAACTCCTCTATATTTGCGACTACCAAACACTCAAAAAGAGCGAACGGCAACAATTTTTGGAGATAATTAAAAACAAGCGAGCCATCATCGCAACGACCGAGGCGATCGAAGAGGAGCATCCTTTCAAGGTGATCGAACTCAAAAGCGACAACAAAATTTTCGATCGCAACGATATCCTGACGATCGATGAATACGTCAAATACATCATCATCAACTATCAAAACAAATTCCCTGATACCATGCTTTCCAAGAAGCTGGGAATTTCGCGCAAGAGCCTGTGGGAGAAGAGGAAAAAGTATGAAATCTTCAAGAAAAAGTAAGCTCTATATCGACCAAGAAGCCCTCGCCACCCTCGCACTGGTCCAAGAAGGCCTCCTTGCTCCTGTGGATAAACTCATGAACAAAGAAGAAGCGGAGTATGTGGATACGCACAAAGAGTACAAGGGAAAATCTTTTCCTTTTTCGTTCATCCTCGCTCCCAACGGCAGACGCAACGAAGAGGTGCTCAAAAGCTTGCAAAAAGGCGAGAATGTCGATTTGGTAGTCGATGGCAAAAAGGTAGGCGAAGTGGAGTGTGAAGAGGTCTTTACCATCAATCCCATCGAGCGCCTCAAAAGCATCTACGGCACGGCAGACGAGAGCCACCCGGGTATCGCGGCCACCCTCAAACGTCTGGGACGCTATGCTCTTAGCGGCGATTTTTGGGTGGAGTTCGACGAAGTCAAAAAAGCCAAAGAGATTATAGAGGAGCGCAAACGAGAATTGGGCGCGCAAAGCGTAGCGGCTATCATGCTCGCAGCCAAACCATTGCACAGAGCCCACGAGCGGCTCATCCGCCTCACGCTCGAAGAGAACGATCTGGTGGTGCTCTTTTTGCTCAAGCCTTACACCAGCGACAGCTTCGGCTACGAGCTTCGCCACAGGACACTGGAGTTTTTCGTCAAAAACTATCTACCCAAAAACCGCGTCCTCATCGTGCCACTGGAAAATACCTACATCTTCGCCGGTTTCAACGAACTCATCCTCGACGCGATCGTAGCGCAAAATTTCGGCTGTACGCGTCTCGTGGTGGGCAAGAACCATGCAGGGCTGGGGCTATACTATGATAAAAACAGCGTCAAGAGTATCTTCGACGATCTCAAAGGCATCACCATCGATATCCAGACGGTGAGCGAGTTTGTCTACTGCGACGAGTGCAAGACGCTTGTAAGCACCAACACCTGTCCCCATGGATCGCACCATCACATCTCCTACCATGCCGATTCGATCTTGGAGCTTTTACAATTAGGTATCTTGCCTCCGGCGGTACTGGTGCGTAAAGAGATCAGCGCCATTATCCTCAGCCACCTCTTTCCGGGGCGCTTCAAAAACCTCGAAAAGCTCTTCGCAGACCTCATCCCCAATCCAGGCATCATGGAAGAGCGTAACGAAAAAGATTTTTATATCGAGCTTATGAAACTCTATCAAACCACTTCACTGACATAGGAAGCATAATGCGCAGATGTTTTCTCACAGGATGCTACACCGGTCTTATCCCCAAAGCCCCAGGCACATGGGGGAGTCTCTTCGGCCTTGCGGTGGGCGCTTTGCTTTTGCACTTCTTACCCCAATCCTCGCTCTTTTTGCTCGCTATCCTCATCACTATCGTCGCCATCAAAGAGATCAATATCTACGAAGCCGCCACCAATACCCACGATGCGAGCTACATCGTCATCGACGAGATTGCCGGCATGTGGCTTGCCATGGCGATTTTGCCAAATACCGCCCCTCTTTGGCTCATATTGGCCTTTGTTTTTTTTCGTTTCTACGATATTAGCAAGATCTCCTATATCGGCAAACTCGAAAAACTCCCCGGTGGCCTCGGCGTCATGGCAGACGACCTTTTGGCCGGAGTTTTGGCAGGACTCTCCACCGGCGTGCTCTATGCCGGCTATACAATGCTGCAAACTTATTTATAGGATGTAGTGATAAAAATTCAAGAATTGATCAAAAAATTGATCGTATCCCTATTTTTTTCCCGCTTTTTTCGCTACGATAAAAAAGGATGCAATATAAATAGAATCTTTATTTGTACCTAACCCATTGTGCGGTATCGTTCGCGCAAAGGAATGCGATGAAAAAAATTATTATCGGAGTATTGATACTTACTATATCTCTTTTTGCGAATGACGAGATGCTCTACACCAAAGGGCAGATGATTTTCAACGAACATGGCTGTTTTAGCTGTCACGGAAGCAATGCAGAGGGTAGCAGTGACTATCCCAGGCTCGCCGGCAGATCCAAAAAGTACCTGATACAAAAGCTCAAAGGCTATCGCGAGGGCACGATTCATTCCAAACGCGCCCATATCATGCATCGCTATGCCAAGAAGCTCAGCGACAAAGATATCGAAGCGTTGGCCGAGTTTTTATCCAAAAAGATCTACACCAACGAGCAACCGGACGATCAATACTACGAAGAGTTCTTTTTTGGAAATACGAGCTTCTAACGCACGATTTTTGTTATGAACCGCAAAGGCGTAACGTCGAAGTAGTAGTTGCTCGCCTCACACTCTTCACTGATTTCCCGTCCCTCTTTTTTGGGCTGTGATGGCAGTGTGAAATTTTCGGGCCACCATTTCTGGCGGGGTGCGAGGAGGACGATCTCTTTTTTGTGTTCTCTGGCCGC
The DNA here is from genome assembly GCA_027024145.1 of Campylobacterales bacterium. Taxonomy (GTDB): domain Bacteria; phylum Campylobacterota; class Campylobacteria; order Campylobacterales; family Nitratiruptoraceae; genus Nitratiruptor. Next base: position 11,657 of record JALVTF010000011.1, read on the forward strand.
CAAAGCTATGAGATAGGTGCCGATTTTGTGCACGAGACCGAAGCTGCCTATACCGTCCGCTCCCAGCAGCACCACATCGATATGCTCCATCATGTATCCCGCAGCTGCATCGATGATGAGCGTAGTGGGAATACCCTGTCTGTGGAGTTTTTTGCACAATGCCACACCCTCGTTTTTGGGACGTGATTCTGTACAGACCACTTCGATATCCCGTGCTATGAAGAGCGTTTGGTAGACGTGCGAGCTCATGGAGTGGACCAAGACTCTTTTATGGCTGATGAGGGCGGCGGCCTCTTGGGCGATATGTCGCTGCTCGGTTTCAAACTCCTGCCACCACTTTGCGAAAAAATCGGCATCCACGCTATATCCACGCTCCTCGATAGCCAGTGCAAGCCTGTAAAAAGGAGCCATGTAGGGCTGCACCTTCACGAGTCGCTCCGTAGCCTCTCGCATAGTGCGGCTATCGGTGATGGTCTTGAGCACTTCGATAGCTTCTTGGAGCAAATAGGTGGCACCGTGGATGTTGTCACGCGCTATCGCATCGAAACGCCTTCGCCACTCTTGCATGCGATTTCCTCTGAAAACTTGCGTATTTTGGATAGATAGCTATATTTCATATCGAGCTCGAAGCTCTCGTTTGTGGGATATTCGTACCCAAAGACCTTTTTCCACAGCGAATGGTCTTCCATACACATGTAAAAAAAGACCTTGCCATGCCATGGTGCCAAGGATTCATAGGCGAAGCGAAAGAGCTCCTCTTTGATCGCCAAAGGATAGGAGAGCTTGCCGGCCGCATCCACTAAAGGCATCTGCAAAATCTTGCTCTTCATGGCACGCTGACGGAGCTTCTTTATCACCGGCTTGATGAAAGTAAGCGTCCCCAAAGAGACAAGAGCCACGCGCTCTGGATCGAACTCATTAAGAAGTCTTTGAAAAATCGCTCCATACTCCTGCTTCCAATCTTTATAGTAGATCATCGGATGAAAGTGAAAACCCACGAGTCTCCCTTTGTCGTGGATCTTTTTAGCTGCAGCAAGGCGCGCATCGAGTGAAGCGGTGAGGCGCTCTTCGGCTTCGATCACGCTTTGGGGATTGAGACTCCAGGTGGTGATGATGTTGGGCGGGAAGTCATTTTCGAGGAGATAGCTAACATTGTCGCTTTTGGTCTTGAGTTCCAAGATGACGTTGGGATAGCGCTTGGCAAAAGCGATGAGCGCTTCCAAAACACCACCGCGATTGCCCCACATGAGGCTGTCGCTGCTCTGGCCTGTGCCGATGTGGTAGATTTCGTTCGGATCGATGGGAAGCGAGAGGAGTTTTTCTTTGAGATTGGTATTGAAGGTGATGGTGTCTTCGTTGTAAAAACTCTGTATCGAGCAGTAGCTGCAGTCAAACCCGCAGCTTTCGACCATATCCAGTGTCCATAGATTGCAGCATCTGGTCTTGGGACTGGCCACCGGACACATCCCAAACCCAAGCTTCTTGTCGATTTCGGCGAAGCGGATTTTGTGGTTTTTTTCCTTGTCTATCTGGAAATCGTCATAACTTTTGAGCTTGGTGCGGATGCTCTCATAAGCCGTGCGGATATTTGCGAGGACTCTCTTTTTATCCTTGCTTGCGGGCCACAAGCCGGCAAGACTCCCCTCGCCCCACATGGATAGATCTACGCCGATATCACAAAGCTCGCGAAGCTCTTGATGCGAAAGGCGTAATTCATACGCTTTTTTGCGCAAAAACTGGCGTTCTGCCTCCGGCAAGGAAGCAAAATGGGTGTTTTGGATTTTGTTTTCGAAATCGTAAATTTTCATCCAGGTAACAAAATCCCCCGTATCATGAAGTAAAACATTGCCGCTAAAATCGCAGCAGCGGGGACGGTAATTACCCATGCGGCCACGATCATCTTAAGCGCACTGCGCTGGACGAGTTCATACTTTTTAAGAGCCTTGATAGCCTTTTTCTCGATTTTTGTGAGTTTGATCTCACCATGTTCGAGACGTGCGATCACCTCTTTTTCACGGTTGATCTTTTCTATGAGAGCCTTGACCAAAAAGGGATCTGCTTTTTTGGGATCGCCCAGAGCCTCCAGAGCGCGCTTGTACTCATCGAGCTTCTCCTTTTCACGCTCGATATGCGCTTCGGCAAACTCCTTTTCGATCTCCTGGGTGCTCTTCTTGCTTCGTTCTTCCAAGCGCATGAGATATTCGCGCAAAAACCCCACCCCGAAAACACCGCCCACGGCGATGTGCGTGGAGCTTACGGGAAGCCCCAGAGCCGATGCCACTATTACGGTGATAGCGGCAGCGAGTGCGATACAAAAGGCGCGAATCTGATCGAGTTCGGTGATCTCGCTGCCCACCTTCTTGATGAGTTTGGGCCCGTAGAGTGCCAAGCCCAGCGAAATTCCGAGTGCACCCACCATCATCACCCACAGGGGGATGGGAGCCTGCTTGCTAAACGCCCCTTTCATGATGGCATCACTGATACCGGCCAGCGGTCCTACGGCATTGGCCACGTCGTTGGCACCGTGAGCGAAACTCAAAAGCGCAGCGCTAAAGATCAGAGGGATCGTAAACAAAACATTGATAGAGGCTCTGCTGTTTTCAAGACTCTTGGCTTTGGCCACGATGAGCGGTTTGACAAAGAGATAGATGCCCAGAGCGATAAAAAAACCGATGAGCACGGCCAATGGAAGCGGTACTTTGACGATATGTTTGAGTCCTTTGATGATGAGATAGCTTCCAAACGCCCAGCTCATGATAGCGATGTAGAGAGGTATCCACTTTTTGGCCGCTTCCACTTTCTTCTCTTGGAAGATGACGTTCTTTTTGATCACATAGAGAAAGAATGCAGCGATCGCACCGCCCATAAGCGGCGAAATCACCCAGGAAGCCACGATTTTGCCCATGGTAGGCCAGTTGACCATATGAAAACCTGCAGCTGCGATGCCCGCTCCCATGACACCCCCCACAATGGAGTGCGTCGTCGAAACGGGAGCTCCCATTGCAGTGGCGAGATTGAGCCAGATGGCACCGGCAAGGAGTGCGGCGAGCATAATCCAGATGAAAACCTGAGTATTGGCTATCATCGTCGGATCGATGATACCTTTGCGTATCGTTCCCACTACATCCGCACCGGCTATGAGAGCTCCTGCCGCTTCGAAAATGGCCGCTATGACGATGGCACCCATGAGTGTGAGGGCGCCACTTCCCACTGCCGGGCCGACGTTGTTCGCCACGTCGTTGGCACCGATGTTCATGGCCATATAACCACCGAAAATCGCAGCCACGATGAGAAGCGTACGATGCTCGATGCCTTGGGCATAAACGGAGGCATACCACATCACCGCCAAAATGAATGCAAACGCTATGGTGATGCGCAGGGCGTCTTTGAGGTCAAATTTTTTGGCTCGCTTGACTTCGGGGATATGCTTCAGCTCCAAATCATTCTCCTTTGAGTCGTTCTTCTATCGATTTGGCATGTGCTTCGAGCCCTTCTGTGTGCGCGAGTATCGCTGCAGCTTCGCCGATATCTTGCATCGCCTGACAAGAAAAGGCGATGATGGAGCTCTTTTTGAGAAAATGCTCCACACTCAGCGGACTGTAAAAACGTGCCGTCCCGCCGGTGGGGAGTGTATGGTTGGGCCCTGCGATGTAATCCCCGATGGGCTCTGGCGTGTTCTCTCCCAAAAAGATGGCACCGGCGTGTTTGATTTTGGGCAAGAGCTCGAACGGGTTCGCCGTGACGATTTCGAGGTGTTCGGGAGCGATTTTATTCATAATATCTATCGCTTCGCTCAGACACTCGGTAACGATGATGGCGCCGCGCTCATGAATAGATTTCGCAGCTATCTCTTTGCGCTTGAGAATTTTCAAAAACTCTTCCACCTCTTTTGCCACCGCTGCAGCCAGCTCACTGCTGGTAGTCACAAGAATCGAACTTGCCATCTCATCATGCTCGGCCTGACTGAGCAGATCGATGGCCACATAGTGGGGATTGGCACTTTCGTCCGCGATGATGCCTATTTCGCTGGGGCCTGCGATCATGTCGATGTTGACCTCACCGAAGACCAGTTTCTTGGCCGTGGCTACGAAGATATTGCCAGGACCCGTGATGACATCCACTTTCGGGATGGTCTGGGTACCGTAGGCCATGGCGGCGATGGCGCTGGCTCCCCCTACTTTGTAGACATTTTCGATGCCGCATAGATGGCACGCTGCCAAAAGCAGTTCGTTTGGCTCGTTGTCGGGTGTGGGCGTGGTGACGACGATCTCTTCCACTCCCGCCACGAGAGCGGGGATGGCGTTCATCAAAAGAGAGCTGGGATAGGCGGCTTTGCCGCCGGGGATATAGAGTCCGGCGCGTTCAACTGGCGTGACTTTTTGCCCGAGTATCGTGCCATTTGCTTCGAAATCTATCCACGATTTTGGCAATTGCTTTTTGTGATAGGCTTCAATGCGCTCGTATGCCAGATGTAAGGCGGCTTTGAGTTTTTCATCGAGCTTTTCGTAGGCCTCTCGCATCAGTTGTGGATCGATACGCAGCTCCTCGCCACTCTTTGGCTCCCAGCCATCGAACTTGGCGATATGACGACAAAGCGCTGCGTCTCCTTCGTTTCGTATCTCTTGGATGATGCCCTGTACAATGGGTGTTACCGTCTCCATATCCATATCGGCACGCGAGAGAATGGCAGCGAAATCCTGCGCGAAGGCTGCATCTTTGGTGCGAAGAATCTTCATGCGCTCCCCTATCAAGATTTTTTAGATTCTACCAAACTTTGCCTTGTATCTTGCTATCATCGTCACATTGCCCAAAAGACCTCCTTGGTGGATGTAGATAAATTGCTCAGCAAAAGGCATATCCAAAAGCGTCACAAAAGCGATAGGATCGTATAAGAGGTCAAACTCCACGCCCGTCTCCTCTTTAATTTCACACCAGACGGCAAAGAGCTCCCCATAGAGCTTGCCAAAACGATAGCGTTTGGGAGGTGTGAGGATTTTGGGATGGCTCGTCGCATCCGCTTCAAGAACACTAAACTGCTGCTGCAAATACGCCACATCCCCGACACAAGGCACTGTCCAAACCTGCATGGCAGGTGCATAGAGACGAAGATACTTTTGTAAATACAAAGCGCTCGTACCAGTACCGCTGGGCAAAACAACTGGCAAAGACTCCTGCGCATGTGCTTTCGCCCACGTAGCGATTTCGCGTGCTAAAAGAGCGATGCCTTCCTGCGCTTCGGGGCAGCGGACGCCTTCTGGGATGATGAGCGTATCATTTTCGATATGGCACATACTGTAAAGATTTTTTTCAGATAGCGGAAGCTCTTGGAGAGCGTGGAGCACCATACCGTTATCCAGAGCTCTTTTGAGATTGCCCTCTGGCTGTGATAGGAGCTTGGGGTTGATGCGCGTATAGTAATGAAACGCCCAGCCTCTGTGTTTGGCGACTTCGGATAGTGCGCACATTGCATTGGACTGCATGGAGCCATAGGAGAGGAGCTTCCGAACATGGGGGAAATCGCGGCGCAAAAAATAGTGGAGTTTGCGCGCCTTGTTGCCGCCCATGACGGGATGGAGCAAGTCGTCTCGCTTGAGAAAAAAGCGAAGCCCTCTGAAATGCACCTGCTGCATAGGTGCGTCCCAAAAGAGCATACTTTTAGGGTGTTGTCGCTTCATCATAGCCAGATAGTATCAGATGTACGCTCTTGCCGTCGGAGAGGCGTACAGTGGCCTCTTGGCCCACTGCTCCATCGGCCTGGACTATAAGCGTATTAAAATCGATAAACGATGTGAAAAGCCGCACGGAAGCCGGACGCCTTGCTGCGATGGAATGTATCGTATCGAAGGCATCTTTGGGAGGGAAGTAGAGCACATATTTTCTATGGGGACGCAGATGCACCGTAGCACGCTCACTACAGATGGTATAGTAGGGATAAGGCAAAGATGCGGTGCTAAAATGCCATGAAAGTGAGCGCATCTTGCCACGTATCCGAAACTTCGCCTCGACCCGATAGGTCGTATTCCAAGCCAAACGTTTTTTGGCAAAGAGCGCATAGGTCATGGCCGGCAGGCGGTGATTGGGATCGCTGGTGCTGTCCATGACAATCGCTGGCACTGCAGTGTCACCTCTAAAAAGCCGCAGATCCATCAGCACGATATCTTTTGGTTTGAAATAGTAGGGATTGAACTGGATGCTCACGGGATATCCACTCACGCCATACTGCGGCAAGGGATCGGGCTCCTCTTCGTAAAAAACCGGGGGCACGGCTCGCGCGTTCTTTGGTGGCCAGAGGAGGATTTGGGGATTGGACTTGGCTATTTGATTTTTCGCCTCTTGCACGGCATGGAGGGGGATTTTTTTGGTGCGTTGTGCACACAGATCGTAATTGTAGCTTCCAGTAATCCTCCAATCCTTCGTACATAGAGCTTCGAGCTTGCTATCGCCCATATCGAAAACCACAAGCGACTTATAGCTATAGTGCCCGCTCGCTGCAGTCCCTATCCCGATGCTGTCGATGGAAAAATCCAAAAAGAGGATACGGTGATAGAGCGCCCCCATGAGGTCGTCGATGGCTTTCTTGGCATTCGGTTTGAGGGCCGAGAGATTTTCCGAGACCACACGCGAGCGATACCCTGCATACACTGCCCTGTCCCACGGCCATACACCCGTGAAGAGAGGATACTTTGGACTTTCGTAGTGTGTGGGAGCGAAATTGTTGTGCACCAGGTAAGCAGCATGTGCCTGCGCCGCTTTTACGAGACGTGGATCTTTTTTGAGCGCTATCATCCCTGCACGCTGGCGCAGGAGATTGAGCTCTTCATAGGCTTGCGAGCACAGAATCTGGGAGTTTGCTCCGTAGAGGAGAACGCAGAGAAAAAGGAGTGAAAAGAGTCGCATATCATCTCTACATAGCGCGATCGTGTTACAGAGGCCGTGCGACTACGAAGCCGCAAAGCCTTTAGTTGACATTGAGACTGCGCAGGTCCTCATAGGCTTTGAGGACCCTTTTTTTCATAGAGATCTCACCCTCTCTGAGCCACTTGCGCGGATCGTAGTATTTTTTGTTGGGTTTGTCTTCGCCTTCGGGATTGCCGATTTGGCTTTGCAAATAGTCGTGATACTTTTCTATATAGGACTTCACGCCGCTCCAAAATGCCCACTGCGTATCGGTGTCTATATTCATCTTCACCACGCCGTAATCGATGGCTTCGTGGATCTTAGATAGCTCACTACCACTACCGCCATGGAAGACGAAGCTCACAGGCTTTTCTTTTTCGATACCGAATTTTTCGCGGATGTACTCTTGGGAGTTTTTGAGGATAATGGGTTCGAGTTTGACATGCCCCGGCTTGTAGACGCCATGGACATTTCCAAAGCTGGCAGCGATAGTGAAATAGGAACTGATTTTAGATAATCGCTCATACGCCTCGGCCACTTCGCTGGGCTGCGTGTAGAGCCTGGAGTTTTCGATGCCGGTATTGTCCACGCCATCCTCTTCGCCACCTGTGACACCCAGCTCGATCTCGAGGCTCATCCCAAGCGGCGCCATGCGCCTGAGATACTCTTCACACGTAGCCAGGTTCTCTTCGAGCGGCTCTTCGGATAGATCCAGCATGTGCGAGCTAAAGAGCGGTCTTCCGTGAAGCTTGAAGTACTCTTCGCCCGCGGCCAAAAGGCCGTCGATCCAGGGCAGAAGTTTGCGCGCCGCATGGTCGGTATGCAGTACCACGCTCACGCCGTATGCCTCGGCCAAGATATGCACATGTTTCGCTGCTGCGATAGCACCGAGGATAGCGGCTTTTTGCCCTTCGTTGTCGAGACCTTTTCCGGCCCAAAAATGCGCGCCGCCGTTGCTCAGCTGGATAATGACGGGTGAGTTGGCTTCGCGTGCCGCTTCCATAACTGCATTGATGGAGTCAGTACCCACCACGTTGATGGCAGGCAGTGCGAAGCTGTGCTCTTTTGCATATTCATAGAGTCTCAGCAGATCGTCACCCCATACAACACCAGGTTTGAGAAACTCTCGCACTCCCATGTTCTGTCCTTATATGTTTTTAGAGATAGATGCTTTGCTTTTGAGTTTTTGTGCCTCTTTTTTCACCCACTCTTGAAACTTCTTCATGCGCAGCTGTGCTTTGATGCGGTCTTTGAGTTTCGCGAATTCGACAGTTTTAGCAGGTTTTTTATCTTCCACATAGATGATGTGGTATCCAAACTGCGTTTTGACGGGAGTTTTGGTAAATTCGCCCGGTTTGAGAGAAAAAGCCGCTTGGCTAAAAGGCTTGACCATCTGACCACGCGCAAAATATCCCAGATCTCCACCGCGTCTACCACTTGGTCCTACGGACTTTTTCTGAGCCAGTTCGATGAATTTTTGTTTGAGTTGGCTTTTGGGAGTGTGTTTGAGGATATTGATGATATCTTCGGCCTCTTTTTTGCTTTTGACCAAAATATGGCGTGCATGTACAAGTTCAGGGCGTTTGAACTTCTCGATGTTTTTGTTGTAGTAAGCTTTCGCTTCGCTGTCGCTCACTTTGATCTCGTTGAATTTCTTTTTCATCCAGATTTCAAGCGCCAGATCTCTCTTGATTCTCTCGAGCGCTTGTTTGAATTCGCTGCTGTTTTCTACACCGCTTTTTTGTGCCTCTTCTTTGAGAAGTTCACGCTGGATCGCTTGATCGACGATTTTTTGCTGGATCTGTTTAGGAAGCTGATCGAAACTTCTACCTGTTTGGGAAACTATGGGAGCCACATCTTCTGTGGTGATCTTTTTTCCGTTGACCGTCGCCAAAACTTTTGCAAATGCTCCTACGCTTAAAAGGCTTGTCGCCACCAATCCTGAGATGAGATACTTTTTCATAAATCTCCCTTTCAAATTTTAGTACTCGTCATTATTTCATATTATGGTAAACGTTTTGTACGTCGTCGCTCTCTTCGAGCATCTCTATGAGGCGCTCCACCTTTTCTGCAGTAGCGTCATCCACGTCCACTTCGTTGTTTGCCACGAGACCTACACTACTTTCCAATATCTTCGCGCCGGCATTTTCCACGGCTTCGAGTACGGTATTGAAGTCTGCAGGTTCCGTCTCGATCACGAGCACTTCGTCAAACTCCAAGATATCGCTGGCACCAGCTTCCAAAGCCGCTTCCATGACGGCCTCTTCGTTCTCGTCACGCTCTACGGAAATGACTCCCTTTTTATCGAACATCCATGCCACACTCCCGCTGGTACCCAGGCTCCCTCCGCTTTTGCTAAAGGCGTGGCGCACTTCGGCCACGGTGCGATTGCGATTGTCCGTCAGACACTCCACCATGATAGCCACACCGCCGGGACCGTACCCTTCGTAGACTACTTCTTCATATTTCACGCCCGGCAGATTGCCGCTGGCTTTGTCGATGGCGCGTTTGATGTTGTCCTGGGGCATCGAAACGGCACGCGCACGTTCTATCGCCAAACGCAGTGCCGCGTTGGTATCTGGGTTGGGACCGCCGTCGCGCACGGCCGTCATGATATCGCGCACGGCCTTGGTGAAAAGCTTGCCTTTTTTGGCATCCTCTTTGGCTTTGATATGTTTGACTTTCGACCATTTATTGTGACCTGCCATTGCATCTCCTGCGAGTAAATTTGGGTACAATTATAGCAAAAACAGAGGTGCGAAATGGTGCGTAGAAAACCCAAAGAGATAGAAGAGATCAAACGCCGATTTCTTGAGCATTACCCCCAAGCGCACACGGAGCTCAAATACAAAAACTTCTATCAACTGCTCGTGGCTATCATGCTCTCAGCGCAATGCACCGACAAACGCGTCAACATGCTCACGCCAAAGCTTTTTGAAAAATATCCCGACATCGAGTCCCTCGCCAACGCCGACATTGATGAACTCAAGGAGATCATCAAATCCTGCTCCTTTTTCAACAACAAAGCCAAAAACCTCATCGCCATGGCGAAAAAGGTGCTCGCCGACTACGGCGGCAAAATCCCAGAAGATGAAAAAGAGCTCGTCAAACTCCCCGGTGTGGGACAAAAGACTGCACACGTGGCGATGATCGAGTATTTCGGCAAAAACCTGATGGCAGTGGATACCCACGTCTTTCGCGTGGCACACAGACTGCGCCTGAGTGATGCTAAAACGCCGGAAAAAACAGAAGAGGATCTGGTCAAAGCCTTCAAAACCGATCTCGCGGCTATCCACCAGGCGATGGTGCTCTTTGGGCGCTACATCTGCACCGCCAAAAATCCCAAATGCGGTCAGTGCTTTCTCAATGACCTATGCGATAGTGAAGATAAACAGCCTATAAAGAGCGAATGACCCATTTGCCAAATTTTCGTTCAAATGTGACGATATCGCAGCGACTCTTTACGTCGCCCTTTTTGAAGCTGTCAAACTTTTTGCCCAAAAGCGCCACGAGGCCGAAATCGAACTTGGCCAAAAACGATTTGGGATGCTTTTTCATATACTCCACCAAATCGCTATAACCAGTGAGAAAGCGAAAGGTGTAGCAGACTTTCGCTTGGGCGTGTGCGGCATCTATTTTTTTGAGCCACAACACATCGATTTTTTGGGGGACGAGAATATTTGTCGAAGAGTACGGCGTGTAGTAGTTTGCTACCATATCCGCCACCTTGACTTTTGTAAGCTCTTTGGAGCTACAACCAAGTAAAAACAAAAGGCTTATAAGAAGCATCACGCTTCGCATAGAAGTGCCTTGACGATGGCATACACCGGTTCGATAGTGGCGATGCGTACACGCTCGTGCACCGAATGCGGTGTGATGATATCGGGTCCGATGGAAGCGATTTGGGGTATGGCGTGTGCGAAGATGGCACACTCCAAGCCTGCATGGATCGCTTTAAAGGATGGATTTGGCACGTACATTTCATAGAGTTTCGCCACGTTTCGTGCCAAGTCACTGATATGCGGCTTCCAGGCTGGATATTCGCCGCTATAGTGCAGAATGAAATCTCTTTGCCAAAAACAGCTGTTATCCTCTTTAAGTCGCTCGAGGGCTTCGTCGCTATTGGCACGCAGGCTCACATCGATATGCAGCGTATCGCCTTCGAGCCGCACTTTCGCGAGATTCGCACTGCGCTCGGGAATCCCGAACTCCTCATCCCATCCTCGCACTCCCTGGCTAAAGGCGCAGAGTGTGGAGAGGATATCGTAGTCGATGACGGGATGCGGCTCTGCTTTTTCGACGATGAAGTGCTCATTGCTCCCAAGCTCTTGGTCTGTAGCGACGATAGCCGATAGATGCACGGGGATGGAGTTGTGCCGCTCACCGGCTTCGAGTGCGGCCACTTTGGCACCTTTGGCAAAGTAGGCAAACTCTTTGATAGCGCTGGGAATCTTTTTGTGAATATCCACGCCGCTGTGGCCGCCAGGAAAGTGGCGCGCCGTAACGCGGTAGAAGCGTGAAGCTTCAGGCTCAATAAAGCGCACCGTACGCTCGGCGTGCATATCAACCCCGCCGGCACATCCCACATAGATGGCGCCGAACTCCTCGCTATCGAGATTGAGCATCGCTTTGGCGTGCAGCTGCAGCTGCAAATTTTTGGCACCCACGAGACCTATCTCTTCGTCGTTGGTAAAAAGATACTCACCCTCTATCCCCTCTTCCATGAGTGCCAGCATTGTCGCCACACCGATACCGTTGTCGGCTCCGAGGCTGGAGTCCCTTGCGCTGAGAAACTCTCCATCGTTGCGTAGCTCGATAGCAGGAGCTTGGCCCACACAGACCATATCGTAGTGCGACTGCAAGCAGATGCGGCGCTTCGTTTTGTAGCAAAGGATGTTACCGGCTGCATCTACCTCCCTAGCAAATCCAGCTTTTTTAGCGAATGCGACGATGTAGTCGCGCAGCGCCTGGGTGGCGCCGGAGCAGTGCGGAATGGTGGTAAGCTCTTTGAAGATCTCTAAAACGCGCATCGTCTCGACTAAAAATGTTTTCCCTTCTCTTTGAAAATTTCAGGAAGCTTGTTCTTATCCGTTTTGGTTAGATCATCCTCCACGTAGCGAAAGAGCTTGGCTTTCGCGTCGCTTCCCACGCGTTCCCATACGCGATTGAAGATGGTTTGCGGGAGAGCGAGGAAATATTTGGGGGGATTGTACTCGGCCACGATTTTGGTGATATCGTCAGCGAGAGCCTTGATCACATCCTCTTCGAGCTTTTTTTCCAGTTCATGGCGTTCACCGGCATTGCCTCCCATTTTGCCAGCATCCGCTTTGAAACGTCCCGCTTCGTCGGTGACCACATCTTTGAGATTCCAATGTGCTTCGACATAATCGATAGCGTTAACTTGGTCGAGCTTGATGTTTTGGGGCTTCAGACCCGCTTCTGCTTCCAAGTCTCTCGGGTTTGCTTGATAGACTTTCATCTCTCCGAGATTCGCTACGATTACGATATCTCCTACTTTCATGACTACTCCCTTTTTTCTTTTATCGTATCAGTTTTTCTTTGAAGATTTGATAAAAGAGGTGACAAAAGCCCATATAATCGATAGCTCGAGGGGCAAAAGCAGAAAATGGAGCGTATAAACCTGATGCTCTTTGCTGCCGCCGATTATCTTATAAAAAATGAAGCTCGCCACCATCCCGGCCAGATATCCTAGCTGCTTGGCCACGTCCACCTTGGTGAGAGCCACGGCCTTGCGCACGATAAGCGTCTCTGCCCGCACAAGATAGGCACCGAACATGAATGTGAGCTGATACCCCGTATAGACCAAAAGTGCCGTCATATAGGTATAAGGATGCAGCAAAAAGAGCGCCACGAGAGCGAGCATCACCACTTCTACGAAAAGACCTATTTGAAAATAGCGGCGGATATTGAGCAGCACATCGTAAAATTTGGCGATGATGAGCATTCCAAGCGCTAACGCGATTCCCCCCAGGGAGTAGATGGAGGGTTCGAGGGGCTGGTAGATAACGAAGATGCTCCCCACTGATAGCCCCGTAAAGAGGGAGTTGAGGAGCTTGTAGAGGATGTAGCGCTTAAGACGCAGTCTCAAAAGCTGCCTTCGATACCGATGTAAAAACTTCTTGGCTCCGTGCCGTATCCATAGACTTCTTGGTAGCGTCTATCGAAGATATTGTGCAGCTCCACGAAGCCTGTGAAGTTTTTGGCGAAATGGTGGCGCAGCGTCACATTCGTGACGTTGTAGCGGCCTGTTTGCTTGGTGCGCGCAGCATCGTCATAGCGCGAGCCTACGTAGTAGCCGTCGATGGTGATGGTATGCTCATCACTCGGATACCAGGTGAGACTATAAGTGTATTTGTGGCGCGCACGGCGTGGTAGGGCATTGCCTGTGCTATCTTTAGGGCTCAGATACTGCATCCCAAGAGTGAGTCGCAGCACATCCCACGCAGCTCTTGTATAGGTAAGCTCATAGCCGCTAAATTCGCTGGTGCCGGGCACGTTTTTATAGTACTCGTCCCTCCAAACTGAACTATTAGGATCGTACCAGCTGATGAGATCTTTGACTTTTTCTTTGAAATAGGTAGCTTTGAGGCCAAAGACTTCTACCCCCACATCGTAGCTGCGGGATTTTTCAGGTTGGAGGTCGAAGTTGGGCTTACCCCAGGGGTTGAGCATCTTGATTTGGCTCGGTACATTGTAGGCTTTGCCATAGTTTGCGAAAATCGCTGCATTTGCGATGCGATACTTGGCTCCTACCTTCCCCGTCCACTGATTTTTGAACGCATCGTATGCATCGTAGCGGATGTTCTCTTGGAGGATGAGATTACCGAATTTATTGGAATTAACAGCATAGGCGTAGCGGTTGTGGTAGCTGATGCGACCCGGTGCGAAATAGGTATAGGATGTTTTGAAATCTTGGTAGCCCAGGCCGCTGGTGAGTCTGCCTGCGCCATAGTCGAGAGTGTCTTTGAGTTCGATATTGGAAGTATCGCCTATAAAATCTTTAATCCCATACGTGGCATCGGGGTAGCTACGATGCGTGCGCGTTTTGTCTACGTGGAGCGAGAATGTGTGTGCACCGAAGTTTTGGGAAATATTACTAAAATAGGCGTGGTATTTGAATCTATCGTTATAGCGCGAATTGGGGTCTGGCTGGAAGGTAGTGGGGTTGTATCCATCCGCTTCGTCGTAGGCGCTGATGATATGCGCGCCGATTTCGGCCTTGAAGCCGTTTTTGTCGATACCGGCTTTGATGTGCGCCGTGCGGTTGGTGTAGCCGTCGGCCTCGTAGTCGGTGGGTTTCTTTTTATATGGCGTAATAGCAGAAAATCCATCGGTATGCAGATACCCTACATCCAAAGCGTAATAGAAATCTCCCGATTTGTGCGCCGTGCTGAGGGCTCCTTGGAGTGTGCGAAAGCTTCCTGTGCGCAGCTTCATAGCTGTGTGGGGAGCGTCGTTTGTGACGATATTGATCACTCCGGCAGCCGCGTCACTTCCCCAGACGCCACTTTGGGCGCCTTTGATGATTTCGATGCGCTTGACGTTGTCTAAAAGCAAGTGCTCCGGTGTGATACCCGAAAAGTTCGAAGGGTCGTTGAAGCGTACGCCGTCGATGAGGATGAGGACTTTGTCGTTGTTCATTCCACGCAGATAGAGTTGCGTAGCTTTTCCCGCTCCGCCGTTACTGGTGATATCCGCTCCGCCAATGAAGTGCAGCAGCTCTTTGAGAGTATGTATGCCTCGCTCTTAGAGTTCATTTGCAGTGATTATTTCCATATCTTCGGTGGCGTCTTCGATCGCTTCACTGCTTTTGGTAGCGCTCACCACCACTTTTTGCAGCTCCATCGTACTTGCCGCCACTGCTTGGAGCGTCATCATCGATACCGTCGCCGTGATGGCAGCGAGTGAGAAGTATTTACCTTTAAAGCCTTTGGCCATTGTTCCTCCTTTTTAGTATTCTATGCCGCGTCGTGCTGAGACGCCTCTATCGAAGTAGTGCTTGATCTTTTTCATCTCGGTCACGAGGTCTGCCGCTGCGATGAGTGCAGGCGTCGCGCCGCGACCCGTGAGGATGAGTTCGCACTCTTTGGGTCTCGCCTCGATGAGGCGCAGGATCTCCTCTTCATCCAGGATCGAAAAGTGTATTGTAACAAGTATCTCATCCAAAATCACCAAATCAAACCCTTTTTCATAGAGCTTAAAAACCCTCTCATACTGGTCTCGCACCAAGCGCAGCTGCTTTGGCGTAGGTGCATCGTAGATGAAGCTACCGTCCCAGCTGCGATCCACCAAAGCTCCCAAACGCTGCAGCATCTGCACTTCGCCACTGGGCCACGCTTTCATAAACTGAAAGAAGGCCACCCTTTTGCCTGCAGCAAGGCTCCTGAGCGCCACACCCGCAGCCGCCGTGGTTTTGCCTTTGCCTTCACCCGTGTAGATCTGTACCATTACAGCCTCGCTTTTTAGGTACAATATAGCAAAAATCCAAACGAGGTGACAATGAAAATCCTCTTCGCACCCAGTGAAGCCAAGCGCATAGGCGGTGAACAGGAGAAGATGCGCTTTTGTTTCGCGATCGACAGAGACGAAATCCTCCAAAAGTACGATGCACTGACCAAAAGCGGCGACGAAGCGACGCTCGCCAAGCTCTACGGCACCAAGGAGCGCTACGATATCGATATCTTCGCCTCCCCTACCCTCAAGGCCGTGCGCCGCTATACGGGGGTCGCTTACGAGTATCTGGACTACGACTCGCTCCATTTTACGGCGCAGGAGTTTATCGACGAGCATCTCGTGATCTTTTCCAATCTCTTCGGACCTCTGTGCGCGAGCGACCTGATTCCATTTTACAAACTCAAGCAGGGTTCAGGTGTCGGCGATATCAAGCCAGAAAAATACTATTACGAGCGCTGCAAAAATCTTCTCGATGACGAGGAGATCCTCGATCTGCGCGCGGGATACTATGAAAAATTTTATAAGCCTCGCTTTTGCATCAAGATGAAGTTTTTGAAAAACGGCAAGGTGGTGAGCCATTGGGCCAAGGCCTATCGCGGGATGGTGCTGCGCCAAATCGCCGAGAACCGGATAGCCAGCTTCAAGGAGCTGCGCGATTTCGCCTTCGATGGACTCCAGCTCATAGAGATCCAGAGCAAGAAAAATGAAGAGATATGGGTAATGGAGGCGAGAAGCTAATGTGCCTCATCATCGCCGGTATCTTCGCTGTTTTGGCCATCAACGCACTCTTGCACCACGACACCGCAGCCGCGCTGCTCTATGGAGCGATAGCGCTCTTTTTTGTCATCTTGATGGGGCTCAATATCAAAAGAGTTTGGAAGAAGCGGCACGGAGGAGCTTCGTAATAAGCGTGGGAATAGGCGCGCTCGCTATCTCATCTCTATCTAGCCAGATAAACTCCCCATCTGCTTCTTCTGCATAAAGATATGCATCGATATTGTATTTGGTGTAGTTGTGTTTGGTATGGGCGATGGGTGCAGTGGTGGGCTCTATCTTTGGCAAAAGCAGCATCCCACGATACATCGAACCTTCGGAGGGGGCGAAAGCTATCTTACTACCCTTGCGCATCAGTGCGAAATGGAGTGTGAGTTTTTCACGCTCTTTGCGCTTTTTATCCCAAAAACGCAGTGGTTCCTCTTTGCCTCTGCAGCTATTTTGCAATGGACAGGCTTCGCACTTGGGCAACGCGGTGCAGACCGTAGCTCCCAAATCCATCAGCGCCAAGTTGTGCTCTTTGGGATGCGCAAAGTCCAGAAACTCCTCGGCCTTTTGCCACACCTCTTTTTGCTTTCCCGTTAGGCCAAAATAGCGGCGCAGCACCCGCTCGATATTCACATCCACCACAGGCACCGATGCACCATAGGCAAAAGAGGCGATGGCATGCGCCGTGTAGCGCCCGATACCCGGAAGCTTCATAAGCTGGGTGACGCTGCGGGGTAGCTCTCCTCCGCACTCCTTGGCGCACGCTTGCATCGCGAGGGCTCTGCGGTAGTACCCCAGCCCACTCCACAGCGCCAATAGCTCCTCCTCGTCCGATGCGGCCAAACTCGCCAAAGTAGGATAACGCTCTAAAAAGAGGGAGTATTTACCCAGCACCCGCTCCACCTGAGTTTGCTGCAGCATAATTTCACTCACGTAGATGTAATAGGGATCATCCGTTTGGCGCCAGGGAAGATCGTGGCGACCGTGTGCGGCGAACCACTCTAATAGCAGCGACATACGTTTTCTTTCAATACAAAAATCCAAACAGCCATAATGGAATGATATTTTTGCTCCCTACCTCGATATCGTCACGCACTACAAAAGCGTTCTCGATATCTTTGATTTGGCTCTTTGATTTGTTTTTGCCACCTATTTCGAAAACATATCCATCTACCACGAAATCACCCTTGGTAGGTATGTAAATCTCATAGTCTTCTAACATCGATGCGAAAAACACCTCTCGCACCGCACCAATCTCTCGCACATCGCAGTAGCAGTAGTGGAGGTTGGCATTATTTAGATATATTTTTTCTGGCTTCGTTAGTAGCGCATCCTTTTTATTGGCGCTTTTGATGAGTCGCAAGATTTTAGCTTTTTGTAACAGTTCCAAATATTCATACATTTCCGCATACGCCGTCTTCGCCATATCCATTTGTGCCAAAAGTTTTTGGATATTGGGCTTGTATGGATAGGAGGTGCAGATATATTCGATAAGTTTTTTAAACTTTCGTATCGTTGTGTATTTGATATTAGAAACGGCAGGTAAATCCACTTCGAGCACCACATTGACAGTCTCTTTGAGCTTGAGCAAATATGCACTCTCATCTCGTGTTTCAAAATAAAACGGGTAGTATCCTACTTTTATATACTCTTTGAAATCTGGGAGAATCGATGGCTTCTCTATCTTTTGCGTGATCGCAAACACGATATCGACGGAGTTTTTTATAAGATCTTCCAAACGCACCGGCTCGATTGTGAGGCCATACTTAAACTGCAAAAACTCTCTAAAAGACATACCTTTGACTTTTCTAAGTAGTAATCTTCTGCTCAGATCAGCTTTCGCATGATCGATCGAGAGTGCGCTGCTTCCGCTCACAATCACACGCAAAGCAAAGAGATCATAGATTACTTTGAGCTCTTTTTCGAAGTTTGGGTATTTGTGGATCTCATCGATGATGAGGAGTTTGCCATTTTCTTTATAAAAAGCATCGGCAATTTCAAAAAGAGTCTCTGCATCAATCCAATCGGCGCTTATATAGAGCTTTTCACTGGCTGGAAGCGGTAATTCCTGGAGATACTGCAAGAGCGCGGTCGTCTTCCCTACGCCACGTGCTCCCACTATCGCAAGAAGCTTTTCCTCACTTTGCAATGCGTCATAAAAATATCTTTTATGAGAAGTTTTGAGATTGCGAAGCAATGCATATTGAAACTTTCTGAAGCGATCCAGCATTCTATACCTTTATAGTTATGACTATAAAAATTATAACATAATTTATAGCTGTTGCTATAAATATTTACTCGTTACCTTCGCCACCCTCCCCTCTTTGCCTTAAATTTTGTACACTATATTTTACAAATCTTTGACAACAAGGATACTAAATGAAAAAGATAGCTCTCATTTTGCTCTCTTTCGCAGTAGCTTTTGCGACATACAGCACGAACGAAGCAAAGAAGCACATCGGTGAATATGCCAAAGTTTGTGGAAAAGTTTCAGGTGTCTATCATCATAGAAACGGCCATCTCTTTCTTGATCTCGACGGCAGATACCCACACCAGAAGATGACCGTGGTTATCTGGAAAGAATATGCAGATAACTTCGACTCCATGCACTTCAAAAATAGGCGCATCTGCGTCCAAGGCCGCATCCGTCTCTACAAAGGCAAACCGGAAATCTTCCTCAAATCAAGATCACAGCTGACGATGCAGCGTGGTAGGCGGTGATTTATATACGCTGAGGAAAATTTATTTCATAATACTGCACGTATCCTTATTGGTAAGGATATAACAGCCTTCTCTTTTCCTTGCAAATAAGGAAAAGGCAAAAAGTGCAACCAGCCCGCTATAGAAGAATATTTTCAATACAAAAATCCGAAAAGCCAAAGGGGAATAACGTTTTTGCTTCCTATTTCGATATCATCTCGCACTATAAAAGCATTTTGGAGATCTTTTATCTGATATTTGGTCTTATTTTTACCGCCAATTTCAAAGATGTATCTCTCATCAACAAAAAAATCACCTTTTTTTGCCACTTGCAATTTATATCCTTCCAACATCGAAGCAAAAAAGGTCTCTCGCACCGTCCCAATCTCACGTTTAGGACAATACGCATAATGGAGATTGGTATTATTGAGATAGATTTTTTCAGGTTTTGTCAAAATTGCATCTCCTCTATATTTACTCCAAAGAAGTCTCAAGATTTTGGATTTTTGTAAATAATAAAAGTATTTATACAACCTTTTATAATCATGTTTGCTCATACCCATCTTTACCAGAAACTCTTGCATATTGAGCAAAAATGGATGGCTTTCACAAATCAACCTTACAATTTTTTTCAGTTTTGTAACAGTCTCATACTCTATTGGAAAAATCGAGGGAATATCCACTTCTATAGATGTATTTACAACTTCATTAAGCTTTTTTAGATAATTTTCCTTATCATCAAAATAAAAAGGATAGTATCCCTTTTGGACAAATTCTTTAAATTTTGGTGCGAGTAATAATTGACTTGAGAGTTCATAAGCTATATTGGTATGATTTTGCAAAATCTCTTCAAGTGAAAAGGATGGAAGTGAAATCCCTAAATCCATCTCTAAAAACTCTCTAAAAGAGAGTCCTTTTACTTCATACAAAAGCGCTCTTCTGCTCAAGTCGGCTTTTGCATGGTCAAGCTTTAATGCACTACTCCCACTAAAAAAAAGTCGAACATTTAAAACGTCATAGATCTTTTTAAGTTCAATTTCGAAATTGGGATATTTATGGATTTCATCAATAACGACAACTTTACCACCCTCTTTCACAAAATCCTTAACAACTTCAAAAAGCGAATCGATCATAATAAAATCGGCACTAATATAGAGCTTTTCTTTAAACTCGGCAGGATATGCAAGCAGATACTGGATCAAAGCGGTGGTCTTCCCTACACCTCTCGCCCCAATAATCCCTATGAGTTTTGAAGAATTACGAAAGACTTCATCATAAAAATATCTTCTATACTTTTTTTCTTTGTATGAAGAAAATATCTCCATTTGGTAATCATAGATTTCGTTGAGTATTCCGTTTTCAAACATTTCTCACCTTTATGTCCTTAGACATAAAAATTATAGCATATATTATGTTCACAAACATAATTTATAGAGAATTTCGCTCCTAAGGAAGCTTCTTGTTGATGTAAGTCACTTATATAAGTCCAGTATCATATATAAGTTATTTAGTAGCTTATCAAACCACACTCAAGCAAGAGATGACCTCACTACTAGAAGGTATGCAGTATGTTGGCATTAATGAAGCTCTTTTGATTACCGCCAATAAAGTTGAGAGCGTCGAAACTAATGGCAAAAAATTGTGATTAAGCCGCTTTTGAGGTGGATGGTGGTGTAATATTTTCAATGGAGCAAAACGAGTTAAAAGTTGAGCCCTGACCTTTTTCCTTATAGCAACCAAAGATCACGCAAGCCAACCGTAAGGGTGGAACCAGCAGCGGTTTTGCGTCTCATGCACCATTTGTCAGTGATTTTTTAATCTTCTTCGGGCACTACAATCCAAATCCGTTTCATAGGAAGTTCTGCTTGAATTTCGTCAGGGAGTTTTTCATAACTGTCCAATAGATTGGCAATCAACTTTTTGTCATCCCACAGTCGCACCTTGAAAAATAGATCTCGAATATTACCCATTGCTGTTTTATTGAATCCATCCCATGAAACAAAAAGACCTTGTTCCGCACCTACCCGGCTCATCACTCCTTCGAGTTCCCGAATGGCTGAATCATTTTGAACACCTCCAGATTTTACCTGAACACAAAGTCTAGGCTTATCAAAACCCATAGGGCCGAAACCGGCAAGTATATCAACCCCACCATCGGGCCCTTCTGGAGCCCTATAAGTTTGATAGCCATGCACATTTAAAATTGCCTCCACAAGTCGTGTAAGATTGTGACCTTTAAACTTGGATTCGATAAGCCGACGTATTTGATCAAATGCTTGCTCTTCTAAATCAATAAATGCTTGTCCATCTTCTCCAACAGTCTCTGCAGTATAATTGTCAGCTATTTTTACCTTCTTCATACCAAATTGGAGATCAGATCTTCCATCTAATATTGCTTTGACTCTTTCTTCTGCATTATTACGTTTTATTTGGCATACAGTCATAAATGCACCAAATGAATATAGAAGATCTTGACCAAATGCATTTCTTGGGATATCTTCCTTTATCCACTTCACTTTTCGAACATGTCGCCCATCTAAATATTGGTAGTCCCCAGCGATTTCGCCAATTGCTATTGCAGACCTTGTTTTTAGTGGAAGAACCACTAGATCGCCCTTTTTAATTTTTTTTGAAAAGGCCCATAACTGAGCAGCATTATTCATTACAGCTTTTGGTGACATATCCGGGTAAACTTCTGAATATTTTTGCTTCATTTCATCATAACTTTGAATATAGGAAAGATCCGGCATCTCACGCCATCCAATTATAGCCATCCCTTTGTTAAGAGCTGTAGTCTCATCCTCTCCATGTTTTCCAGCCCGAATTAGCCACAAAGCCATTTTTGTTACTCCTATATCGCTAACGATTGCATTGAAAATATTTGGCCCATATGGTCAAATATTTCTCTCCAACGGTTTCTTAAGTTTATTATATTAAATAATTTTTTCAGTATGAGCTTTACTTAAATATGCTAAATTCAATTTATTATCTAATGGAGAAAAAGTATTTGCTTTTTTTATAGATATTTTAAATAAAGAAGCAATAGTACCCAATATTGTAACGATAGGTACATGTATTCCACTATACCAATTAATTAGATCTACATATGCTATTCCTTTTAATATATCTTTACCATTGATATTCATTTCAATACTTAAATCATATTTTGTAAATGATTTAAATTTTTCTTTTTGAACTCTTTCTATATTATTTATAGTTTCTTGAAGGTTTTTTATTGCTTTTAATTGCATTAAATCTGGATCTGGAGATTTTAAAATTTCAAAATATAGTTCATCCAATGTATCGTGCAGAGACAAAAATTCATCTTTTCTTCTTTCTTTAAATTCAATAATATCATAGATGGGAACATCATCATTTGGGACAGGTAATATATTCATGAGTTCAAATTTAAAGATTCTCTTTTTAACAATTTTATCATCTGGTAAAACAATTTGATTATTAAATTGATGAATTGTCCAATCAACTTCTTTATCTTGTATTTTTTCTTCAACAATTTTGCTTTCTCCATATAATATTGCTTTCCCAAGCTCAGAACCATTAAAACTTCCTTGAAAACTAACAATAGGTCTTTCTATGATATTACTTTCCACTAAATCTTTTTCAAAAGGTACTCCTACATATATAAAATTGTTTGCAGGAATAATAATTTTATCCCAATATAATAAAAAGTATTTTACATCATTTTCAGATAATCCACCATTTCTTGTATCAATAGAAAAACCATTGGATTGTATATTGATTTGTGCAGCAGTTGCAATAATACCTCTCATAATTTTCCTTGTAAAATAATTATGTATTCTTAACTACATATCCACTACCATTTAGTATAATTAAAACTATAATCATCCTCATTATTTGTCTATAATTATTATAATATTTTTTGTATTTTTATCAATAATAATATGGTATAAAAATACACAGCATGAAAGGATTGCAATTGATATAAAGTCAAAATATTAAATATTTAAGAGAAAAAATTATTTTAAAAGGTTACGGGAGAGCTACCGAAAGTACATATGTGTATTGGAATATGGACTACTTTATTAGAACAACCAAAAATATAATCAACCTTTCACTATCTCTCTTTTCAAATTTAAAATCTTAAAAAAGAGGTCAAAGCCTCTTAAATCTTATATATTAAAATACTTCGCATCAGGATGATGCACGACTATGGCGCAGGTGGATTGTTCGGGATGGATCTGGAATGTTTCGCTCAGCTCTATGCCAAATTCTTCAGGACGCAAGAGATTGAAGATATGGCGGTTGAGCTCCAGATCTGGGCAGGCTGGATAGCCGGGAGAGTAGCGTGCACCTTGGTATCCTGTCATCTTCACATCTCTTAAGTCCGGCTTTTCATTGCGCAAAATTCCGAGTTCTATGCGTATCTGCTTGTGCACCACTTCTGCCAAGGCTTCTGCAAGTTCCACACTCAGCCCGTGCACCAGGTGGTACTCGTGGTATTTGCCGGCCTTGAAAAGCTCTCCTTCATATTCGCTAAACTTGCTCCCCGCACTCACACAAGTAAAGGCGCACACATCCATGCGTGCGTCATGGAAATAGTCGGCGATACAGCGATGCGGCTTTTTGCGCTGCCTTGGAAATGTAAAGATCTCTATCGCATCGCCTATGATGTTCTCTATCGGCTCGCAATTGGCATCCTCATCCCTCTCCCAGCCAAATTCTTCTCCAAAGACATAGAGCTCGTTATCGACGCGGCGCACCGGCCAGTAGCCATAGAGCAGCGTCGGTTCGAAGATACCTCGCAGCTCCTTTCGCAGACGCTCGAAGGCTGGAATCACTTTTTCGCTCAGCTGCTTCTCGTACTCCTCTTTGCTCATGCCTTTGGATTTGTAGCCCCATCGCTGTTTGAAAAGTAGCCGCTTGTTGATCCATTCGTATGCGATATCTGGATCGATCTCTAAAGTTTTGCGACCCCAAAATGGCGGCGTGGGGACGGGAGCTGGCTTGGGGAGGATGATGTTTGCCGGATCGATTTTGACCTCTTCCTCCTCTTTGAGGGCCACTTCGATCTCTTCGTCTGTGTCGCTACCAAGACGCGTGTCGAAATTGCCCTCTTCTATGCGCGTCATCGCCACGATCCCATCGAAAGCGTCGCGGCAGTAAAAGATAGGTCCATCATAGGCCGGGCGGCAAAAATCGTCTACAAACTTCTTCGTAAGCGCGGCTCCTCCCAAAAGCACCGGCGCCGTGATACCGCGGCGCTTCATCTCTTGGAGGTTTTCGAGCATCACTTGGGTCGATTTGACCAAAAGGCCGCTCATACCGATAGCGTGCGCCTTGTGCTCTTCGTAGGCTTTTAGAAAATCTTCTAGCTCCACCTTGATGCCGATATTGACCACTTTGAAGCCGTTGTTGGTGAGCAGTATGTCCACGAGGTTTTTGCCCACGTCGTGCACGTCGCCTTTGACGGTGCCAAGAATCAGCGTAGTCTGTGAAGATTTCTCGGCTTTTGGCAAAAATTGATTGAGATAATCCACAGCAGCTTTCATCACCTCGGCACTTTGCAAAACAAATGGCAGCTGCATCTGCCCACTACCAAAGAGATCACCTACCTCTTTCATGGCGCCGATGAGGATTTCGTTAATGATCTTTTCGGGGTCTATCTCGTCTTTCGCCTTTTCGAGTAGCGGCATCATCCGCTCTTTGTCCCCATCGATGAGGAGCTTGTGGATCTGCTCTTCAAGTGGCAGCTTGGCCAGCTCATCGTCGCTGCTGGCTTCCTTTTTGTCCGCTTTGCTAAAGTGCTCGATAAACTTAAAGAGCGGATCGCCATTTTCTCGCCTGTTAAAGAGCAGATCTTCGCAGACTTTGCGATCGGCTTCGCTAATTTTGTGGTAAGGGATGAGGTTTTTGACGTTGACGATGGCCATGGTGAGGCCGGCCTCCACGCAGTGGTGCAAAAAAACGCTATTGAGGTATTCCCTGGCGTGTTTGTCGAGGCCGAAGCTGATGTTGGATACCCCCAGCACCGCGCCCACCTCTGGATGGCGAGCTCGCAGCTCTCTAATCGCCTCTATCGTCTCGATAGCCGCTGTGTGATACTCCTCGTCGCCGCTTCCTACGGTAAAGGTGAGCAGGTCGAAGACCAGATCACCGGGGTTGAGTCCATGTTTTTGCACGGCTCGCTCGTACATCCGCTCGGCCACTGCGAGCTTTTTCTCCTTGGTTTTTGCCATCCCCTCTTCGTCGATGGCCAAAAGTACGAGCGCAGCGCCGAAGCGCTTGGCAAGGGCACAGATCTTATCGAACTTCTCTTCGCCATCTTCAAGGTTGGCTGAGTTGATGATGGGGCGTCCGCCGATGTGTTTGAGGGCCGTCTCGATGGCCGGAACCTGAGTGGAGTCTGGCATGAGGGGGATGGGTATCTTTTCGTTATAGAGCTTGATCACCTCTTTCATGTCTTTGGTCTCGTCGCGGCCGGCGAACCCTACGCTCACGTCTATCCCATGCGCGCCGCTGCGCACCTGTTGCTGGGCCACACTCAGCGTCCCCTCATAGTCTCCTGCCAAAAGTAGCTCTCGAAATGCCTTACTTCCCGTGGCATTGGAGCGCTCGCCCATGAGAAAGGGAGGCGGGTCTTGATGCAAAGCACGTGACTCGAAGAGGCTGGCGATGGAGCGTGGCTGCTTGCCTTGTGGCGGGAGTGGCTTTTTGCCCTCCACCGCATCCACGAGGGCTTTGATATGCTGTGGCGTAGTGCCGCAGCAGCCACCCAAAAGCGCGACGCCAGGAATCTGGGTGAAGGTGGCTTCAAGCTCGGTGAACTCTTTTGGCCCCATAGGATAGTAGGTGTAGCCGCCTCTGTTTTGGGGTAGCCCTGCGTTTGCATGCACACTGATAGACCTATCCCACACTTCGCTGAGCGTCCGTACATGCTTTTCCACCATATCGGGACCGGTACCGCAGTTGAAGCCAAGGGAGACGATGTCAAAGGGCTCGAGGATCGTAGCGATGGTGGCTGCGTCGGTGCCGATGAGCATCGTGCCGTTTTGCTCGATGGTGACGCTCACCATGATGGGGATATCGGGCGCAGTGTCTTGGCAAGCGTGGATGGCGGCCTTGATTTGCAAAGGATCTTGGCATGTTTCGAGCAAAAAAATATCTGCTCCTCCATCTTTGGCACCTCTAGCAGACTCGCAGTAGCCTGCATACATTTCGTCATAGTCGATGTGATTTAGGCTTGGCAGCTTCGTCCCGGGTCCCAAGGAGCAGGCTACAAAGCGAGGTTTTTGGGGTGTGCTGTAGGCCTCGCACACCTCCTTGACAAGCTCGCATCCGCGCTTGGTCAGATCGTATGCATCCGCAGCCAAGTCGTACTCTTCGAGCACCCACGGCATCGCACCGAAAGTGTTGGTCTTGATGATATCAGCACCCACTTTGGCGTAGGCTTCGTGGATAGAGCGGATGATATCAGGTGCCGTGCGGTTGAGCAGCTCGTTGCACCCCTCTTTGCCTTCCCAGGCACTCTGGGGA
The DNA here is from genome assembly GCA_027024145.1 of Campylobacterales bacterium. Lineage (GTDB taxonomy): Bacteria > Campylobacterota > Campylobacteria > Campylobacterales > Nitratiruptoraceae > Nitratiruptor. Next base: position 38,006 of record JALVTF010000011.1, read on the forward strand.
ATCTCCTTGGCCTTGGCCTGCAGCTGGGTGCCCATGGCACCGTCGATGATGAGTATGCGCTCAGTAAGAAGCTTGCGTATCAATACCACCTCTTTGCATTTTTTTGCCATTATACTATTATATTTGCAAGGAGTTTGCAATGTTTATCAATCGCTTCCCGAAAATGGCGGCTTTGCAAAAGTTTCGTGCCTTGGCTCTGGGTTTTGACGAAAAAACGGCGGAGGCCATCGGTATCGCAGAAGCCACCAAGTATGCGATTTTCAAAAATCTCAGCTATCGCAGACGCAAGGAGCAAGAAGCGGCCGAAGTGCAAAAACGCTACAAGCGCGCACCCGAAGAGCTGGACGAAGAGACCTTCGCGCTTTTCAAGCTCCAAGCCCTCGATGGCATGCCCTTTGTGGGACATCGTACATACGGTGCCGAGGATTACCAAAGGGCCGTTTTTTTGCGCTTCGGTGAGGAAGTGGGCAAAAGTATCGAATCCTGGGCCCAAAGAATCGTCGCCTCGTGCGACAAAGAGGTGCTTCAAAACGAAAGAAAATTTTTCGATGAGTGCTGGAAGCCCCACCGCGACGAAGATCCACTCGCTGCTTGATATGTGTCAATGAAAGAGTAGATATTTTTCGTCATCATAGCCAAAAGGCGATATGATGAAAAAGCTCTTTTTCGCTCTCCTTCCTTTTGTCTTTTTGGCTATGCCCTATCTCTTGGCAAGACTCAGCGCTCATACCATTCTCGAAACTCCGGAGCCCAAACTCACTGCACAGCTGATGCGCCAAAAGGCTCTCAAAGCCGGATTTCGTTCCATCCCCGCCGGTACCGCAGCGATGCTGCGTCTCGTAGATACGAAGCAAAATCCTCTCAATGCGGCGAAAATCGAGCTGGGCAAAGAGCTTTACTTCGACCCCTCGCTTTCGCGCGACGGGGCTGTCAGCTGCGCCAGTTGTCACGACATCACAGCAGGAGGAGACAACAACCGTCCCACCGCTATAGGCTACAAGCATCGCACCAATCCCCACCATCTCAACTCCCCCACCGTCCTCAACGCTGCTTTGGGGAGTTTTCAGTTTTGGGACGGCAGAGCGAGGAGCGTGGAAGAGCAAGCAGCCGGTCCTATGCAAGCTCCCTTCGAGATGGCCTCCACTCCCCAAAATGTGGTGGCGAAGGTACGTGCCAACAGCCACTATCGCAAACTCTTTGGCAAAGCCTTCGGTGATGAGAAAGTTACTTTCAAACGCATCACACAAGCCATAGGTGCCTATGAACGCACGCTCCTAACGCGCAGCCGCTTCGATAGTTTCCTCGACGGTAACCTCACGGCACTCGATACGAAAGAGCTGCAAGGGCTCAATCTCTTCATCGATATCGGTTGCAAAGCGTGCCATTTCGGGCGCAGCATCGGCGGACAGATCATCCAAAAGTTTCCGATGAATCCCTACAATGCGCTCTTCTACCCACGCTTTGGCATCCACGCGGGACGCTACTACTTCAAAGGCATCGCCTTCGATACCAACGTCAGCGATGCCCCCTACCCCTTCCCCGATCTTGGCCACTACTATGGCAAAAACGGTGCGCAGATGTTCAAGGTCCCAGTCCTGCGCAACATCACAAAAACCGCTCCCTACTTCCACAACGGCAGCGTCAAAGATCTCAAAGAGGTGATTCGCATCATGGCCAAGTATCAAAGGGGCGTGGAACTCGACAAGAAACAGATCGCAGCGATAGAGGCATTCTTGCACAGTTTGGAAGGCAAAGTGCCTGAGCTCAATCTCAGCGGAGTCTAAGAAGTTTTTTTCTGCCAAGCTTTATAATGCGTGAAGGGGGACTTTCGAAAAACCCTCTTTTGTCTTCTACGACAATATCGGCCTGTTTGCGTGCCCATGCTTCGTCGAAGTTTCTGCCACTGGGATTGGCGCTGGTGGAATACATCCAGCCAAATTTTTGCAAAAACTTCCGATGCTCTCCCTCACCCACGTAGCGCACAGCACGGCCATTTGGATAGACGAAGGTGGTGCGCTTGGCGCGGCGCACGAGTTTGCGATGTTGTACCGGGACGCGAGCGAAGTTTCGCAGTTGCGCAAGGCTTGCTACCGCGATCAAAAAGGGCTTGGTGGGCGTGCGGCCTTTGATGCGCGCTAAGCGCGCCGCATCCTGACTCAAAAACCCAACGGTGGTGTCGGTCTGGACTAGATAGATGTGCCTTGGGTTCATGAACGTAGGTAATCTTGGAGCGATTTGGGAACAAGCTCTTTGGTTTTGAGACTTTTTATCGCCTCGGCTGCCACTTTTGCCGCACTCACTGTTGTGAAGTAGGGAATCTGATGGCGCAGCACCTGCTGGCGGATGCGCCTTGCGTCACTCTTGCTGGCTTTGTTGTCGCTGGTGTTGATGGCCATGGCGATTTCGCCGTTTTTGATCATATCTTCGATATTGGGGCGGCCTTCACTAATTTTGAGCACCAGCGTGCTTGCGATGCCAGCTTGGCTCAGCACCTCGTGAGTACCACGTGTGGCCACGATCTCGAAGCCCAGCTCCTGATATGCTCTGGCAAGCTCTGGTGCAAAGGGCTTGTCGTAGTCGGTGAGGGACAAAAAGAGTTTGCCGCCGGTGGCCAGGCGGTTGCCCGCTGCAAACTGCGCTTTAGCAAAGCTCTCGCCAAAACTCTCGCTGATTCCCATCACTTCGCCGGTGGACTTCATCTCAGGCCCCAAGATAAGGTCGGCTCCCGGGAGTTTATTGAACGGGAAGACAGCCTCTTTGACGGAGATGTGGTTTTTGAGCTTGGGCTTGAAGACTTCGCCGCTAAAATCGACGACGCCATATTCGTCGTAAAAACGTAGCGCCTCTTCCAGATCACCTCGCAGCATCACACGCGTCGCCACCTTCGCCATCGGCACGCCCGTGGCTTTGCTCACGAAGGGCACGGTGCGGCTGGCACGTGGGTTGACTTCGATGAGATAGACTTCGTCCTTGTAGATGGCATACTGGATGTTGAGAAGTCCCTTGACTCCCAGACCCAACGCGATCTTTTGGGTCTGCTCCTCCACTTGGCGTACGATATTCTCATCGATGCTCACCGTCGGCAGCGAACAGGCGCTATCGCCGGAATGAATCCCAGCCTCTTCGATATGCTGCATGATGCCGCCTATGTAGACATGCTCGCCGTCACTGATAGCATCCACATCTAACTCGATGGCATGATCGAGAAATTTATCGATGAGCACCGGTGATTCGTGGCTCACACTCACTGCTTCGTCCATGTATGCGCGCAGCTCCGCTTCGTTATAGACGATACGCATAGCGCGTCCGCCAAGTACGTAGCTGGGGCGTACCAGCACGGGATAGCCGATCTCTTGGGCTATACGAATGGCCTCCTCTTTCGTAAAGGCGGTACCGTTTGGCGGCTGCTTGAGGCCGTTGGCAGCCACAAATTCACTGAACTTCTCCCTATCTTCTGCCAGGTCGATCACCTTGGCGCTAGTGCCCACGATCTTGGCGCCGATGGCCGTGAGTGGTTTGGCGAGTTTGAGAGGTGTCTGACCACCAAAATGCACGATCACGCCAGTGGGGTTTTCAGTCTTGATGACGCTTCGCACATGCTCGAAATCGATGGGCTCGAAGTAGAGGATATCACTGGTGTCGTAGTCGGTGGAGACGGTTTCTGGGTTGCAGTTGTACATGATGGATTTGATGCCCATATCTTTGAGTGCGAAGGCTGCATGCACACAGCAGTAGTCAAACTCGATCCCCTGCCCGATGCGGTTGGGACCGCCACCGATGATGAGCACCTTTTCTTCATCGCTGTTTTCTTGCGGTTTGGCTGGGAGCTTGGTGATATTGGTGGAGCTATAGAGATAGGGCGTTTTGGCCGGAAACTCGGCGGCACAGGTGTCCACTTCGTTGTATTCGTGCTCGATGCCTAACGCCGTGCGGGCATTGTAGACATCGCTTTCGCTTAAATTCGTGTGCTCTTTTTCGTTGATGAGCTTGGCGATCATCGCATCGCTAAAGCCGTATGTCTTGGCCAGGCGCAAAAGCTCCTCGTTTTGCAAGATATCCAGATCGATCTTTTTCTCGAACGCCACGATCTCTTCGATCTGGTACAAAAACCATGGATCGATTTGGCTCAGCTCATGGATCTCCTCTACACTCAGACCATCGCGAAAAGCCTGTGCGATGTAGAGCAGGCGCTTTTCGTTGGGACGGCGGATTTCGTGCTTGATGGTCTCGATATCGGCATCGATCTTCTCAAAACCCGCAAGACCCGTCTCGAGCGAACAGAGCCCCTTTTGGATCGACTCTTTGAAGGTGCGGCCGATCGCCATCACTTCGCCCACGCTTTTCATGGAGGTAGTGAGGGTTGAATCCGCCATCGGGAATTTTTCGAAGGTAAAGCGCGGGATCTTGGTGACGATATAGTCGATGGTAGGCTCGAAGCTTGCGGCCGTGCCTGTGATGTCGTTTTCGATCTCATCGAGGGTATAGCCCACTGCCAAAAGCGTAGCCACCTTGGCGATAGGATAGCCTGTAGCTTTGGAAGCCAGAGCACTGGAGCGAGAAACCCGCGGGTTCATCTCGATGACGATCATGCGCCCCGTCTTGGGATTGACGGCGAACTGTACGTTCGATCCACCGGTATCCACACCGATTTCACGAAGGATCGCGAAGGATGCGTCGCGCATGCGCTGATACTCTTTGTCTGTAAGCGTCAGCGCTGGAGCGATAGTGATGGAGTCTCCCGTGTGCACGCCCATGGGATCGAGGTTTTCGATGGAGCAGACGATGATGCAGTTGTCCTCTCTGTCGCGGATGACCTCCATCTCGTACTCTTTCCATCCAAGCAGCGACTCTTCGATGAGGATTTCGCTGATGGGGCTCGCTTCCAAACCTTTGGCCGCAAGTGTCTTGAACTCATCGATATTGTATGCCACGCCACTGCCGCCACCCGCAAGCGTATAAGAAGCGCGGATAATGAGCGGAAAACCTATCTCCCTGGCCGCCTCCATCGCCTCTTCCATCGAGTAGGCGTAGCGGCTCTTGGGCAGGTCCATGCCGATTTTTAACATCGCTTCTTTGAATGCCTGGCGGTCTTCACCCTTTTTGATAGCCTCGGGACGCGCACCCAAAAACTGCACACCCTCGAGCATTCCCTTTTCGTACATGCTCATAGCCACATTGAGCGCCGTTTGGCCACCCATGGTAGGCAAAATCGCATCGACACCCTCTTGCTGAATGATTTTATAGATGATATCTTCGGTGATGGGTTCGATGTAGGTGCGATCGGCGAAACCGGGGTCGGTCATGATGGTAGCGGGGTTGGAGTTGACCAGCACCACACGATAGCCGAGAGACTTGAGCGTTTTGACCGCTTGGGTACCCGAGTAGTCGAATTCACACGCTTGGCCGATGACGATGGGTCCGGAGCCTATGAGGAGGATGGTGTGGATATCATCTCTTTTTGGCATGATTACCCTTGGTTTTTAGTTTTTAATTGTACAAAAAAGTTCTTTATAACTTCATTAGCCAAAAAAAGACAGGATGACGCAAATCGGCATAGGTTTTGACTTTGGCCACTTTGTAGCTGCCCTCTTGCCACACGTCGACCACTTCACCCACTTTGATGCCGTAGGGGAAAATCGCATCGAGGCCGCTTGTGAAGACTTTGTCGCCTTTGTGCACCTTTTCGTAGGTAGGGATGTATTTCATGATCACGAAGCGGTTGTCTCCACTACCCATGGCTACACCCTGCGCTCCATCTTGCGTCATGACGCCATAGCTGCACTTGCGATTGCCATTAAGAAGCGCAAGTGCACGTCCGGTTTTTGCCACTGCGATGCCAGCGACGCTATCGTCTTTGATGAGGCCGTAGATGTGATTTTGCTGTAGCGATGCATCGAGCCACATGGATGTGTAGTCGCCAAAACGTACATACGAAATCGCAGGTATCAGACGCATGAGAGAGACGTAAGAGGGCTTGGAGACGTTGCATTCTCGCTGGAGAGTATCGAGTCGCATTTGTGTGTCGTCGTAGAGGATTTTGTATTTTTGGAGTGCACGATTTTGGGCTCGTAATGCAGCGATAGTGGAGGACTGATGAAAAAAGGTGGACACACTCTCGCGTATCTCGTCGATACGTGTGACGACCTCTTTTTTGATAGAGAATGTGAGATCTCCCACGAAATCGCGCACACTCTCATTGAGCCGATAGAGAGCCGCGAATAGTACCAAAAGAGCGAGAAAAGCGACGAGGCGCTTACTCATCGGCTAATTGCTGCAAGATTTCGATCTCTTCGAGTACGCGGCCCGTGCCTTTGGCTACCGCCAAGAGCGGTTCATCGGCGATGAAGACCGGAATACGCACCGTTTCGGAGAGGTAGCGATCGAGATTGCGTATGAGTGCACCGCCGCCTGTGAGCACGATACCGTTTTCGATGATATCGCCTGCAAGTTCCGGTGGAGTCTGTTCGAGCACATCCTTGAGCGCTTCTGCGATAGCTTTGACGGGTGCTTTCATCGCTTCGTAGATATCTTCACTGGTGACGGTGATGGTATTGAGAAGCCCCCCTACCTGGTCGCGTCCCGTGATGCTCATCTTGAGCGGCTCATCGAGAGGCATCGCTGTCCCAATCTCTATCTTCACTTCCTCTGCCACGCGATCGCCGATGATGAGATTGTACTTTCTTTTGATGTAGTCGATGATGGCGCTATCGATTTTGTCGCCCGCGACGCGAATCGATTTGCTCACCACGAGACCACCGAGGGAGATAACGCCGATCTCCGTCGTTCCACCACCGATGTCCACAACGAGACTTCCCTGGGGTTCTTTGACAGGCAGTCCTGCACCGATGGCTGCAGCCATCGGCTCTTCTATGAGGTAGACTTCACGTGCTCCTGCACTGAGTGCCGACTCTTTGACGGCTTTACGCTCTACCTGCGTGAGGCCATAGGGCACGCAGATAATGATGCGAGGGCGGATGAAGGCTTTGCGCTTGTGGGCTTTTTCGATGAAGTAGCGGATCATCTTTTCGGTGATGTCGAAATCCGCGATCACGCCATCTTTCATGGGGCGAATCGCCTTGATGTCACCGGGGGTTTTGCCCACCATCTCTTTGGCTTCGCGCCCCACGGCGAGGATATGCTGCCTACCGTGACGATCGCTCTTGATGGCAACCACGGAAGGCTCATTGATTATAATACCTTCACCTTTGCTCAGCACCAATGTATTGGCAGTCCCTAAGTCTATTCCCATGTCGTTGGAAAAGAGACCGATAATAGAATCGAAAATCATCGCCTACCCTTATGCACTCTTTTTCTCTTTTTTGATAAGCAGGGGCTCGGCTTTGCGCTCTACCACCTCTTTGGTTATGATCACCTCGTAGCCTGCGTATTCTGGGAGATTGAACATAATATCCACCATGATTTCTTCCATAATACTGCGAAGACCTCGTGCCCCTGTTTTGCGCTTGATGGCCAGGTCCGCGATCGCTTCGAGCGCTTCATGTTCAAACGTCAGCTCCACGTTATCGAGCGCAAAAAGTTTTTTGTATTGCTTGACGAGAGCGTTTTTGGGTTCGGTGAGGATACGCACCATATCGTCACGGCTCAGCTCGTTGAGTGTCGCTATCATGTGCAGACGGCCGATGAGTTCGGGGATGAGACCGTATTGGACCAGGTCATCTGGCTCGACGTGGCGCAAGAGATCGCTCTCCTCACGTTTGGAGCGCTTTTCTTGGCCAAAACCCAGCACATTGCCACCGAGGCGCCGCTTGATGATATCCGTAAGTCCATCGAAGGCTCCGCCACAGATAAAGAGGATGTTGGAGGTATCGATCTGGACGAACTCTTGGTTGGGGTGTTTGCGTCCCCCTTTGGCGCTGATATTGACCACGCTTCCTTCGATGATTTTCAGCAGCGCTTGCTGTACCCCTTCACCGCTCACATCGCGGGTGATACTGCGGTTTTCGCCAAGGCGCGCGATCTTGTCGATCTCATCGATAAAGACGATGCCGCGCTCCGCTTTTTTCACATCTTCACCGGCAGCGTGATAGAGACGCGTGAGGATATTTTCTACATCTTCACCCACGTACCCAGCTTCTGTAAGGCTCGTAGCATCTGCTATGGCCAGAGGCACATCGAGAACTCTTGCCATAGTCTGTGCCATGAGCGTCTTACCACTTCCCGTCGGTCCGATGAAAAGGACATTGGATTTGGCGATTTCGGTATCGTCCTCTTCGATTTCATGCTGTTTGAAGATACGTTTATAATGGTTGTAGACTGCGACGCTAAAAACTTTTTTCGCACTCTCTTGGCCTATTACATACTCATCCAAAATCGCTTTGAGCTCTTTTGGTGTCGGCAGGTAGTCCAGAGTCTCGGGATGCGACTCTTCTTTGTGCTCCCCTTCACCATAGAGTATACTATAAGCAGCGCCTACACAACTTTTACAGATATAGACGTTGGATCCCTCCGGACCTGCCAAAAGCGGATTTTCGTGTGTTTCGAACTTTCCGCAAAAACTACAACTTTTTAACATCTATGCACCTCTATATGGTATTCCTCGTTTTGTCTCCAAAACAAATTTTGCTAATTTTTTTACATGCTCACTGGAGCTTTCCAAGAGCTTCTTTGCGCTCTCTTGGAGCGGTTTACCCGATAAAAAGAGCTCTTTATAGGCAGCTTTGAGCTCGTTGACTACTTCTGAGCCCAAGCGTCTGCGAATTCCTGTGAGATTGAGCCCGCGTAGCTTCGCTCGGTTTCCCTCGGCCAAGCAATATGGCGGGATATCTTGGCTCACTGCACTGGCTCCCGCTATCATAGCATAATCACCGATATGGACAAACTGATGGATCGGTGTCATCCCGCCGATGACCACGTTATCGCCCAGCTCCACATGGCCCGCCAAGGTCGCGGCATTGGCCAAGATGCAGCCGTTGCCTATCTTGCAGTCGTGCGCTACGTGCACATACCCCATCAAGAGATTGTTATCGCCGATGACGGTCTTGCCCCCACCCCCTTCGGTGCCGGGGTTAATGAGGCAAAATTCACGTATGGTATTGTTCTTGCCGATGATGAGCTCTACCTCTTCGCCCTTGTATTTGAGGTCTTGGGGGATAGAGCCCACGACGGCATGGTAAAAGACCTTCGTACCCGCTCCTATGCGGGTCTTGCCATCGATGATGGCGCCTTGCATGATGGTGCAGCCATCTTCTATGACGGCATCTTTACTCACAAATGCGTGGGGACCGATGGTGACATCTTTGCCGATCTGTGCACCCTCTTCGATGATGGCATGGGGTGAAATCATCTATACTCCCATCATTTATCGACAATCATCGCTTTGAGCTCGGCCTCCGCTACGAGGGTCCCATCCACATAGGCTTTGCCTTCAAGCACCCAGATATTGCCGCGATGCTTGAGTACATGCAGTTCATATTCGAGGCGATCCCCAGGGCGTACGGGATTGCGAAATTTGCATTTGTCGATGCTCATGAAGTAGACTACCTTGTCTTTGGCGGCCTCTTGCGCCTCTTTGGACGAGCTCTTAAAGGCCAACACGCCGCCGGCTTGCGCCATGCCTTCGATGATCATGACACCGGGATAGATGGGATGACCGGGAAAGTGGCCCTGAAAAACAGGCTCGGAGATACTGACGTTTTTATACGCTTTGATACTCTGACCCTCCTCGATCTCGGTGACGCGGTCCACGAGCAAAAAAGGGTAGCGGTGGGGAAGGATGTTTTGTATCTCTACCACATCAAGCATTGGCATCCTTTATGCGAAGTTCTTCTCTGACATCTTTGTAGCTGACAGCTTCGATATAGATCTCAAACCTATTTGGAATTGTATCCAAAACCACAATCGGTGACAAACTGTATTCCCCGTCTATGTCACGCCTGATGCGCTGCTCTACATTCCACTCAAGCCCCCGGAAATAGAGCGCTTGCATATCTTGTACATCCACGTAGCGGCGCAGGAAGCCGATATCTATAACGCGTATCTCGTCGCGATTGGCGTAGCCGACACCGTCGACGATCTCTTCGATGCGTGCTTTTGCGTAGTCGCGGCGCAGATGCGAATAGCTGAGGATATAGCTTGGCACCACCTTTTTATCCACACGCACGAAGGCTCTGAGCAGTCGGTAGTTCAAAAAGCGTTTGCGCACTATCGTATAGTCGATACCCTGCTCTTCGAGCTCCATGCGCCTCGTATACATCGCCAAACGTTCTTCGATAGAAGCCGGCAGGATGCGCTGCGTAACGGGACAGAGCATCTCATCCATAATCACCTCTTGCTTGGCTCGCTGCTGCGATAGGCCAAAGATGCAGCCGCAGTAGTCTTGGCGGTAAAGCTTTTGCTCTTTGGTTACCTTGGCTTGCTGCTGGGTGCCGCCAAAACTTCTAAAATCTTCGAAGACAAACTCCGTGCCAAGCTCCCTATCCACATGCGCGGCACTCGCTTGGAGCTGCTCTTGGGATTTGAGGGGACTCACCAACAGCGTGGTGGTGTAGCGCTTGTGGCCCAGCTCCTTGGCCTTGCGTGCCGCCACTTCGAGGCGCCTATCGAAGCAGACCCGACAGCGCTCCCCTTTTTCTGGCTCGTTTTCCAGACCCCGCACGGCTTTGAGCCACTCTTCGTAGTCATACTCGCCCTCTAAAAGAGGGATCCCCAGCCGCTTGCAGCTACGCTCCACATCCAAAAGGCGCAGACGATACTCGCTGTAGGGATGGATGTTTGGGTCGTAGAAAAATCCCACCAGCTCTTCGTTCGGGTACTTTTCTTTGAGCTTTTCCAAAAAGAAGTGACTATCGACACTGCAGCAGATGTGTACCAGCATCACCACACCTTGCTAAAATCAAAATCGAACGAGCATTCGTCGATATCGAACGTGACCACTTCCTGGAAGCAGTCGCACATCTTGACATATTTGCCACTCTGCCAGCGAAACACCTTGGCCACTTTGTCATGAGGATAGACCAGCACATAGTAGCGCACCCCTTCACGCTCATAGAGCTCGAATTTGAGATTGGCGTCTTTGATGGCGGTGCTAGGGCTGATGACCTCGAAAATCACTTGGGGCGCTTTGGTAAGGTACTGAGCATTTTCTATCTCGCCGCAGTAGACGAGATTATCCGGCTGCACTACGGTATCGTCACTGATTTTCCAATCCACCGGCAAGAGTGCTACACAATTTTCGCACTTCTCCAAAACCTCATCCAAAATTCGCGCAATTTTATTGCTGATTCTTTGATGCTCTATCATCGGTGCCGGCGCCATCGCATAGGGCACGCCGTAGATGAGCTCCCATTTGCCTTCCCACTGTTTGTAATCCTCATAGGTATAATGCGGAAGATACTCAACTGCCGCCATCGTCTAACTCCTCTATCCACATTTGCACTTGCGCATCACTTGGCATGCGCCAGTCGCCTCTGGGGCTCAGTGCTATCGTCCCCACTTTCACTCCATCCGGGGAAGCGTCGCGCTTGAATTGGTTCGCGAAGAAGCGTCTCAAAAATACTCTCAGCCATTTCTTAATCGTCGCTTCCTCATACTTCTTGCCAAAGGCGATTTTGGCCAGTATCGCGATCTTGCGTGGCGGTGCGCCATACTTGATGAAATGGTATAAGAAAAAGTCGTGCAATTCGTAGGGTCCTATGATCTCTTCGGTTTTTTGGGAAATTTCACCCTCTTTGGGCGGCAGGAGTTCGGGTGAGACGGGACGATGGATGATCTCATCCAGAATGGGTGCTAATTCTTTATGCTTGGAGCCCACCCACTCGATGAGGTAGCGCACCAAGGTTTTAGGCACGCCGGCGTTAACATTGTACATCGCCATCTGATCGCCGTTGTAGGTGCTAAAGCCAAGGGCTATTTCGCTCAGATCCCCCGTGCCTACTACGATACCGCCCACCTGATTGGCCTTGTCCATGAGGATCATAGTGCGGTAGCGCGCCTGAGCGTTTTCATACGTCACATCGTGAGTGTTTTCATCATGACTGATATCGCGAAAGTGCGCGCGCACCGTCTCGGTGATGTCGATCTCTTCGAAACGCGCGCCTATCGCTTCGGCCAGCTTAGCGGCACTCGTTTTCGTAGCTTTCGTAGTGCCAAATCCTGGCATGGAGATAGCGAGGATGTCGCTTTTGGGACGTCCGAGTATCTCACAGGCTTCGTTGCACACCAAGAGTGCCAAGGTCGAGTCGAGCCCACCGCTCACACCCACGATCATCTTCATATCACCCAATTGTGCGAGGCGCCGCGCAAGAGCGCTTGCTTGGATGGCGAAGATCTCCTTGCACCTGGCGTCGCGGTCAGCCTTTTTGCTGGGTACGAAGGGGTGTGGATCGTAATAGCGGTCTGGCTTTTCGACAATCGGCACCGGATCGCATGAGACGATGCGAAAGACTTTTTGGGGTGCGTCGCAGTAGCTGGTCTCATAGCGCCTAAGATAGATGAGCTTTTGCAGATCCACATCGGCTTTGGTTACGGTATGATCGAAGGAAAATCGCTCCCCTTCGGCCAGCATCGCTCCGTTTTCGGCTATGAGGGTGGCACCGCCATAGAGTACTTCAGCGCTGCTCTCCCACACGCCCGAGCTCGTATAGGCATAGGCACAGATGCCGCGTGCGCTTTGCTGCGACACGAGCGTGCGCCTGTAGTCGTGCTTGCCCACCAGATCGTCACTGGCAGAGAGATTGCAGACCACATTGGCTCCGGCCGCTGCCTGGTAGGATGATGGCGGGATCACGCTCCATAGATCCTCGCAGATCTCCACACCCAAAAGCATTTCGCCGCTGCGAAAGAGAAGATCTGTGCCAAAAGGCACGCCTTCTATCTCCGCATCGGCAATATCTTTCCCGCTGCTAAACCAGCGCTTTTCGTAAAATTCCCGATAGTTGGCCAGATAACTTTTGGGCACGATCCCAAGGATGCGACCATTTTGGAGCACTACGGCGCAGTTGTAGAGTCTGTTCGCATGCCACAGGGGCGCGCCTACGATGACGATGCTCTCCATCACGGCTTTTGCGAGCTCTCGTAACCCCTCGCGCACCGCATCGTGCAAGCGCTTTTGGACTACAAGATCACCCAGTGAGTATCCCGTGAGAGAGAGTTCGGGAAAAAGGATGACGCCAGCATCCTTGTTGGCATGGATCAGCTCCTTGTGGATCGCCACGTTGGCTGCGATGTTGCCCAGCTCCACTTTCGGCGAGATAGCCGCTATACGCAAAAAACTCATGGTTCCTCTTTGATCTCGATCTTTTCGATGATATCGCCCTGGTCGATCATATCCAGCGTCATAAACGAGCTCGCATCATCTTCGGGTATCTGCCCAAAGACCGTATGCACACCATCGAGATGGGGGCAATCCACGAAACAGATGAAAAACTGGCTCCCTCCTGTATCGCGCCCCGCATGAGCCATGGAGATGGCACCACGCTTGTGCTTGTGCACATTTTTGTCGCACTCGCAGGCTATCGCCCATCCGGGCCCTCCTCGGCCGGTGCCTTCGGGACAGCCACCCTGGGCCATGAAGCCTTTGATGACTCTGTGAAACTTGAGTCTATCGTAAAAGCCGCTTGTAGCCAAATGCGCGAAGTTCGCCACGGTATTGGGGACTTCCTCCGCAAACAGCTCTATCCAGATATCGCCTTTACCTTTGATGGTGATCTTCGCCCATCTATTTTTCTCCACCCCTTCGAGGTCGTAGGTTTTGAGTTTTTTGCCAAAAATGTTGAGCATCGTATCCCTTTGTGAGTTCTTCTACCATTATACTCCAAGTTAAAAATATTTTATCCAAAAGTTTGTTACAATCGGCTAAACCTCACATATAAGGATCGCCTATGAAACGTGGATTGCTTTTGAGTGCGATTTGTGCAGCCACACTCTTTGGTGCTGCTTATAAAATCCCCGAACAGTCGGTACGCAGCATCGCTCTGAGTGGCGCATACGTAGCAGGAGCGAACGATGCAGACGCGGCATACTTCAACCCGGCAAACATGAGTTTCATGGATGATGGCCAGTATTTCGAGCTCAGCTTCACAGGAGCCTACCTGCCCAAGGTCAAATACGAAGGCAAACAGGTCATAGGGAGCGGCTATCCACCACCGGAAATGCCTGCAGATGCCAAGAGCGCATCGCAAAAATTCCTCATTCCGCACCTCCACTACGTCTCGCCAAAGTTTGGCAACGTACGTTTTGGTCTTAGCGTCGTCACGCCGGCAGGTTTTGCAAAAAAATGGGATAGAGACCCACAAAAGTGGAGCGCACAGGAGTTTACGCTGCGCACCGCCGAGGTCAATCCAAGTATCAGTTATCAAATAAGTCCCAACTTCAGTCTCGGTGCCGGCGTGCGCGTTCTCTTCACAGACGGCGTGATTCGTCTGAATCCTCCCCACCCGAGGGATAACACCAAAAGACTCTTTTACGATATGGACGGCGATATCCAGACGCGTCTGGGCTTCAACGTAGCAGCCAGCTACAAACTCCCCGGCCTCACCCTCGCAGCCACCTATCGCAACAAAATCGACCTCAAAGAAAAAGGGGATGTCACCATAGTCGATACTCTGGCAAACCGCACCATCAAAACCATAGGCCACACCAAAGTCCCGCTTCCCGCCACCCTCTCGTTAGCGGCAGCGGTAGATATGAATGCGAAGGCGCGTGTAGAGTTCGAGTATGAGCGTACATTCTGGAGCGACTACGAGCGTCTCGTGATGACTTTCGATGGAGCGAGCCCATACAATATCGATAAGCCAAAGAATTGGGACGATACCAACACTTTCCGCTTGGGACTTACGTATAAAAACAGTGATAAACTCACCACGATGTACGGTATCGCCTACGATGAATCTCCTGTGCCTGAACGCACCATGGGGTATGAACTTCCAGACAGCGACGCACTCATCCTCTCACTTGGCGCACTCTACAAAGTTACCCAAAATATGACATTGGGTATCGCGTATCTCTATGACCACAAATTCCAGCGCAGCGTGAGTCTGGGGAATATCAACGGTATCGATGGAACATTTAGTGCCGGAGGAGCGCATCTTTTGAATCTTTCGTTCAACTATAGGTTCTGATGATGTTCGATTACAAGTTTGATACTTTCTACGAAGTACTCAAACATCACGCGAGCAAACGGCCCAAAGGTGTCGCCTACTTCGTGGGCGATCGCAAAATCACCTTCAAGCGGATGCTGCTCAAAGTCGACACCATCGCACGGTTTCTTGAGCTCATAGGCGTGCATCCTGGCGATCGCGTGGCCATCTACATGGCCAATTCCGTAGAATTCATCGCCACATTTCTGGCTGCCCAAAAGCTCGGAGCCATCCCGGTGCCCATCAACAGTTTTTTAAAAGAGGAGGAGCTCCTTTTTATCCTTAACGACTGCGAAGCCAAAGTACTCGCAGCCAGCGCGGATTTTTCCAAGGAGCTGCGCAACATCTTCAGCCGCTCGAAAGTGCAAAAGATTCTTTGGGAGGGCGAATACAACGGCCTGGATGAAAACAACATCTCCTTCAACGAAATCCTCGCCAATCTCGAATCCCACGAAAAATTGACCCAAAACGTGGATATCGACGACACGGCCGTCATCATCTACACATCGGGCACAACAGGCAAGCCAAAAGGTGCGATGCTGAGCTACCGCAATATCTTTTCCAATATCCTCGGCATAGAACAGCTGCTCAAATTCAGTCACAAAGAGCGTTTCATCGTCTATCTGCCGATGTTTCACGCATTCACCCTCACAGCCACTATCCTCATGCCTCTTTATTTCGGATGTCCCGTGGTGATCATCCGCTCCATCATGCCCTTTTCCAACATCATCAAGCAGATGCTACTCAAACGCGTCACCTTTTTTATCGGCGTTCCCGATGTCTACAACGCCCTATCCAAGGCAAGACTCCCCTGGTATTTCCACATGTTCAACGCCGTCAAGTTCTACATCAGCGGCGCCGCTGCACTGCCTGAAGACACACTGGAGCGCTTTCGTAAAAAGTTCAAAAAGGGTGTGCTGCTTGAAGGCTATGGTCTGAGTGAAGCGTCCCCCGTGGTGGCAGTGAATCGCCCCAACAAGCAAAAACCGCGCTCCGTGGGCCCTGCGCTCCCAGGCGTCACCGTCAAAATCGTGGACGAAGAGATGGTGGAGCTCCCC
>JALVTF010000012.1 GCA_027024145.1 Campylobacterales bacterium
GGTCTTTGGGATCTAAGAGAGAGCGCAACTTCGCATAATTCTTGGCTATTTCGTCGGTGAAACTCGGATCCAGGGCGTTTTTGGCCACGAGGATCTCGGAGACCGTCTCGGTGATGAGGCGTATGGCATGGGGAGAGAGCGTTTTTGGTAGCTCATCCAGAGCGGCTGCCAGGTAGAGCGTGGATGTTTTGAGTGCGGCGTTGACGGTTTTGAACCGTTCGATGGTGTCCAGTTTTTTGTGGAGGCACTCCAGATACTTCGTGAAATGTCGAACCAGTTGCACATAGCCGTGGCGGCGCAGGAGTCCTTGCATCGCTGTGGCGTCATTTTTGACGCTTTCTTGAAGTCGCGTCAGATTGTCGTAGTTGGAATAGAGAAAAAAGGAGACTTTGAGTGTCTGGTAGTTCAGATCGATCTCATCTTCGTAGAGTTTGTGAAAGTTGTGATAAATGACGCTTTTTTTCGTAAAGTAGTGGCTTATATACGTGCGATAGAAGAGCAAAAACCCTATCGCCACGAACATGATGACGAAAATCAAAAGCGCCTTTTTGTAGCTTGCGGTGTGTTTACTCATGGTTCGCCACTTTCGCCGTGAGTGTTTGCAAAAATGCGGCTATCGCATCTATGGTTTCGGGCTTGAGAATGGTTCCAAGGTTGTAGTAGGCCATCTTTTTGATCGCCTCTTTGAGTGTGGGGACGCTTCCGTCGTGGAAGTAGGGTGCGGTCAGGGTGATATTGCGCAGGGTGGGAACTTTGTAGACGTATCTATCTTCGGGATTGTGGGTGATGGCGTAGCGATCATCCAGCTCATTGCCTGCATAGGGGATGATGGTGCCGATCTTTTGGAAACTGTTGCCGCCCAGGTTGACGCCGTTGTGGCAAGTGACGCACCCCAGAGCCTTGAAGAGCTCATAGCCTTTCTCTTCCAGTGGAGTGAGTTTGGCTTTGCCCTGTAAGAATCGATCGAACTTACTGCCCGGCGTGATGAGCGTCTTTTCGAATTCTGCGATCGCCTCTTTGAAGTGCGCGTAGGTAATGCCCCCTTTGCCGTAGATTTTGGCAAAGGCACCGCGATAGTAGGCGTTTTTCGTGAGTTTATCCAAGAGCTCTTGGGTCGTAAGTCCCATCTCCACCGGATTGTGTACGGGGCCGTCGATCTGTTCGATCAGATCTTTCGCACGTCCGTTCCAAAACTGACGAAAGTTGAACACCGCATTGAAGACGGTGGGAGAGTTCATACGCCCCTTTTTACCAAATACTCCTATGGAGACAGGTTTGTCGTCTGCTCCGCCGTGCTCCATTTTATGGCATGTGGCGCATGAGACCTTGCCATCTTTGGAGAGGGTTGCATCGAAAAAGAGTGCCTTGCCCAGTGCCGCTTTGGCTCTATCGTAGGGGATGGATGCGGGAATCGGACGTATCGGTTCGCTCGCAAACAGTACTATAGCTGTAAAAAAGAGAAATATCGTTTGCTTCATTCTTTGCCTCGTTGCTCATTTTCGGGGTGGTACTATTTTTTGGCCAGATACAAAAATTTTTTCAGTGCTCGCTTCTCTTTGTGGCCTATTCGGTAATGGATACGTGCTAAGTACGCATAGAGCTCCTTGATGCTTAGATCACTGCGCGCTGCATAGCGGCGCACGAGATAGTAGGGTATCTTGACCCTTGTGCTTAGGAATTTATCGGCGAGCTGTTGATATTTTTTAGCGTTTTTGCGGTAGCAAAATCGTGCGAAAACGAATGGGAGGTGATATTTGTCGTACCAGAGCTTCGCGAGATCTTTGCATCCGTGGGGATTTTTGATTTTGAGTGCCTTGTCGCCGATGAGGATGCGTCCTTGCACTTGCAGGATGCGAGCCAGCCGGTTCGAAGTTTCCGATTCGGTATCCTCTTGCGCTTCGCCGGGACAGACAAGGACACTCAGCACCTCTTTGTGTGCCACGATGCCGAAGTCGCTGCAGCGGTACTTGGCACTATGGATACTGGAGATCACCGCCGCCTCGACGCGCCCTTTTCGCAAAAGAGTGTTGATGTGGCGGGGCGCTCCTTTGCGATACTCCAGTGCAGCGCGCTCGCTGCTATGAAGATGTCTGCGCAAAAAAACATAGAAGGGCAGGAGATTGATATAGTCGATTTTTCCAATAATCATGAAATCGATTATATGGTAAAATTGCTGAAAAAAAGGATAGCGATGGTGCGTGTGGAGTTTTTGGGACCTATCGGCCTCGCACCGAGGGAAGTGGAGGCCCGTTCGCTCAAGGAACTCGCCAAGGAGCTCTCCAAGGATCCCGAAGTCAAAAAATGGCTCAGTGAGTGCGCCGTGGCGGTGAACGACAAAATCGTCAAGGATATCGATACACCTCTCAAAGAGGGTGATAAGGTGGCGCTTTTGCCCCCTGTATGCGGAGGATAGTATGCTTGAACTCTACCCGGGTGAACTCGATGTGGACAAGATTTTTGCCAAGTGGCGTGCATGGGGCGAAGACAAGAACTACGGCGCCTTCATCACGTTCGTAGGCACCGTGCGCCAAGAAGATGACATAGAGGGCCTCAGCTTCGATGTGTATGAGCCGATTTTACGCTCGTGGTTTGATAGCTGGCAACAAAGGGCCAGGGAGCGGGGTGCAGTACTGCGCATGGCACACTCCATAGGCAACGTTCCCGTGCATACATCCAGTTATATGGCAGCGGTCTTTAGTCCCAAAAGACGCGTCGCTCTCGAGCTCATCGAAGAGTTCGTCGAAGATTTCAAAGCCAACGCACCGATATGGAAATATGATCTCAAAGGCGGTCAGCGCATTTATGCGCGTGATCGCAGCCAAAAAATCGAGGGGAGCGGGCTTTTAGACAATCCCCAGTAAGAGTCTGTGGACGATAAG
>JALVTF010000013.1 GCA_027024145.1 Campylobacterales bacterium
GCAAGAGCACCTTTTTGAAGCTCCTTTTGGGTCTTTTGGAGCCCACACGCGGAGAAGTGCGCATCTACGGCCAACCGGCATCGAAAATGCGCCACCTTTTTGGGTATCTCCCCCAAAACATCAACTTCAATCTCGACATCCCGCTCCTTGTGCGCGAAGTGATCTTGCAAGGAAGACTAAAAAGCGGCAAATTTCGCTACAGCCAAGAGGATAGGAACAAGGTGCAAGAGATTGCAAGGAGATTAGGAATAGAAGAGCTTTTGGATCGCAAAATCGGCGATCTCTCAGGCGGTCAGCGCCAGCGCGTGCTGCTGGCCAGAGCCCTGGTGAGCGATCCCAAAATCCTCATTCTCGACGAACCCACAGCCTCGGTGGATATCAAAGCCCAAAAGGAGATCTACCGCCTCTTGCAAGATCTCGATATGACCAAGATCGTCGTCAGCCACGATATCAACATCATCTTCGAAGGGGTCGACAGGGTTCTTTACATCAACCGTACCCTCATCGTGCACGAAAACATCCCCTTGCATATCCATCGCGACGATGGGCACTTTTGCGAGATGGATCTTTTCGAGGAGCTCTCCAAAGGGTGTGCCCATGAGTGAGATGCTCACACTCTTTTCGCACTCTTTCATCGCTGCAGCGCTGCTCAGCGTCGCCATAGCCATCATCGGCCCACTCATGCTCATCAACCGCTCTACCTACCTCGCCGCCTCCATAGCGCACGGCAGCTACGGTGGTGTGGGGATCGCCATCTATCTTGGCATCTCGATCCTTTTGGGTGCGACATTCTTTGCCCTCGCGCTCGCAGCGCTTCTCGCCTATCTGACACTACGCAACGCCAAGCATCTGGATGTCACCATCGGTGTGCTCTGGGCTCTTGGGATGAGCATCGGTATCATTTTCATCGACCTTACCCCCGGCTATAGAAGCGACCTTTTGGCCTATCTTTTCGGCGATATCTTGCTGGTGCCAAAAAGTGACCTTGTCTATATGGTAGGTGTCGATGTGCTGCTTTTGCTATTTATGGGGCGCTACTACCATCATCTGCTTGCCATGGCCTACGATAGGGAGTTTGCACTGGCGCGCGGGGTGCGCGTGGGATTTTTGCATACGCTTTTGCTTCTCTTGATGGCTCTCACTATAGTGATGAGCATCCGCTCCATCGGTCTTATCCTCGTCATCGCCCTTTTTAGCGTGCCGCCCTTCGTGGCAGAGCGCTTTGCGAGAGATTTTCGCCAGACCATTCTTCTTAGCGGCGTATTGGCCTTCGCGATGATGGTAGCGGGTCTTGTGGCAGCGTACAAACTCGACATCTCCGCCACGGCCGCCATCATTCTCGTCGCTTCACTGCTCTTTTTCCTATCACTTCTGAAAGGACGCGCATGAAAGTCGCCCTCATCCAACAGCGCTACCACGGCTCCAAGGAAGCTACGATTGCGCGTACTCTCGAGCTTATCAAAGAGGCTGAGGGAGCGCAACTTGTAGTCCTCCAAGAGCTCCACCAGACAGAATATTTCTGCCAATGCGAAGATACACACTTTTTCGATTATGCAAAAGATTTCGAGCGTGACGTGGCCTTTTGGCAAGAGGTGAGCAAGAAGCACGATATCGTGCTGGTGGCGAGTCTCTTTGAGATGCGCGCACCCGGGCTCTATCACAACACCGCCGTGGTCTTCGACCATGGCCGCATCGCCGGTAAGTATCGTAAGATGCATATTCCAGACGATCCCGGATTTTACGAAAAGTTCTACTTCACTCCGGGAGACATGGGCTTTGAGCCGATCGACACAAGCATCGGAAGGCTCGGCGTGCTGGTGTGCTGGGATCAGTGGTATCCCGAGGCTGCGAGGATCATGGCATTGAGAGGTGCCGAAGTGCTCATCTACCCCACGGCCATTGGCTGGTTCGATGCAGACTCCGAAGATGAAAAACAGCGCCAATTGGAAGCCTGGATCACCATCCAGCGCGGCCACGCCATCGCCAACGGCCTGCCACTTCTAAGCGTCAATCGCGTAGGATTCGAAAAAGACCCTTCCGGCTGCCTCGATGGGATTCGCTTTTGGGGCAACTCCTTTGTATGCGGTCCCCAAGGAGAGATCCTCGCACAAGCGGATAGCGAAAATGAACAGGTGTTACTATGCGAAATAGATACGGAGCGTACCAAAGCCGTGCGCGATATCTGGCCCTTTTTGCGCGATAGGCGCATCAATGCGTATGGATGCTTGCTGCAGCGCTACTGTGATGACTGACCAAACGTTTCAAACCACCAGCAAAAAGCAAAGAGCAGTCCAGGCGTCTTGGGCTTGGACTCGTCGAACATAAACTCTCTCGCTTTTTCGACGGGTACGAATACTACCTCTATCTTCTCATCCTCTATCCCGCCGCCGGCGCCGATACGCTCCGTCACTTCGGCATAGTAGAGCATCTGGCGGCTGCCGGCAAAGCCCACAGAGGTGTAGAAGCTGGTGATTTTTTGGATCTGGTCCACTTTGTAGCCGGTCTCTTCGGCCACCTCTTCGATGGCGATCTGTTCGAGGGACTTCTCTTTATCCACGATGCCGGCACACAGCTCGTAGCTATATGCGAGCCCTTGCTGCATCGCGAGTGCCGGGCGAAACTGCTTGACCAGCACGAAACTGCGCTTGGCTGGATCGTACAAAAGCACCGCCACGCTATCGTGGGCACGCACCGCCTCCCAGCTTAGTTCCTTGCCGTCACGCTCGTAGACGATGCGCACGGGCTCGATGAATTTGGGGTTTTCGAGTTTTTCTATGCGCTTGATCATGTCAGTGCACCAGCATCACTTTCGCCAGCCCCAAAAAGGCGAAAAAGCCCACCACATCCGTCACAGTCGTCAAAAGCACGCTGCTACCCACTGCCGGATCTTGGCCGATGCGCTTGAGAAAAAGCGGTATGATAGCTCCGAAAAATCCAGCTGCCAAAAGATTGATAACCATCGCCAGGGCTATCACCACGCCCAGCATCTTATCACCGAACCACAGCCAAGCGATGGCCCCCATCACCACAGCAAAGATGAGGCCGTTGAGCAGTGATATGAGCGTCTCTTTCAAAAGTGCTCGTTTGGCGTTTTGCCAGTCTATCTCGCCAAGAGCGAGCTTGCGTACCACGACGGTGAGGGTCTGTGTGCCGGCATTGCCACCCATGGAAGCCACGATCGGCATGAGCACGGCCAGTGCCACGTACTTTTGGATCGTCTTATCGAACAGTCCGATCACGAAAGAGGCCAAAATCGCCGTGCCAAGGTTGATGAGCAGCCACCATGCGCGTTTTTTGGTCACTTCCTTGATATCTTCATCCTCTTCGGCTTCTTCTTGCACACCTGCGAGGTTATAGATCTGTTCTGTGGCTTGCTCTTCGACAAGATCGATGATATCGTCGGATGTGATACGCCCAAGGAGCCTTCCATCCTCATCCACCACGGCCACAACGGCCAGGTCGTAGTCTTCGAATTTCTTGATCACATCGGTAATCGGTTCATCCACACGCACGGCGATAGGCTCGTAGCGCTTGTCCCCGACTATTTCGGCGATTTTGGTAGAAAAATCGTAAAGGATCAGATCCTCCAGCGGGATAATGGCCTTGAGATGGTCGCTGCGATCGACGATATAGACCTGGTGCACATTGGAGAGTTTGCCTTTGGTTTTGAGGCGTCTGAGGCGCTCTACGGCTTCTTGGATCGTTTCATCTTCATAGGCTTTGAAGAGCTCCGTTTGCATGTAGGCACCGGCGGTGGATTCATCGTAGGAGCTAAGCTCTTCTATCTGCTCTTTGTACTCCTTGTCTATATCTTCGAGGCGCTCCATGACGCGCTGCTCGAGCGTTTCATCCACATCCTCGATATCCTTGACCAGATCCGCCGCATCGTCACTATCGAGCTCGTCGATGGCTTGGGCGAGTTTCTTAACAGAAAGATGCTCGATAGCGTCATCTTTGATCGATTCGGGCAGCTCCAAAAGCACCTCACCCAAAACCTCTTCGGGCAAGCGCTTCAAAAGCGCATAAAACTCCTCTTTGTCCTGTGCGTGGAGATATTTGAGATAGGCCGCTACTTCGGATGGATGGAGCGTTACTTCACCACTTGCGAGTTCGGCTTCGAGCACATGGCGAATCTTAAGCACCTCTTCCTTGTGCATGCTCCTCCCCTCCTTTACAAAAGCTCTTCTTGATAGGTTCTATCACCACTTGCGGTTCCGGCGTCTTGGCCAATAGCCTATCGAGCATAGCCTTGTAACGGCGCATCTGTACGCGAAAGAGGCGCAGTTTCTTACCGCCGAGGCAGCTTTTGGCTATGTGGACGACACGAAGAGGATTGATGGCGCGATTGTTGTGATACAGACCGAAATGCAGGTGCGGCCCGGTGCTGAGCCCCGTGCTGCCCACGTATCCTATGACCTGTCCCTGTTTGACATATTTTCCTCGATGCATCCCGTGGCGAAAGTGCGCCATGTGGGCGTAGAGCGTTTTGTAGCCGTTACCGTGGTTGATGATGATGACATTGCCGTATCCTCCTTTGCGACCGCAAAAGATGATGCGGCCACTCCCGGCAGCGTGGATGGGCGTGCCGCGTCTGGCACCGAAATCCACACCCAGGTGCGCACGGTAGCGATGGAGTATGGGGTGCCATCTTTTGAGCGTAAAACGGGAGGTGATGCGCGCACCCGGAATAGTACGGATGAGCATGAATTTTTCCAACTCTCGTCCCTTTTCGTCGTAGTAGCGATCGTCAAAGGCGAAAACATAGCGCTTCGTGTGCCCTATCTGTACAGCAGCCGCCTTGATATCGGGCATGTCGAAAAAATCCCCCAACCGTACCTTCTGGGTGTATATCAGCGCGATACGGTCGCCTCTGTGCACGCGTGTAAAATCAACGCTATGTTTGAAAGCCCGCACGAAAGCGTGCGCCAGGCGCGTGTTGTTCGTAGTTTTTTGTATGGCGAGATAGGGGCTTCCCTGGAGTCTGAGACCGAAAGCGTCTTTGAAGACTCGATAATTGATGGGTACGAGATCGAGCAAGAAACGGCCATGTTTTTTGTAGATATGTATTTGCAGTTCACTGTTTATCGGCACCAAAATCTGGGCGATGGCACCCTTTTCATCGCGATCTTCGATATATTTCACGCCCGCACGAATTTCGCTGGCGAGCTCTTTCTCTTCGGGATCGAGGCTATAGTAGAGCTTCGTATCGATACCGTTATGCGACAAAAACGAAAGGAGTGTCTCGCCCTTAGGCCAGTGCGTATAGGTGATGGTATTGGCAAAAAGATGCAAAGCTAAAAAAAGAATAAAAGCTATTCCTCTCATGTGCGACCTCTTGGTGTTTTAAAACAATTATCTTATCCTAAGATGGCTTAAAACTGAGCGACTTAGGTAGCAAAAATGGTGCTCTTACGAAATCTTTGGTATGATAATACAAATTTTTAAACAAGGAGCCTTTTTGAAACGATTTTTGCTGCTTTTGATTGTGCCGATAGCTCTCATGGCTGCGACCACTTCGACGATAGTGAGTACAAACGCCACGAGTGCCAAAATCCGTAGCGTCGATCTGCCAGCGGGCACGAGCGGTATCGTCGTACACGACTATGACGGGACACACCGCAGTATCGTAGCGCGCGCCATCCTCGTCGCACCCGACACCATCCGTTTCGAGGTCTTCGACGCTCTGGCCCAGGATGCGCTCCCAAAACCGCTGACAAAACCCAAGGCCGGCGACAAGGTCATTTTAAGCTACCTCTACGATCGTGCTCTCATTATCGCACCGAATCTGCAAACCTATCAAGAGATAGCGGCACAAACACACGACAAACTCCTCCATCCCGACCTTTTCGTCGCAGAACTCGCCAAACGCGGCCACAAGATGCCCCAGCGCGAAGATTTCAAAGATTTTTGTAACCGCTACGCCTTGGCCAAACTCTACATTGCCCGAAAGAGCGGCACCGACGTGGTGGACTGCTACAGCTTCAAAAAGGTGGGCTCTTTGGATGTACGTGCAAGCGGTAAAGAGACGAAGCTACCTTTCTACAACCGATTTCGCCGTATTCCCGGCTCACTTTTCGATTTTTTCTCCAACGACGAGTATAACTACTTCGACTACTACAAAAAACTGGAGCGATGATGCAAGAGCACATACAAGCACTCCAAAAGATCGTAGGACCCGAAAACGTCAAAGCAGACCGCGCGCACAAACTCGCCTACTCGTATGATGCGACGCGTGAGCATTTCGAACCGGATCTCGTGGTCTTTCCGCGCGACGAAGCCGATGTGAGCGCGGTGCTGAGATACTGCAACGAGCACAAAATCCCGGTGGTTCCAAGAGGTGCGGGTAGCGGCTTTACGGGCGGTGCGCTGCCCGTAAGCGGCGGCGTGGTACTGGCGGTCGAGAAGCATATGAACAAAATCCTCGAGATCGATACCAAAAACATGGTAGCCGTGGTACAGCCCGGCGTCATCAACAAAGAGCTGCAGCGCGAAGTGGAAAAATTGGGACTCTTCTACCCACCCGACCCAGCCAGCCAGGACTACTCCACCATCGGCGGGAATGTGGCCGAAAACGCCGGGGGCATGCGCGCGGCCAAATACGGCATCACGAAAGACTACGTCATGGCACTGCGCGCAGTACTGCCAAACGGCGATATCATTCGTGCAGGCAAAAAAACCATCAAAGACGTGGCCGGCTACAATATCGCAGGCATCCTCATAGCCAGTGAAGGAACACTCGCAGTCATTACCGAAATCACCCTGAAGCTCCTTTCCAAACCCAAGCTCACCAAGACCGTGATGGGGGTCTTTCCCACCGTCACCGAAGCGATGAACGCCGTCTACAAATCCCTTGCCGGCGGCGCCAACCCCGTGGCGATGGAGTTTTTAGATAGTCTCACGATCCGTGCGGTGGAGGAGAAATTCCACAAAGGCCTCCCCACAGATGCGGGAGCCATCCTCATCAGCGACATCGACGGCAACGTGGAAGAGGAGATCGACTACCAGATAGGACTACTGGAAAAATTTTTCAAAGAGAACGGCGCCAGCGAATTTCGCATAGCGCGCGACGAAAAGGAGGCAGCCGATATCTGGTTCGCCCGCCGCAACGCCAGCCAATCCATCACGATATACGGTAGCAAAAAGATCAACGAAGATGTCACGGTGCCCCGCAGCGAACTGCCGCGCTACTTAGAAGAAGTGGAGAAAATCTCAAAAAAATACGGCGTCAAGATTCCCTGCTTCGGCCATACAGGAGACGGCAACGTCCATACCAACGTAATGGTGGATGGAAGCGACCCCAAGCAGGTGGAGATCGGCTACAAGGCTATCGAAGAGATCTTCAAGATGACCATCGAAATAGGCGGAACACTCAGCGGCGAGCACGGCATAGGGCTCTCCAAAGCACCCTTTATGAAGATGGCTTTCACTGAAGCGGAACTCAATCTCTTTCGCCAGATCAAAAAAGCCTTCGACCCCAACAACATCCTCAACCCAGGCAAAATGGGCCTGGATGAGATTTAGAAGCTCTGGGTATAGGCGATGATGAAGACGTTGCTATAGGCATCGTCGCCAGCTTCGTCAAATTTCGCACGAGTAAAACCGAGTTTCAAAGAGCTCTTGGCTCCCAGTGCGCGTGCCACGCTCACGCCGTAGCTATATTTGTACTCTTCACCGAGATTGTAGACTACAAAGCCGCCTTTGTCGATGCGGTAGCTGTTTTTCCCCACATTTCCTTCGAGCGTAGTGGTCCAAGGACCGTTGAAGTTTTGGAGTTTTGCGTTGAAAGTGGTATAGTGATCTTTTTTGGCCACGTTATCGCTGATATGCATGTAATCGACTCTCGCTTCGGCATAGAACGAACCAAGAGCGCTTTTGTACTCACCAAAACTTTTACCCGCTTTCGGTGAGAGCTGCCAGACATGAAATCCTGAGTAATCGCTATAAAAGATATCGGCTCCCACGTTATAGTCATAGGCTTTATAGTATGTCACTCCGGCTGTGTAGACTTTTTGATAGTCGTCATCGCTTCCTTGTTTCGTAAAGAGTAAATTGGCTCCTACATGGAAATCCCAATCATAGCCCAAATAGTAGTGTATGATAGCTGCGACCGAATTTTGCTTATATTTGGGAGTTGCGTCCTGATACGATATTTGCATATGTTCCAACGCCATCTCGACTTTGTACGGCGCTGTGTAGTAAGCACCATATACCCCTCCTATCGCAGCATCATCACGATTGGTAGTGCCTGTATAGTTAATGTACGCACCATAGGGAAGTAATGTCGTAGTTCCTGCAAAGAGCGAAAGGCTCAACGCCATAGATGCAACTATCCTTTTCATTCATTCTCCTTGAGTTTGTATCCAAGACCTTGACGGGTCTCTATCTCCAAGCCAAGAGATCGTAGCCTCGAGATAGCGACCTTTAAAGAGCCTTCCGTGTTGATGCTTTCGAGATTGTCGATGATTGCGTATTTATCCACGTAGCGATCTCTATTCTCTATCAAAAATAGCAGCAACTCCTGCAACGCTTGCGATAGCTCAAGCTCTCGTGTCTCGTGATAGAGCTTTTTTCGCTCTCTATCAAAATAGAATTTTCCTTGTCTCCACAATCGCCCTTGAAGGAGCGACTCTCGTCTTTGCAGATAGGCTATCCTGCTTTTGAGATGTTCGAACGCCTCATACCGATAGCAATAATCCCCGACGCGTAACGCTCTGGCGTACGTGGTCGCATCGCACAAGGGATGCAAAAAAATGATGTATGTAAAAAAAGATCGCATCTCGTAGATATTGGCCAAATAGCGAAAATCCGCTATCAAGAGATCGAAATCTCTCTGGCAAGCAGCATCGGCGAGCGCAAAAGGATGCGAAAAATACTCCACACTTTGCACACCCAAATCGAAATCAACGAGCGCCGCAATGCGCATCGCAAAACTCCTTGGCCTCTACGTCCGTGGGATAGAGGATGAGCACATGGAGATAGACACTTTTGGCTGCTGCAGGATCGGTTTGTGCAAGAGCACGACCCAGCAGCTTGAGAAAAAGTCTGTCTGTGGGATATCGCTCCAGCATTTTTCGTGCAATCGCTTGCGATTTTTTGGATTTTGTTGCAAGCATTGCCAATCCCGCATAGTAGTTGGCATAATAGTTGTAGTAATCCTGTTTGATGATCGCATCAGTAATGGTGAGGGTATGACGGTATTCACCGATATGTAGATAGAGTCTGGCAAGTCCCAGTTTTGGCTCGAAGCTTTTGGGTGCCACCATGGAAGCACGTTTATAGTAATGAATTGCATCTTGATAACGGCCCTGCAAAAAAGCCAGCCACCCAAGCCGTAGATTGAGTGTGTAATTGTCTGGATTGATACGCAAAAGCGGCTCTAACGCTTTCATGGCGTCTTTGTAATCTTGCATTTTTTCATAGCGATAGGATTCTTGGTAGGCTTTTTTGACATTAGTGGCAAAAAGCGGCAACATCACCATTATCAAGAGCATTATGCTACGCATCTTCTCTCCTTAGTTCCACTCCATCGAATCTCATACGTAAAAATCCTTTCTCATAGCGCGCCAACTCTATCTCACCTCTTGTGCTTTGCAAATACCCATCCTTTTGGCGATAGTATATCTTTTGGCCATAATGAACGTGTACAAAGGCAAGCATCATCTCGTGTACTATTCTTCGTATCCCTTCGTAACGCAAATAGAGTGGCAAAACCTCTGCAAACTCATACTCTCCCCTCGCAAGAATATAGCGAGGAGCGACGGCAAAGAGCTCTCGCAAGTAACTCTTTTCACCCACATAATCGTAGAAGTAAAAATTTATTCCATCATTATAAAAGTAAAGTCTGTTCTTGCCATCATCGAAATAGAACTTGCCAAAATCGTCCATCGCCACACGAAAAGTGTAACTACCAATCTTTGTTCCTCTTTGCAGCACATCATAGCGGTACTCTTCATCCAAAACAAACGCCAATCGTGATGCCATGAGAACATCCGGACGTATGGGAGCGATACTTTCACGTTTTTTCGGCAGTGCGAAAAATTGTACCTTTTTACCGTGAAGAAAATGTGTAAAACAAAACGGCAGCGTCTTGGCACCCAAAGTAGCACTCTCTTGGACCTGGATATGGATGTGCGGCTCGGGTGAATAACCAGAATTTCCACACTTTGCGAGGATCTCTCCCGCTTTGACATAAGCACCCACATCGACTTTGAGAGAGTGCTGCATCAGATGCGAAATTTCCACATAGTAACCGCTATCGGCCTTAATGATTATATAGTTTCCCCAGTTATTGAGTCTATCCACGGTGCCTATGGGATTGTCGACAAGGTCTCCACGCGCCGCTACCACATAGCCGCTTACGGGTGCCACCACATCTTCACCAAAAGCGTAGTACTCTTCGACAAATTCTCCCTTGCCACTATGACTCTTTCCATCTTTAGTTTTGATAAAGTCATAGGCATAGCGCCAGGCTCCCTTATGTGTCCACTCACCATCGAAACCTTGATAGACCTCCCACTCGCCAAAAAACGGCAATCCGATATGGATTTTCCCCAAACCGAAGCGATGTTTTTTATCTAAATAGTGCAGCAGCGTTTTTTCAGGAGTCTCTTTTATCTCATAGGCAAAGAGGGGATAGCCACCGGCCCACAGCAGCAAAATAAACAGCAGCACCACGAAGTTGAACGGAATCGTATAGACAGGAAGGTTATAGAGATTAAAAAAGACCTCCATGGCATCGATAATGATAACAGCGGCGACGATAGCTACGGCTGCTATGATATAGCTCTTAAAATGCGGCACCACAAAGACTGCACCCAACGCCATGGCGATGAGAATGAAGTTGAAGTTATAAAGTGATGCGATGGCTGCACTCCAAGGCATAAATAGCCCATGTACACCCACACCTATGAGATAGCCAATGATAGCTGCGAAGAAGAGTATCCTGGAATACCACAGCAACACAAGCGCTATGGCGAGACCGGCGATATTGTACGGCAAGAAAAATATTTCACCTAAAGAGTGCCAAAAATTACTCCAAGGCAAAGCTACATCGAAAATAGGCTGACGATACAAAGCGTTATCTAAAAGATTTGCATAGCGAAGACTGGCTAGGTAAAAAAGGATACTCACCAAACTAAAGGGAAGCGAAAGAATCGGGAGATTGTATTTTATAAAGATACGATTGAGTCCAAAAGAGAGCACGAACGTAAAAACTCCCAAGAGTGCGGCCAAAAAGATACTGACAAGCGTGATTTTATAAAAAAAGCCTACTCCCAGCCCTACGAGCAAGGAGTTATACAGATAAAAGCCGTGCTGGAGATACTCTTTGCGAAATCCCATAAACTCGGCAAAGGTGATGGTGCCGAGCACTGCCACGACACCCAACACACCGACGCTCGGCAGCAAAAATGTCAGCACCATCAAAAGCGCGCCCGCTCGCAGATCACGCAGGAAAAGTATGGAGATATAGGGCTTAAACAGTATCGTCAAGCTCTTTTTCTTTGACATAGGCTAAATCATCGCTTTCTCGGATGAGTTTGGGTTCTTCGTCGATAAGCACCACACGTGGGCGATACTGGATAAATTGCATTGACTGGGTATAGTTGTACGCACCAACTGGCCAGATGCTCAGTACACTTCCTCGCTCTAAAGGTGGAAGCATTATATTTTGCGCAATTACATCGATATTCATACATAGCGGTCCATTGAGTTGGCTGGGCTCGTTGAGACCTTCGTAATGGCGATCCAAGAAAATCTCGAAATTGTACCAAAAAGAGGTATAGAGCAGGTTTACGCCAGCATCGAGTATATAAGAGAGCATACCGTCCGGCATTCTTTTAGAAGCAAAAACGGACGTCAGCAGATACCCCGCTTCGTCGATGAGGGCTCGGCCCGTCTCCAAATAGAGTTTGGGCAGTTTTTCGCCGGCTGTCGCATAGATGGCATTGGTGATCGCTTCGGCATACTCATCGGGTGTAGGGACCACCACATCTGGTGATTGGTAGACTCCCTTGAGCCTGTTTTTACTGGCAAAACCCCCGCCAAGATCGATATACTCGATGTCCAATCCAAACTCGCTCTCGGCTTTGTTGCGTAGTTCCATGATCTTTTTGGCAGCCACTCCATAAGCATCGGCACTGAGCATAAACGTACCTATATGAGTATGTAAGCCTCGAAGCGTCAGCTTCTGTCCCTTGATGATTCTCTCGATGGCGTCGAAAGCCTCTCCATTATCGAGATTGAACCCAAATCTACTCCATGCAGGATAGACGCCGGTGTCCATATTGCAGCGAATCGCCACGGGGATTGCTCGTCCCAGCTCGGCCGCCACCTCTTCGAGGTCGTTTATCTCATCCCAGTGATCGATATGGATCATCGCTCCCTCTTCGGCGGCTTTGCGAAGCGCCGATATTGGCTTGTATGGGCCGTTGAAGATGATATCCTTACCCTCTATCCCCAAAGCTC
>JALVTF010000014.1:0-1217 GCA_027024145.1 Campylobacterales bacterium
CACCTTGGCTCCGGCACCGATGACGGCACCTTGCTTGATGGTGGGGTGGCGTTTACCGTGGCTGAGGCTCACGCCTCCGAGAGTAACTTGCTGATAGATGGTCACATCGTCTTCTATGACGGTGGTCTCTCCGATGACTACGCCGATACCGTGATCGATGAAGACGCGACGACCGATCGTGGCAGCCGGATGGATATCGATGCCGGTAAAGATCTGGTTGATGCCCATAATCATCCGTGCAAGCAGCTTGAAGCCACGTTTATAGAGTCTATGGGCGATGCGATACCAAAAGATGCTCCAAACTCCTGGATAGTTCGTAAGGAGTTCGAATTTGGAGTGAATCGCCGGGTCACGCTCCCAAACGACACTGAAATCCTCTTTGATCTGCTGCCAAAAACCGATACTCATACTTCGCCTTTTTTGGGCGAGATTTTGAGGTAGTTGTTTTCATGTAAAAGCATGGTCAAAATCTCGAGGAGTCTTTCTTTATCTTTGCATGCACTCTCGGCTATGAGACGTTTGAGTGTGCTTTGTATTTCGTTGATATCATAGTCCATATCGTACAAAATATCGAGAATGCTCTGGGATTCTACCATGTTTTCGAGCCGATACCCTTCGTCGGTGAAGTGCACTGTCACTTCGGTAGGATGGGTGAAGAGGTTGTGCTTCATGCCGAGGATCTCTTGGTATGCACCCACGAGAAAGAAGGCTAAAAAATACTCCTCGCTGGCCAAATCCACATCGTGTAAGAAGAGGGGGTAGTCGACATTGAAATCGATTTCACCGTCGCTGTCGCAGGTGATATCCCACAGTGAAGCGCTGCGTGTAGGAGGCTGATCGAGTTTATTGAGAGGCATGACGGGAAAACGCTGTTTGAGGCCCCAAAAATCGGGAAGGCTTTGAAAGAGGGAGAAATTGAGAAGATAGCGCTCCTGCACGCGGTCCTGGATGCGCTTGAGTTCGTGGCGGTCTTTGTCTTTGGTAAGCTCGATCGCTTTTTTGATGATCAGGTGCACGAGAATTTCGGTGTTGCTGCGATCTTGCAGATCGATGTAGCCAAGATCGAAAAGCGTGAGCAGCGACTCCATATGATCGAGACTGTCGTGGAAGTACTCGATGGCGTTGGAGGGATTGATGCTTTTGTACAGATCGTAGAGCTCCTGGACCAGGGGAGGGTTGTGCTCTTTGAGTTTGAGTCCTTTTTCCGTGTACTCCTG
>JALVTF010000014.1:1317-2707 GCA_027024145.1 Campylobacterales bacterium
GTGATGGGAGCGTTTTTGTTGTTGTAGGCCATGGCGATGATGAGCTCTGCTTTGCTGCCGGCTTCCAAACCATAGTTGTACTTTTGGCCTATCTGGACGAGGCTGCTGACGAAATTGGGAAATTGGTTGACTTTGAGGGGAAAAACTGCGTGGAATTTGCCTCGGTACGAGAAGCTTTCGATAGCGCGATTGAACTGGCCAAAGAGCGCATCTATCTGTTTTTCTATCAAGTGCGGAAAGCGCAAGAGTACGGGGCCGCGTATGCCGGTATCGCGGATTTTCGTGACGATCTCAAAAAGAGATGGCTTGGATTTGTAGTTGACCTTGACAAAGCCATCCTCTATGAAAAAGTCGTCGTTACTCCATATCTTGATACCGTAGTCTGTCATCATCGCTCCATGAGAGTCTGCAGTGCTACCACTTCTTCACGCTTTTGCTCCAGATCCTTGATCCAGATATTCCCTGCTTGCAACTCATCTTCCCCGATGATGCATGCATAGCGCACGTTGTGCTTGTCTGCAGCTTTGAGGTGCGCTTTGAGACTTTTTGGTTTGTACTCTACATAGACTTTTTCTTTTTTGCGTAGCGTTTGTGCGAGCCTGAAGGCTTCTGGCAAGGCCTCCTCGAGCATGACGCCGATGTAGTATCCTTCGCGTTTGCTCGTATCGAGCTCTATGAGATCGAGGATACGCTCGATTCCGATGGCAAATCCTACCGCAGGTGTGGGTTTGCCGCCCAAAAACTCTACCAAGTTATCGTAGCGTCCGCCGCCGGCTATGGCGTTTTGGGCACCTAAGTGCGAACTGGTAAACTCGAAGGCCGTTTTGGTATAGTAATCGAGCCCACGCACGAGATGGGTGTCTACCATAAATGCGAGGCCGTTTTGTCGTAAAAGCTCTTGGAGTTTCGTAAAATCTCTTTGACAATCTTCGCACAGATGCTCAATGAGTTTGGGCGCCTCTTGGTAGATGGCTTGGCACTTTTCGTTTTTACAATCGAGCACGCGGATGGGATTGGTGGTGCGTCTGCGCTTGCAATCTTCGCAAATATCCTCATGCGAGCTCAAAAACTCAACAAGCTTTTGACGAAAAGTGGGCATGCACTTCGGGCATCCAAGGGAGTTGATTTTAAGCTCGTAAGAGATACCGAATGCATCGAGAATGTCACGAGCGAGCAGTATGATACTGGCATCTTCGTAGACGCTCGCTTCACCGAAGCTCTCCACACCAAACTGATGGAATTCTCTCAGGCGTCCTTTTTGAGGCCGCTCGTAGCGAAACATGGGGCCGTAGTAGAAAAACCTGTGGACTCCTCCTTGGCGGTCGAGTTTGTGTTCGATGAAACTGCGTACCACACCGGCTGTGCCTTCTGGGCGCAAGCAGACGTCGTT
>JALVTF010000015.1 GCA_027024145.1 Campylobacterales bacterium
GCCGCTCGTAGCGAAACATGGGGCCGTAGTAGAAAAACCTGTGGACTCCTCCTTGGCGGTCGAGTTTGTGTTCGATGAAACTGCGTACCACACCGGCTGTGCCTTCTGGGCGCAAGCAGACGTCGTTACCGCCTTTATCGATGAACTGATACATCTCCTTGCCCACGATATCGCTGCTCTCGCCCACACTGCGTCGAAAGAGTGCAGTCTCTTCCAAAAGGGGCGTCTCGATATAGGAAAATGCGTATCTTTGAGCAATCGCACTGGCGCGTTGGAGAAACGCCAGATATTTGTCGCTGAGAGGCGGGAGGATATCTTTCATACCACGCAACGCTTTAATCGCCATCGCTATCCTTTATAAAAGCTTCTATCTCTTGAGCGATGCGCTCTTTGGGGAGTGAGGCATCGATAATACGATATGCAATTGTACTGGAAATTATCAATTTTTTCATCATGTTTTGCACCTGTAAGAGATACCCGATTCCCCGTGCTTCGATGTTGTCTAAAGTGTATGCTCCCATACGGTTTTTGAGCTCTTTTTCGCTCAGTTCCAAAAACACTATCTTATCGGGCAGCACCCCTTGCATGGCGATGGTGTTGAGACGCTTGAGCTCTTGTACAGAGAGACCGACCTTTTGTGCTGCATATGCGATGCCTGAGATGTAGCCGCGATCGCTGATAAGGAGCTTGTCGCGGTTGGGGCGGATCACTTTTGCGACATGTTCGGCACGGTCGGCCAGAAACAAAAAGAGTTCTGCATAGGGGCTGGGATTTTGAGAGTGCAAAACCAGATCGCGTATCTTTTGCCCAAGCTGCGTCCCGCCGGGCTCTTTGGTGATGATGGCGTCGGGGAACTTTTGGCGCAAGAGCTCTATTTGGGTGCTCTTGCCTGCGCGGTCGATACCTTCGAAGAGCACATACATCAGCGACTCTCAAGTAAAGGGATGATTGCAGGAGGCACGAGATGCGATACATCGCCTTTGAATCGCAAAATCGCTCGCACCACGGATGAGCTGATAAATGCGTTTTGCAGACTCGGCATGAGATAGAGCGTCTCGATGTCACTATCGAGAGACTGGTTGGCATAGCCCATTTGCAGCTCATATTCAAAATCGCTCACGGCACGCAGTCCCCGTATGATGATTTTGGCGTTTTCTTGATGACAAAAATTGACTAACAACGTGTCGAAACTCTTGATGCGTACATTCTCGATCGTCTGAGTGGCGCGTTTGGCCATCTCCACGCGTGTGGCGATATCGAACATCGGGTTCTTTTGGGCCGACAGCGCCACGGCCACGATCACTTCGTCGAAAATCGCGGCGGCACGTTTGATGATATCCATGTGCCCGTTCGTAATGGGATCGAAAGTTCCCGGATAGATCACTCTTTTCATTGCCATCTCTTATACAGGGTGTTCTCTATGCCCACGATATCGAGCCACTTGCCTATAAAAAAATCTTCCATCGCTTCGATGCTTTCAGGCTCGCTGTAATAGGCGGCTATGGGAGGTGCGATGATGACTCCCAAGGTAGCGAGTTTGTGCATATTCTCCAAAGCTATGGCGCTAAGAGGCATCTCCCTTGGAGCAAGCAAAAGAGTTTTTCGCTCTTTGAGCATGACACTCGCCGTGCGTGTGGTGAGATTATCTGCAATACCCACGGCGATTTTAGCGAGTGTGTTCATGGAGCAAGGGATTACCATCAAGACATCCAGACCGAAACTCCCGCTTGCCGGAGGTGCCCAAATCTCTTCCTGGGCAAAAAGTGCGTAGCCTCGCTCTTTGAGGGCGACGGTATCGGCATTTTTATTGATGATAAGATATTTTTCGTGTGAAGGGGGGATAGCGTCGTAGGTTTTGAGGCCGAGGTGCGTTCCGCTTGCACCCGATATAGCGATGGCTATTTTCACAACAAGCCTTTACTGGAGCGGGAGACGGGATTCGAACCCGCGACCCCCACCTTGGCAAGGTGGTGCTCTAGCCCCTGAGCTACTCCCGCAGTGGTACCGGGGGAGGGACTCGAACCCTCACGGGCAAAAGCCCACGAGATTTTGAGTCTCGCGTGTCTACCAGTTTCACCACCCCGGCAAGTGTGGTTGAAATATTACCACTCAAAAACTTAAAGGATTATGAATCGATGCAAGGCGCAGGGCCTTGCGGAGGATTATTTCGCTACGGCTTCTTTGAGTTTTTTACCGACTTTGAATTTCACCACTTTTGTAGCAGGAACTTTGACCACTTTGTTCGTTCCGGGAACTTTCGCTTCTCTTGCAGCTCTCATAGTAGTTGTGAAAGTACCGAATCCGATGAATGCTACATCGTCACCTTTTTTGAGAGCTTCAGTGATGACATCCAGTGCAGCGTCGATCGCTTTTTGCGTATCTTTCTTAGAAAGACCGGCTTTCTCTGCCACAGCTTGGATAAAGTCGCTCTTTTTCATCTTCCATCCTTTAATAAAATTTGATTACACGTCAATTCTACAAATATTTTTTAAAAAATTCAAGAAAAATAGAGCGAAATTCGCCAAAAAATCCCTTTTTTGCGGTGAAAATGCTCTTTAAGAAACGAATTTTTGTATAATTCTTGGAAAAAAAGGATACTGCTTGCGCCATTTTCTCTATCTCTTCGCAGCATTTTTACTCCTCTATCTGGGCGTATCCACGATTTTTGTCGATTTTCATTTCGTTGGTAGCTTGGGCGAGGCACTGGGAGGATTCAATCGCACCTATTTCGGAGCTTTGTCCTATCTCTATCCCTTTGTTTTCCTCTATCCGCTCTACCTATCATATAAAAGAGGCTTCGATGCGAAAACGAACGCTCTGTTGGTACTGGGATTGATACTGATTCTTTTTACGCTGCTCCTTTTGCAAGCGCTACTCTTTTCGAAACCTTACGATGGAAAAATAGGGCACAGCGTCGTAGCGCTTCTAGCTCCCGTCATCGGTGTGGCGGGCGTGTGGCTTTTATTTTTCATGTTTGTAGGGCTCATCTATTTTACACTTTGGAACGATTTGGTACGTATGCTCGATTTTCGCACCCTCAAAAAGGAGCGCCTCGTTATCGACGAAGAGCGAGCGATATTGCAAAAAGTGGCTACAAAGCTGGCTACGAGTGAGCAGGTATCCGCACCCAAAGCGAAAGAGACTCCAAAAGAAGAGCCCCACGAAGTGGCGCGACAAGAGGCACAGCCAAAGACAGAGGAGAAGAAGAGCAAAATACGTCTCGTGAAAAATCCCGTGGCCAACAAGCTCTTTGAACCAAAGAAAAAAGAGAGTGGAATCCAAGAAAAACAAGCAAAGCGCAGTGAAACCGAAGCGAAACCGAGTCAAAAGAGTGTAAGCGACGCCGCGCAAACACCAAAAACCGCGTCCGTGAAAAAGCAGACTCCGCCAGCAAGTGCGACCGAGACGAAACAATCCGTCAAAGAGCCTCAAGCCCGAACGCTCAAAAAAGAGGCTCCCACTGTAAAAATAGTCAATGAACTCGAAGAGAACAAGAAATTTTTAGCTACTATTGAAAAAGGGAACGTGGAAAAACCGAAAGATTTCCAGCTGCCTTCTATCGACTTTCTCCAAAAGCCACCCACTACGAAGCATGAAATCAACGAAGCCGAAATCGATCGCAAGGTGCAAGAGCTCATCCAAAAGCTCAAACAGTTCAAGATAGATGGCGATGTGGTACGCACCTACTCGGGACCATTGGTGACTACCTTCGAATTTAAGCCCGCTTCCCACATCAAAGTCTCTAAAATCCTCAATCTCGCTGACGACCTGGCAATGGCTCTCAAGGCACAGACCATACGCATCCAAGCACCGATTCCAGGCAAGGATGTAGTGGGTATCGAAATACCCAACGACGAATTCGAGACCATCTATCTACGTGAAATCATCGAAAGCGACATTTTCCAAAAAGCCGCTTCGCCTCTGACTATGGCACTGGGCAAGGATATCGTGGGTAAGCCCTTTGTAACGGATCTCAAAAAACTCCCGCACCTGCTCATAGCGGGGACTACGGGAAGTGGAAAGAGTGTGGGGATAAATTCGATGCTCGTGAGTCTGCTCTACCGCAACGCTCCCGATAAACTCAAGCTTCTCATGATAGACCCCAAGATGCTTGAATTTAGTATCTACAACGACATCCCCCATCTGCTCACTCCTGTCATTACCAACTCCAAACAGGCGGTAGTGGCTCTGAGCAATATGGTAGGCGAGATGGAGCGCCGCTACCAGCTCATGAGTCAGATGAAGACCAAGAATATCGAAGGCTACAACAAAAAGGCGAAAAAAGAGGGGCTCGAAGAGCTGCCTTACATCGTGGTGATTATCGACGAGCTCGCCGATCTCATGATGACCAGCGGCAAGGATGTGGAGTACTCTATCGCACGTTTAGCGCAGATGGCGCGCGCGAGCGGTATCCATCTCATCGTCGCCACACAGCGTCCGAGTGTCGACGTGGTAACAGGTCTCATCAAGGCGAATCTGCCTTCACGTATCAGTTTTCGTGTGGGCCAAAAGATCGATAGCAAGGTCATCCTCGATGCCCAGGGTGCGGAATCGCTGCTGGGCCGCGGCGATATGCTCTTCACGCCTCCGGGTGCTACCGGGCTTATACGTCTGCACGCTCCTTGGGTGAGCGAAGAGGAGATAGAGCAAATCGTGGAATTTCTCAAAGCCCAAAAAGAGCCTGAGTACGATGAGCGTTTCTTGGCCGAATCTCTCGGTGGTAGCAGCGGCAGTAGCACTTCCGAGGAGGGTGAAGAACTCGACGAACTCTATGAAGAGGCCAAAAAGATAGTGCTCAGCGAACGCAAGACCTCCATCAGTTATCTGCAAAGGCGTCTCCAAATCGGCTACAACCGCGCTGCACGCATAGTGGAACAGCTCGAGCACACCGGTATCCTCTCAGCGCCCAATGCCAAAGGCAACCGTGAGATCCTCGTATAGTGTTACGAATTTCAACACCAAATCTTTTCGGTGTTTCTCTTCGTAACATGTAAGCGGCGCGGCGTGCAATATTTGCTACAATTTTTCAAACACCCTAAAAGGAGTTTCAATGAGCTTTATCGAAGAGTACAAAAAAGCTGCCGAGGAGCGCGAAAAATTAGGAATTCCTCCTAAGCCATTGAGTGCTGAGCAGGTCAATGAGGTAATCAAACTCCTCAAACAGATGCCTATCGTAGAAGAAGAATTTTTGATGGACCTCTTGCTCAATCGCGTTCCACCTGGTGTGGATGATGCTGCGTACGTCAAAGCGGCATTCCTCCGTGACATCGTCCAGGGACATACGCAAACGGCTGCCATCAGCCCCAAACACGCCGTAGAGATTTTAGGCACAATGCTAGGCGGCTACAACGTAGGTCCTCTCGTAGAGGCACTCGATCACGAAGATCCCGAAGTGGCCCAAGCTGCCGCCGATGCACTCAAAAAGACGCTTCTTGTATATGATGCCTTCAACGATGTCGTGGAAAAAGCGAAAAACAATAAATTTGCAAAAGAGGTGCTCGAATCTTGGGCGAACGCCGAGTGGTTCTTTAGCCGCCCAGAGCTTCCAAAATCTATCAAAGCGGTAGTCTTTAAGGTCCCTGGCGAAACCAATACCGACGACCTCTCACCGGCCAGCGAAGCATGGAGCCGCAGCGACATTCCTTTGCACGCACTTTCTATGCTCAAAGCCAAGATGCCCGATGCGCAAGAGACTATCAAAAAACTCAAAGAAAAAGGCCTCCCCGTCGCATTTGTGGGTGACGTGGTAGGAACGGGAAGTTCGAGAAAGTCCGGTATCAACTCTGTGCAGTGGTGGATCGGCGAAGATATCCCACACGTGCCAAATAAACGCACCGGAGGCATCATCATCGGCGGTATCATCGCTCCGATCTTTTTTAACACTGCCGAAGACTCGGGAGCGCTCCCCATCGAAGCACCGGTGGACAAGCTCGAAACGGGTGACGAGATCGAAATCCGCCCATACGAAGGAAAAATCCTCAAAAACGGTGAAGTGGTGAGCGAATTCAAACTCAAGCCTAACACACTTCCAGACGAGTACCGTGCCGGTGGACGTATTCCGCTCATCATCGGTCGCGGTCTCACACGCAAAGCACGCGCCGCACTCGGTATGCCAGAAGAAAATTTCTTTACACGTCCCGAACAGCCAGCAGGCAAAGAGGGTGTAGGCTATACCCTTGCACAAAAAATCGTGGGGAAAGCTTGTGGGATGGAAGGTGTACGCCCTGGCATGTATGTGGAGCCCGAAACATTGACGGTAGGTAGCCAAGACACCACGGGCGCCATGACACGCGACGAGATCAAAGAGCTGGCAGCTTTGAGTTTTGGTGCAGACTTCGTGCTCCAAAGCTTCTGCCACACGGCAGCCTATCCAAAACCTGCAGATATCGAGCTGCAGCACACACTGCCTGAGTTTATCACGAGCCGTGGTGGTGTGAGCCTCAAACCGGGTGACGGTGTTATCCACTCATGGCTCAACCGCATGGTACTGCCAGATACGGTGGGTACAGGTGGCGACTCCCATACACGTTTTCCTATCGGTATTAGTTTCCCTGCAGGTTCCGGTCTCGTCGCTTTCGCAGCTGTCACCGGCTCTATGCCGCTGAATATGCCAGAGTCCGTGCTCGTGCGCTTTAGCGGAGAGCTGCAGCCTGGCATCACGCTGCGCGATCTTGTCAATGCTATCCCATATTTTGCCATCAAGCAAGGTCTCTTGACAGTCGAGAAAAAAGGTAAGAAAAACATCTTCGCCGGACGCATTCTCGAAATCCAGGGCTTGCCGTTTTTGAAAGTGGAGCAAGCCTTCGAGCTCAGTGACGCGAGTGCTGAGCGCAGTGCGGCAGCTTGTACTGTCGAGCTCGATGAAGAGCCGGTCATCGAGTATATCAAATCCAACATCAAACTCATCGAAAAGATGATCGATGCCGGCTATCAAGATGCCAGAACACTCGAGCGCCGCAAGAAGAAGATGCAAGAGTGGCTCAAAAACCCAACACTCATGAGAGCGGACAAAAACGCAGAGTACGCAGCCGTGATCGAGATCGATCTCAACGAAATCACAGAGCCGATCGTGGCATGTCCGAATGATCCGGACGATGTGGCGACACTGAGCGAAGTGCTGGCCAATCCAAACAGACCGCACAAAATCGACGAGGTGTTCGTAGGAAGCTGTATGACCAACATTGGACACTACAGAGCGCTGGGAGAAGTCCTCAAAGGCGAAGGACAAGTACCTGTGCGCCTATGGATCGCGCCTCCTACAAAGATGGATGAAGAGGAGCTCATCGAAGAGGGATACTATGCCATCTTCGCAGCTGCAGGTGCTAGAACGGAGCTTCCTGGATGTAGTCTCTGTATGGGGAACCAAGCACGCGTACGCGACGGCGCGACGGTCTTTAGCACCAGTACACGCAACTTCGACAACCGTATGGGTAAAGATGCGAAAGTGTACTTGGGAAGCGCAGAGCTTGCCGCAGTGACTGCGATTTTGGGACGTATTCCCACAAAAGAGGAGTATCTCGAGATCGTGCCTAAAAAACTTGCCGGCAAAGAGGATAAAGTCTACACCTATCTCAACTTCGATCAGATCAACGAAGAGCTCTTAGACGAAATGATCCACAAATACATCTAACGCGGTCGCGCCTTTTGGCGCGATCACTCCCTAATCACATCCCACCCCTTCGGAATTACGAAACTAAAAACTTCTGCATCTATTGTACTGTTTTGCTCGGGATCGATAAAGACTATTTCGTTGCGATTATCCAGCTTGTCGGTATAGACGATGCGCGTAACGATTCCATCTTTCGTATAGATATCGATTTTTTTGCCCTGATATGTAGCTACGTAGTGTTCGGGTCCGACTTTTTTGGCATGTTGCATCAATGAAAAGAGATCAGCTTTTTTGTCGAATCTGCGAAACGTGGCCTGTTCGAGATCGGGTTCGAGCATGATGAGCGTGGAGCTGTCGATATAGACCTCTTTGCGGTTTGGCTTCGTGTAGAGCCATTTGATCGATAGCGGCTTCTTGCTAAACCACACCTCCCCTTCGTAGTGCAGTGTCCTGTTTTGGTCGTTGGTGACTTTTTGGATGAAGTGGCTATGAAACGTAGTGATGTTGATTTTTGCAAAGAGTTGTGCTATAAGGATAGTCACAAAAAGGGCGATACGCATAGATTCTCCTTAAACTTATTGTGATAAAATGATAAAACCATAAATCAAAAGGACTCCTTTCAATGATTAAAACTTTAGCAAAAAAAGTTTTCGGCACCAAAAACGACAGAGAACTCAAACGCTACAAGAAACATGTAGAAAAGATCAATGCCCTCGAGCCAAAGTATGAAAAACTGAGCGACGAAGAGCTCAAAAAGGCTTTCAACGAGCTGCGCCAAAAGGTGCGTAGTGGCGAAGCGACGATGGACGAAGTCCTCGAAGACTCTTTCGCGATCACGAGAGAAGCCAGCAAGCGCGTATTAGGGATGCGCCATTTCGATGTGCAGCTCATAGGCGGTATGGTGTTGCATGAAGGGCGCATCGCCGAGATGAAAACGGGGGAGGGCAAAACCCTTGTGGCTACCCTCGCCGTGGCTCTCAACGCCATGACGGGCGAGGGCGTGCATGTGGTGACCGTCAACGACTACCTCGCGCGCCGCGACGCCACCCAGATGGGCAAACTCTACGAATTTTTGGGCTACACCACAGGCTGTATCACCAGCGATCTCCAAGACGACCTGGAACGCAAGAAACAGTACGAGTGCGATGTAACGTATGGAACCAACAACGAATTTGGCTTCGATTATCTACGCGACAATATGAAATACTCCCTCGAGGAGATGGTACAGCGTGGGCACAACTTCGCCATCGTGGACGAGGTGGACTCCATCCTCATCGACGAAGCGAGAACACCTCTCATCATCAGCGGGCCTACGAATCGCAAGCTCGATAACTACATCAAAGCCGACCAAATCGCCAAACAGCTCGAAAAAGACAAGCACTTTACTGTAGACGAAAAAGACCGCGTGATTTTGCTCACCCAAGAGGGTATCGCCAAGGCTGAAGAGCTTTTTGGAGTGGATAATCTCTATAGCCTCGAAAATGCAATCCTCGCCCACCATCTCGATCAGGCACTCAAAGCCAACTACCTTTTCCAAAAAGATGTGGACTACGTGGTCAAAAACGGCGAAGTGGTGATCGTGGATGAATTTACAGGGCGTCTGAGTGAAGGGCGTCGCTACAGCGAAGGGCTCCACCAGGCACTGGAGGCCAAAGAGGGAGTACAGATCCAAGAAGAGTCCCAAACGCTTGCCGAAATCACTTTCCAAAACTACTTCAGGCTCTACAAGAAGCTTGCGGGGATGACGGG
Source organism: Campylobacterales bacterium (assembly GCA_027024145.1). Taxonomy (GTDB): domain Bacteria; phylum Campylobacterota; class Campylobacteria; order Campylobacterales; family Nitratiruptoraceae; genus Nitratiruptor. The sequence continues at coordinate 9,359 of JALVTF010000015.1, forward strand.
GACCGCACAAACAGAAGCGACGGAATTTGCCGAAATTTATGGGCTGGAAGTGATCTCCATTCCCACCAACAAGCCGGTCATCCGTAAAGACTTGGACGATCTCATTTTCAAAACGGAAAAAGAGAAGTTCGATGCGGTAGTCAAAAAGATCAAAGAGCTGCACAAAAAAGGCCAGCCGGTGCTCGTGGGTACCACCTCTATCGAAAAGAACGAGTTGCTGCATAAACTCCTGAGTAAAGAGGGAATCCCCCATACGGTGCTCAATGCCAAGCATCACGAAAAAGAAGCAGAAATCATCGCTCAAGCCGGCAAGAAGGGCGCCGTGACGGTGGCTACCAATATGGCAGGTCGCGGCGTGGATATCAAGATAGATGACGAAGTGCGCGAACTGGGAGGGCTCTTTATTTTAGGGACAGAGCGCCATGAGAGCCGCCGCATCGACAATCAGCTGCGCGGACGTGCGGGACGCCAGGGCGATCCCGGTGTGAGCCAGTTCTATCTCAGCCTCGAAGACAATCTCTTGCGCATTTTTGGTGGTGACAAGATCAAAAACGTTATGAATATGCTGGGCATCGAAGAGGGTGAGCATATCGAGTCGAAGATGGTGACACGTTCTGTGGAAAAGGCGCAAAAAAAAGTGGAGAATATGCACTTCGAGGCGCGTAAGCATATCCTCGAATATGACGACGTGGCAAACGAACAGCGTAAAACCATCTTCGCATTTCGCAACGAGCTGCTCAATCCCGAGTTCGATATCGATGCAAAAATCAAGGAAAATAGACGTGAGGTAGTCGAGCAGCTTTTTGGTGAAAGTGAAGTCTACCCAGAATCACCCAAAGAGGATTTCAATCTTGAAAAACTCGTAAAAGCGCTGCAAGAGGAGTTTGGAAGCTCCTTTAGCGTCGAAGAGCTCAAAGGCAAAGAGTATGACGAGCTCCTCGAATATGTAGTGGACAAACTCGCTAAAGAGTACGAAGAGAAGATGGCGCCGCTTGAAGAGGCGCAGCGAAGAGAGATCGAGCGCATCCTCTATCTCCAAGTCCTCGACAATGCATGGCGCGAGCATCTATATCAGATGGATATCCTCAAAACCGGGATCGGCCTGCGCGGCTACAACCAAAAAGACCCGCTCGTCGAGTACAAAAAAGAGTCCTACAATCTCTTCATAGAGCTTGTCAACCGTATCAAAAACGAAGCGATCAAGACACTGCATCTTGTACAGCTGCGTAGCGAAGAGCAAGAAGAGGAGATTCGCCGCCTCGAAGAGGAGCTGGCACGGATGGATGAAGAGATAAAGAACTCTACAATGCTCCAGCATGGCCAGGAGCCCATAGAGCAAAAGCCGATTGTGAAGAAAAAGCCTTCTCGCAACGAACCATGCCCATGCGGTAGCGGCAAAAAGTACAAACACTGCTGTGGTAAAAGCGGACCCAAAAAGGGAGTCTTGGCTACGGCTGCGTCCAATGGATAAGCGACTCGTCTCCTTCATCGTGCGCAGATACCTGCGCTTCGATAAAGAGCAACCTTTCATCTTCCTCTCTGCGCTCCTTGCATTTTTAGGGATTTGTGTGGGTGTGATGGTGCTCATCATCGCCATGGCTATCATGAATGGTTTCGATGAAGAGTTCGAAAAGAAGCTCTTTACGATGAACTATCCTCTCACTATCTACCCTAAATACGCTATTTCGATGGATGCGAGCCTTGCGCACAAGATCGAAAAGCAATTTCCCTCTCTTCGTCTGAGTCCCTACATCTCTACGCAAGTAATCTATAAAAAAGGTGACAAACTCGAAGGGGGTATCATCTTTGGTGTCGATTTTGCAAAAGAGCTCGCCATCAACGACGTCTTGCGCCAATATGTCAAAGTCCCGCCCAAAAAATTCGAAATCATCGTGGGCAAGGGGCTCTACGACGATCTCTATCTCGTCGATGGCGAAAAGCTACTGCTGATCTTTACCAAAAGCGAACCGGTGGGATTTTCGCTTACGCCTCTTTTTAAGCGCTTTCGGGTTGTCGGCTACTTCCACTCCGGTCTCATCGCGTATGACAAGGCCTACTCCTACACCACGATGGAATCGCTACGCAAAGTGTTGCATCTATTGCCCCACCACATCAGTGGTATCCATGTATACTCGCCCCATCCCCAAGAAGATATTAAAAAGCTCGCTGCCATCTTGCCGCGCGATGTGGGGATAGTGGGATGGTGGCAGCAAAACGGTAATTTTTTTAGCGCCCTTGCCATGGAAAAGCGCGCTTTGTTTATCGTGCTCATGCTCATCATCCTCGTCGCTTCGCTCAATAT